>NZ_JAKJHX010000226.1 GCF_021648855.1 Tychonema litorale BBK16 | reverse complement strand
CGGCGAACGAAACCGACTGGCGCGAGCTTCTTCATCTGATCCAGGGCCTGCTTGCCTCGGGTCTGCGGGCAGAGCGCCTGCTGATCGGCGCGGTGTACGACGATGCGCTGTCGCGCTGTCATGCGGAATCGTGGATCGGGATCGCGCGGTCGCTGCGGGTACTGGTGCCTCAGCTGACAACGGCGGTGCTGCTGCAGCGCGGTGCGTTGCAGGATGCGGCGGGCATGCAGCAGTGGGCGCAGCGCGCGTGGCGGGAACTGTGTGCCGAATCGATGGGCAGCGTGTGCTACGACGGCGATGCGCGCCATGAGCTGCGCGTGGAGGAATGCGCGCTGGTGGAGGGCGACAGCGGCCTGACGGCGGGCGGGGTGTACTGGATCACCGGCGGTGCCGGCGGGCTGGGCGCGGTGATCGCGCAGCACCTGTTGCAGCGCTACGGCGCCAAGGTGGTGTTGAGCGGCCGTCGCGAACCCGACGTGGCGAACATTGAACAATTAAAGATGTGGAATCGCGACGGCGGCGAACTGCTGTACGTGGTCGCCGACGTCACCGACGCGACGGCGATGCGCGCGGGCGTGGCGCAGGCGGTGGCGCGGTTCGGCCGGATCGATGGGGTGATCCACGCGGCCGGCGTGGCGGATGCGCAGACGCTGGCACAGAAGTCGGCCGAGAGTTTCGCGGCGGTGCTGTCGCCGAAGGTGCGCGGCACGCAGGTGCTGGATGAGGTGCTGGCCGGACAGCCGCTGCGCTTCGTGTGCTACTTCAGTTCGAGTGCGGCGCTGCTGGGCGACTTCGGCGGCGGCGACTATGCGATGGGCAACCGATTCGAGCTGGCGTATGCGCAGTACGTCGAGGCGCCCCCGGGATGCAAGCGCATCGCGATCGCGTGGCCGCTGTGGGAAGCCGGCGGGATGCAGGTGGGCGATGCATCGTCGACGAAGCTGTATTTGCAGGCCAGCGGTCAGCAGGCGCTGACGACGGCGCAGGGTGTGGCGCTGTGGGAACGTGCGCTGGCGCAGCCGGGTGGTCACTACGTG
>NZ_JAKJHX010000225.1 GCF_021648855.1 Tychonema litorale BBK16 | reverse complement strand
TTAAACCACATACTCCACCGCTTGTGCGGGCCCCCGTCAATTCCTTTGAGTTTCACACTTGCGTGCGTACTCCCCAGGCGGGATACTTAACGCGTTAGCTACGGCACTGTCCGGGTCGATACAGACAACACCTAGTATCCATCGTTTACGGCTAGGACTACTGGGGTATCTAATCCCATTCGCTCCCCTAGCTTTCGTCCCTGAGTGTCAGTTATGGTCCAGCAAAGCGCCTTCGCCACCGATGTTCTTCCTGATCTCTACGCATTTCACCGCTACACCAGGAATTCCCTTTGCCCCTACCATACTCTAGCTGTTCAGTTTCCACTGCCTTTCCGAGGTTGAGCCCCGGTCTTTGACAGCAGACTTGAACTGCCACCTGCGGACGCTTTACGCCCAATCATTCCGGATAACGCTTGCATCCTCCGTCTTACCGCGGCTGCTGGCACGGAGTTAGCCGATGCTGATTCCTCTGGTACCGTCATTTTGTTCTTCCCAGAGAAAAGGAGTTTACAACCCAAGAGCCTTCTTCCCCCACGCGGTCTTGCTCCGTCAGGCTTTCGCCCATTGCGGAAAATTCCCCACTGCTGCCTCCCGTAGGAGTCTGGGCCGTGTCTCAGTCCCAGTGTGGCTGATCGTCCTCTCAGACCAGCTACCGATCGTCGCCTTGGTGAGCTTTTACCTCTCCAACTAGCTAATCGGACGCGAGCTCTTCTTCAGGCTATAAATATTTGCCTTTTCAGTACATCGGGGGTTAGCAGTCGTTTCCAACTGTTGTCTCCGTCCTGAAGGTAGATTCTCACGCGTTACTCACCCGTCCGCCACTAAATCCGAAGATTCCGTTCGACTTGCATGTGTTAAGCAGACCGCCAGCGTTCATCCTGAGCCAGGATCAAACTCTCCGTGTTGGATTGTTTTTTTAGCTCTACATCAAGGTCTTTTTAGATGGATTTGGCTATTAACCAAATTCCTTCCTTTTTACCTTGACTTTTTTCTCGTTGTTTGCGATATTGAGGTCAGGCTTTCGCTTTCTCTCTCTATCTTCTATTTTTTTGACGAGGTAATATTGCTTTAAGCTTTCAAACTATTCTTTTTTCTAGGTTCAGCGCGCGTTTCGGTGAATCGCTTCTCTTC
>NZ_JAKJHX010000224.1 GCF_021648855.1 Tychonema litorale BBK16 | reverse complement strand
CTGTGAACCATGAATTAGAATCCCCGCGCCTGTTTGTCGGGGAGTATGTCAATTGCAGGAGAAAGTGAATGGCTTCACTCAGATAACAATTAACAATTCACTTTTTGTCAGTTAGCGAAACAAGCTAGAAAGTTCTATAACTTTGGTTTGGAGGGTTGATTTTTCTTCTCGCCCCCGCTTCAAAGAGGCTTCCAATTCTAGCAGTAAAGGTAAGGTTTTTTGGAGTTTTTCTAAGCTAGCGTTTTTGACTTCTTGGCGAAAGTAGTATACTCGTTTGGGATTGCCGAGGTCTAGAGCTTGAGCAATTTTATCATCCCGATCGCCCGATTCGATCATTGCCTTGACCCACAACCAAATCCGAAACTTACCCGTCAATCCTGCCACAATCCTTAATCCAGGCTCGTTGCGGCCGGTTAAACCCGCTAATAAATCCAAACCTTCCTCGGTATTTCCTTGGCGAATTGCATCGGCTAGTTGGAAAGTATTCTGGGCGTGAGAGTTGACCAATTTGCCCACATCTTCCGGGGTCAAAGGTTGACTGCGGTTCCCTGCAAACAGTCGCAATTTTTCGAGTTCGCTGTATAACTGTCGAGTGTCGCTACCGATCGATTCTGCCAAAAATTCGATCGCCGTGGCGGTCAACTTTACACCCATTTCCCCAGCGACTTGACGCACCCGTTGGGCTAATTCTTTGTCATTCCAAGGCGGAATCGGCGAAAACTCCCGCACTTGGGCGGACTTGACGAGTAACTTGGTAGACTTGAGGCGACTGTCGGGTTTTTTGACCGATGTCAACAGCAGCACGCTTGAGTCGGGAATAACTGGCAGAGTCCGTTCCAATTGGGCCAACAGTTCTGGAGAACACTGCTGGGTGAGAGTGGTATTGGCCAGCCAGACAAAACGACTGCCGGTACCAAAGGGTGGTGTCAAAGCTCGATCGAGTCCTTCGACCACAGCCTCCGCGCGATCGGCGATAATTTTGTCATAGTTAAAACTAGCCCAGTTGGGATCGACGGCAGTTTGGCGTAAACTTCTCACAGCTTGCCCCATGGCAAAGTCGTCTTCTCCCCAAAAAAAGTAAATTTGCATTTTTAGCACAAAGCCACTGAATAATGGTGTATTATATAGATTTTGTCGCGAGTAGTTAAAGATTCTATTCGATAATTTTTACCAAGAAACTGGGTCTAAAGCCCCGTCCTTTCAGGACGGCTTTATGTTATA
>NZ_JAKJHX010000223.1 GCF_021648855.1 Tychonema litorale BBK16 | reverse complement strand
TGCCGTCTCCCTACCATTAATCTGGCGTAGGGAAACGGCACTGCCGTGTCCTCTGCATCTACCAAGGATTGCCAATCATTCTAAAAGCAGACCAATAATAGGGATGAGAGAAATTTGGATTACGTGTGTTTGCCAATTCTGGCGGCAGTGAGATGTTTCCAGTAGAAGTGTGCAGCATCCCCCCTTCTATGCGGACGGTTTGGCGCAACATCGCTAATTGCGCTTGTCTCAAGGCTTCTGCCTTAATCGGAGCATTTCTTAACTGGCTGTAAAACTCGGACATCAATCCCAAACTCCCCTCGTCGCTAACATACCAGAGAGTAGCCAGAGCCGATTTCACACCTGATTGCACGGCTAAACCGCCAAAGCCCAACTCTGCATCTCGATCGCCCACAGCAGTTCTGCAAGCACTCAAAACCAAAAGTTCAACTTGCGGGCTGTGCCAATTCATTTGTCGCAACTGATCTAACCGCAATTTAGTATCCCACAATTGAATAAAAGAATTGCTGGGGTCTCCCGACCTAAATTCGGCGTGGGTAGCAAGGTGAATCATGCCAAAGGGCTGCTGCTGGCGCTGGGATTTCAAATTTGCCAGAGTGAAAGCTTGGTTCAAGAAAGACTTGCCGGGCCACTCCTGCTGAGTGATCGTGGATACCTCTATTTCCACCGCAGGTAAAGGACTCAAATCTGCAAATTGCGAGGCCCCCATTGCCAGAAGTTGGGTATTTTTGAAACTGCCGGTGCTGGTATCGGTCAAACTGAGACTGGGAATCGAACCGATACTGTAACGCTCAATCAGAAAGCCTTTGCCGTCGTGCAGGGCGGCCATTGGTATCGATCGCATCCCCTGATCTGAGATAAAGGATAAGTTGTTAATGCCTTGCGCTTGTAGCTGGGATTCGATCGGCGCTACGATCATCCGATAAAGCTGCTGAGCAAAAGGCAAATAACTTTTAGTATTGCGCTTTACCGGATTAGTCACTTCATTGTGAAATCTCTTAACTACTGCCATTACTTCGGTGCGGGAGGTTTGCGCTACCCGCACGCGAACGGGTTCGCCTGAAGGTGTTACCACCATTAGTTCTAGTTCCTCGCTGGCTTGAATTTGCTGTTCCACGCGCAATATGGACGAACTGGTGTAGTCGGGAGGGACGGTTGAACCTTTGGGTACAAAGCTGATATAGATCAGAGCGGGTTTAATGCCTGTGGCTTGGGCGACGCGGCTAAGAGTA
>NZ_JAKJHX010000222.1 GCF_021648855.1 Tychonema litorale BBK16 | reverse complement strand
TACTCCAAGTCGCCAGTCCCCAATTATAAGTAAACCTCGCTATGCCAGCGTGTTTGCTCATAACCCTTGCTTGACTCTTGTTTAGTTTTAGCTTTGTTTTGATGGATAAAAGCATTGTTCGACCTCAACACTGGATTTCTTTGTTTAATCTTGCCACGTCTTGTACAGGTTTGTTAATAGCATTCTTTAGCTTCTCTTTGATTTCCTTGGAATAATTTCGCAGACCGTGTTATTTTGCGGTTTCTGTTGGCGGCACACCATTGGAGGTCTTAAAGGAGTATATTAGAGATCAAGAAAAGCCGTCCTAGAAGGACGGGGCTTGTATCCCAATTTCTTGGTCAACAACCCAATTCCGTCGAGGAACACTTCGACTTCGCTCAGTGACCGCTATCTGCCCTCCTTACTTCGATGCCCTCAAGCTGAGTAAAGCTACTTAAGCTGAGCGTAGCCGAAGTATGGTGGGTGTCCCCAGGCAAAAAAAAACTAAAGATGAACATACCCATTAAAGCAATGCAATCGCAATACTACGGAGAGGGCAACTCTCGAACTCCCCCTCCCGATTTACCTTCCCTGTTGCTGAAAGAGCGGATCGTTTATCTGGGTATGCCTCTGGTGCCGGCGGTAACAGAACTGATTATCGCTGAACTCCTGTTCTTGCAGTACGAAGACCCAGAGAAGCCGATCAAAATCTATATCAACTCTACAGGTACTTCTAATTACAGTGGCGAACCGGTCGGCTTTGAAACGGAAGCTTTTGCGATCTGCGACACGATTAGGTACATTAAGCCGCCCGTCCACACCATTTGTCTAGGTTCTGCCATCGGCATGGCTGCGATGCTGTTAGCGGCTGGTACAAAGGGCTTTCGGGCGAGTTTGCCCCACGCTTCGATTGTGTTACACCAACCCAAGGCTTACGCGCGGGGTCAAGCAACGGATATTCAGATTCGGGCTAAGGAAGTCTTGGCCAATAAAGCGACGATGCTGGAGATTTTTTCTAACTGTACAGGTCAGCCGATCGACAAAATTACTAAGGATATGGATCGATTGCTGTACATGACCCCTTATGAAGCTAAAGAATACGGTTTGATCGATCGCGTTCTGGAAAGTTCGGAAGAATTGGCGAAACCCCTTGCTGCGGGAGTTATCTAATTTGGGAATGGGGCATAGGGCATAGGGCATAGGGCATAGGGCATGGGGCATGGGGGGATGAGTAGTAATTAAAGGTTAATGGCTAGTAGTTTCTACCCTAATTAGTTATTCAATAGTTTTTTAATGAATAATACCCAATACCCGATACTCGATACCCAATTCCCAATTCCCAATTCCCAATTCCCAACTCCCAATTCCCAATTCCCAATTCCCAATTCCCAATTCCCAATTCCCAATTCCCAA
>NZ_JAKJHX010000221.1 GCF_021648855.1 Tychonema litorale BBK16 | reverse complement strand
GGGAATTGGGAATTGGGAATTGGGAATTGGGAATTGGGAATTGGGAATTGGGAATGGCCTCTGCCCTATGCCCATTTTTTTAAGAACGCTGATAGCGCAAGGCATCGATAGATTGGGCGGTGAGAAATACTCCTAAAATAATGTAACTTGCAAACATAATTAAACTGCTGGTGTCGAAAACTCCCTTGACAAGATTTGTATAGTGTGTTAATAGGGACAACTGTCCTAATGCTGCTCCGAAGGGGCCACCGATACCGACTGCGGCTGCATCGATCACCCACAGAAATAATACTAGAGCGAAGGTAAGGATGGCTGATAAAATTGTGCTGTCTGTGAGGGAGGAAATAAACATTCCTAGGGACAATACTGCCGCTGCTAGCAAGATTAAGCCGCCGTGTCCTAGCAGGAGAACGGCGGGGGGTACGGGAGGGGTTGAGGAACTGAGCGCGATCGCCTCGCAAGCAAGCAATGGCAGCAACATGGTGGTGTAAAATGTTAAAACACCGAGGAGTTTTCCGGTAGCAACTGCCCAGTTGGTTAAGGGCGATGTGGCTAATAGTTCTAATGTGCCTCGCTTACGTTCTTCTGCATAAAGTCCCATCGAAAGTGCCGGTAATACGAACAATGAAAGAGAACCCATAATTCGCAGAAATAGTTGCAGAAATTCGTAAGCAACGTCGATGGGAGGTTCGGTGATTCCCGCTTGGTCTCGCTGGGTAATTTGGGGAATTAATCCGTCGGGGGCGAGGAGAATGGCTATTAAAAAGTAGCCGGTAATCAGCCAAAAAACTGCTGCGATTGCATAAGCTAATGGCGAGGCAAAATAGCTTTGTAGTTCCTTGCGATAAATCGCGACAATATTACTAATCATTACTAACATTGGGAATTGGGAATTGGGAATTGGGCATCGATGCACTTTCATTCTGCGTCGCCAGCGGGGGGGATTTCGCTGTCGTCTGTAGCCTGTTGCTTTCTTTCTATTTGTCGCTTTTTAGTGACAGGTGATTCTTCGGGCGAAGCATCGCTAATCGGTTGTTGCCTTTTTTTAGTTTGGCGATTTCTGACAACAGGTTCTGGTTCTGGTTGAGAATATTCAAGGGACTGTTCCGTTTCTACAACCGATTCTGGCTGAGAATAGTCAATCAACTCTTGCTTTTCTACAATTTCCAGAAAATCTGCTACTGGTTGTAATTCGGGTTCAACATCACCGATGGACTTTAGTCTTTCTGCAATCGGTTCTGGTTCCCGTTGAGAATGTACGATAATCGCATCTTCTATTTCTGCAATCGGTTCTGATTCAGGTTGAGAATGTACGATAATCGCATCTTCTATTTCTGCAACTGGTTCTGGTTCAGATTCAGAATGTACGATAATCGCATCTTCTATTTCTGCAACTGGTTCTGGTTCCGGTTGA
>NZ_JAKJHX010000220.1 GCF_021648855.1 Tychonema litorale BBK16 | reverse complement strand
CAAGTTGACTGATTGATCCAAGAATCCCCACGCCTTCAGGCCCGGGAGTGTCAACAATTAATAAATCTGTTCTAACCTGCGAAAATCTCGCTCAACTTCTGCCCATAAAGATCGATTGTGAGGGTCAGTTTTCACAGCCTTTTTCAAATAAATTCTCGCCTTATCAACCTGCTTTTCTCCGATCAAATACCGTCCCCAACGCTGATAAACGATCGCCTGCCATTGACGAACTTCCGCATCATCAGGAATCCGTTGTGCCAAACCTTCCACAAGTGCGATCGCCCGTGGGAACCTCTGATACTTCAACAACTGCTGTAATTGCGAATAAGCATCTTGCTTTAACTTCTCTTCCGCAGCCGAAAACTCCTGGCTATTTTGAGTTGGCGACGGTTTCTTAGACACCTTCACCGTCTGCTGCTGAGTTTTTGCCACCGTCTGCTGCTGAGTAGAATTCGGCACTTTTGACTCCGCCCCATCGGAGGGAGCAATATTCACCAGGAACTTATAAGCCTCAGTAATCGTAATAAACTTACTCTTAGCTGCTTCGTCTCCCGGATTCACATCGGGGTGATACTGTCTTGCTAGCTGCCGATAAGCAGCCTTAACCTGCGGCAAACTCGCACCAGATCTGAGTCCTAACTGTCTGTAATAATCTGCAATGTCCATCTAGCATAAATGAGCGTTAATAGTACCATTAAAGATGGCAGAACCTTTAAATGTAAAGATTCTGCCAAAAACTGTTTTAGGGTGGAGATTTAAACCGTTGAAAACTGTCAACTGTCAACCGTCAACTGTCAACAGTTTAAGTACGTTCGTCAATCACGCGATCGATCAAACCATATTCCATCGCTTCATCAGCCGACATGAAATAGTCCCGATCCATGTCTTTTTCGATTTTCTCGATCGCCTTCCCGGTATTTTTAGCATAGATACCATTGAGTTGGTGGCGCAATCGGAGAATCTCCTTAGCCTCAATCTGAATATCCGTAGCTTGTCCCCGCGCGCCACCAGAAGGTTGGTGAATCATAATTCGCGAGTGAGGCAAAGCTAACCGTTTGCCCTTGGCACCAGCAGCTAGCAGGAAAGAACCCATCGAAGCAGCCAAGCCCACACAAATCGTCACCACATCCGATTTAATATGCTGCATGGTATCAAAAATAGCCATACCTGCCGTTACCGATCCGCCTGGGGAATTGATGTACAAAATAATATCCTTACCGGAATCTTCCGAATCCAGATAAAGCATTACAGCGATGATTTGATTGGCAATTTCATCATCAACATCTCTACCCAAGAATATAATCCGTTCGCGGTAAAGGCGATCGTAGATATTGATCCACTGAGTATCATAACCCCCCGGCATTTTGTATGGAACTTTTGGCACACCAATAGGCATAATTTGGAACTCCGTTTAGTTAGTAATTGGTAATTGGGAATTGGGAATTGGGAATTGGGAATTGGGAATTGGGAATTGGGAATTG
>NZ_JAKJHX010000219.1 GCF_021648855.1 Tychonema litorale BBK16 | reverse complement strand
GATGCGGCGGCGGTGGATGCGTCGTGGCAGGCCTGGTGCGAGCGCTGTCGCACGGATGCGGACCTGGCTGCGCAGACCGGCCTGATCGAAGCGACCCTGGCCGCATTGCCGGAGATATTGGACGGGCGCCGCCTGGCGACGGAGATCGTGTTCCCGGATTCGGGCATGAGCCGGCTCGAAGGTGTGTACGGCCGCAATACGCTGGCGGACTACTACAACGGCGTGGTGGCCCAGGTGGTTGCGGCAGGGATCGAGCGTCAGCGTCAGCGTGATCCGCAGTGTCGCGTGCGGATCCTCGAGATCGGTGCGGGCACGGGCGGCACGAGCCAGGTGGTATTCGAGCGTCTGCGCTCGCAGGCGGCGTCGATCCAGGAATATGCGTACACCGATATTTCGCGTTCGTTCCTGATGCATGCGCAGGAGCGCTTCGGTGCCCAGGTGCCGTACCTTCGCTGCGAGCTGTTCAACGTGGAGCAGGCGCTGGAAGGCCAGGCGATCGTGCCGGGCAGCTACGACATCGTGATTGCGGCCAATGTGCTGCATGCGACGCGCGACATGGGCGTGACGCTGCGCCACGCGAAGGCGCTGCTCAGGAGCGGCGGGCTGCTGGTGCTCAACGAGATCAGCCAGTTCAGCCTGTATACGCATCTGACGTTCGGACTGCTGGACGGCTGGTGGCGGTTCGAGGACGAGGCGGTGCGCATAGCCGGCACGCCGGCGTTGTCGCCGGCGTCGTGGCAGCGGGTGATGGAAGGCGAGGGGTTCCGCGCGGTGCAGTTCCCGGCGCAGGCGGCGCATGGGCTGGGCCAGCAGGTGGTGGTGGGGCAGAGCGACGGCATGATTCGCGTGGCAGCGGCGACGCCGCTGCACACCGTGACGGCGCGCGTGTCGACGGCGGTGCGGCGCAGTGAAGGCCGGGCGGTCGACGAGCAGCGTGAAGCGCAGGTGCGCAGAACCATTGCCGAGGCGATCGCGGTGACGCTGAAGCTGTCGCCGGATCGGGTGGACGTGGACGAACCGTTCGCCGACTACGGCCTGGATTCGATTCTCGGGGTGAACGCGGTGCGGCTGATCGCCGAGCGGCTGGGGATCGAGCTGCGGGCGACCGTGCTGTTCGATTACCGCACGGTGGCGAAGCTGGCTGCGCACATCCTGGCCGTGCATCGGCTGGGGGACGACGACACGGCTGTGCCGGCGGATGACGGTCGCGGCGACGAGCCCGCCGCGATCGCGCCGCCGCTGCCGTGGACGTCTTCCATTGCGGCCCCGTTCGCGCCGGCGCTCAACGTTCCTGTGGGACGGCCGGAGCCGATCGCCATCGTCGGCCTGAGTGCGCGCTATCCGCGTTCGGAAGACGCGGCGCAGCTGTGGGAGCACCTGGCACGCGGCACCGATCTGCTCGAGGAAGGCGACAGCGCGACGATGCGTCCCGGCGCCATTGCCGACATGGACCGGTTCGATGCGCCGTTCTTCAACATTTCCGGCGTCGAAGCGACCTACATGGACCCGCAGCAGCGGCTGTTCCTGGAAGCGTCGTGGAAGGCGCTGGAAGATGCCGGCTATGTCGGCGACGTGATCGAG
>NZ_JAKJHX010000218.1 GCF_021648855.1 Tychonema litorale BBK16 | reverse complement strand
TTTTCTAAGCCACAAATTGAGAGTACCCAGCGAATCTTTTCCTGTCGCTGTTTGGGGGGAATGCCATAGACTCCACTATAAAACTGTAGGTTTTCGAGAATTGTCAGGTCATCGTAAAGGGTAAACTTTTGACTCATGTAGCCAATTTTTTGTCGCAGTTGAGCACTTCGCAGATTGCCTGTTTCTCCAGCAATGGAGATTTTTCCAGAACTGATTGGTAATAGTCCACACAGCATTTTGATCGTGGTAGTTTTGCCCGCACCATTTGCGCCTAATAGTCCATAAACTTCGCCATAATGAAGGTCTAAGTTGAGGTTTACCACTGCATGAAAAGCACCAAAAATTCGGTTGAGATTACTAGCACAGATGGCGATGGTAGGATTTTGGGTTATTTCTTGTTTCTTGTTGGGTTTTGAAGCTACGGTTTGCGATCGCGGAAATGGCACAAATTCGGGAACTCCCCCTTTTTGGCGTAGTAGGGTTGTGAATACGTTTTCTAGGGTGGGCTTTTCCGACTGAATGTCAATCTTGTCATCGCTGGTTTTTGACTGCTGAGTTAATCGATCGCGTACTAGGATTTCGCCTTGTTTGGCATCTTTGACTAGGACTTCAATGCGATCGCCATAAGTCGCGACATCAGCAATCTGTTCCTGATTGACTAACGGCAATAAAGCTTGTTCAGTTTTGACTAACTCCGGTGTCCGAATCACCAACCGTTGCAGCCCTAGAGCGGATTTAAGCGCTGTCGGACTGCCAATTTGCTGAATCTGCCCGTCGTAAATCAAAGCCACGCGATCGCACCTTTCTGCCTCATCTAAATCAGGAGTAGCGACAACAACCGTAATTCCCTGGGCAGTTAATCCCGCCAAAATATCCCAAAACTCGCGACGGGCAATGGTATCAACTCCCGTAGTTGGTTCATCTAGCAACAACACTTGGGGCTCAGCAATCAGCGCACAACAAAGGGCTAATTTCTGTTTCATACCACCAGAAAGACGACCGGCAAGGCGATCGCAAAATTTATCCAATTGCATCAATTTCAGATACTTACTACGTCGCATTTCTAGCTGATTTTCTGGTACTAACCGCAATCCAGCACTATAATTAATATTCTCCTCAACACTGAGGTCAGGATAAAGAGAGAATTGTTGGGTAAGATATCCCGTATAGTTGCGGGCATCTCTGGCCGGCAATTTGAGGATTTGCGCTTCCCCAGCCGTTGCTTCCATCACGCCACCGAGAATATTAAAAACAGTAGTTTTGCCAGCACCATCGGGGCCAATCAACCCGAATAATTCTCCCCGGTTTACTTCTAGGTTAATCCCCTTAAGTGCGATAATTTTGCCATAATATTTGTACAGTTTTTTAATCTCGATCGTGCTATTGTTCGGGGCAGAAGTAGATGGAATATTGCGATCGCGATCGACTGGATTTTGCAAAGATTGAGTCATTTGATTTTATCCAAAATGGAAACCGATCGGCGTTTGAAAAACAAAAATTAAAAGAAGAGACGGAGGAGACGGCAGTGCCGTGTCCCTACCGCGATCAATTGTAGGGACACGGCACTGCCAAGTCCGAGGCCAAGC
>NZ_JAKJHX010000217.1 GCF_021648855.1 Tychonema litorale BBK16 | reverse complement strand
GAATCTAACAAAAACAAAAATCCTGATGTTGTCAACGTAAATTTACCAGAAGCTACGACAAGTCTTAGCGCTGACAGTGAATGGGTGGTCGTGACTGTTAAAGATACGGGAATTGGTATCGATCCTGAGCAACAGCAGAAATTGTTTCAACCTTTTGTAATGGGTGACGGCTCTACGACTCGGAAATTTGGCGGCAACGGCTTGGGCTTGGCTATTTCTCGGAAGATCATGGAATCTATGAGAGGGAGCATTACACTGCACAGTGAAGGTATAAATCAAGGTGCTACTGTAGTAATTTCTTTGCCTATTACTCAGCAGTCCAATTCTTATGTTGAAAATCAGGAATCGCTCAAGGAAAATGCCATGTTTAAAGGTTAGGAGCGATCGGTGAATTATGGGCTAACATTTATGATTTGTCCATCGAGTTGGAGGGATTTACTCAAAGCGCTGAGAATGCAGATTAATTGGACAGATGCAGAGCCGGAAGAGGTCGGGCAGGGGGTATTTGTTTGAATGCAGTTGAGGAAGCGATCGCACACTTGACGTAGCGGTTCTACTGGTTCTAAGCTCAATACTTCGCGACTTTTGATTAGAGTTGACTGGGCCGTTATGGGGCAGCTCAAACTTTTTTCATCGCCTGCAATATCTGAATTGCCTCGCTGTAAGATTAGGGGCGCTTCTGGTGACATTTCATCAAAAATCAAGGTTCCTAAACTGCCAACAATTGTTAAGCGTCTTTGTTTGTCGGGGTTTAGCCAGCACAGGTGAATGAATGCTTGAAATCCGTCTGGGTAGGTGAGCGTTACCCAGACCAAATCTGCTAGTCCTTCTAAAGGATTTAGTCCGAAAATTGTAGGAGAAACTGCATTTTGTATTCCTTCTTCCTTCTTCCTGAAGCGTTCCCTGAGCGCTTCGACTTCGCTCAGGATAAACTCCGTCGAAGGGCTTTCTTCCTTCTGAAATACAGTACCGATCGCCCTTACTTGAATTGGGGTTTGTTCAAGCCAGGTATTGAAAATAGCAATATCGTGAACTGCTAAGTCCCACAGAGCATCAACATCATGTCGCACGGGTTCAAGATGCGTGCGCTGGGCGTAACCGTAGCGCAATTTCCCCAGTTGATGTTGTTGAATAATGCTTTGGCCCCGATCGACTGCTGGATGAAATAGATAAGTGTGATCGACGAAAAGTTGTCGCTGCTGTTTTTCGGCTAACTGACAGAGTTCTATGGCTTCACTGTTGCTGAGGGCGAGCGGTTTTTCTACCAAAACGTGGTAGCCACTTTTCAGTGCTGCTGCTGTCAGGGTGTAGTGGGTGGAGGCCGGTGTGGCGATCGCCACAGCTTCCAGCCCTGGCAATTCTTGCACTTGAGCCCAATCACCAGCTAAAATTACATTTTCATTGAAATTAAACTGTTTTTTGACTGCTGCCAATGAATCTGGGTTCGGGTCTACGATCGCTAAAACCTCGCTGTCAGGATGTTCGAGAAAGTTGCGAATTAGATTAACTCCCCAGCGCCCAGCCCCCAATACAGCTATTCCGATTTTCATTGTATAATTTTACCAAAAAGCTGGGTTTAAAGCCCTGTCCTTATAGGACGGATTTAATTCGAG
>NZ_JAKJHX010000216.1 GCF_021648855.1 Tychonema litorale BBK16 | reverse complement strand
TAAGGGGGATTTAGGGGGATCGAGATATGTGCAACTTCACATTAAATTGGTATTACATCTTGCACTATTATCAGCAACAGGCAAGATGCCTGTTCCACAAAGAGTGAATTTTCTTGTGGGATGGGCATCCTGCCCGTCCATAGAAGGCTAATTGAGAGTGGTGCAAGATGTAAGTTATACCAATCCTTAAAAGTCGCAGAACCCCTTGTCGGCATTGCCGTGTCTACAGATATCGGGTAGAATCCCGATCGCCCAAAAACTCGCAAACTTGCCCCATAGCCAACTAAACTAGAAATAGCAGAACAAAATACAGCCATTATCTACTTGCTTTCACCAACCATGAGTCAAACATTGGACAACCTCACCGCCATCGATGACAACCTATCTAAACGCCACATCGACCTCGATCCAGGCGGCTACTTCATCATCTACCTCGATCGCGAAACCAGCTTAATTTGCGCCAAACACTTCACCAACATCATCGACGATAGAGGCCTCGCCATCGATCCCGAAACCGGCAAACCCATCCCCGCCCGCGGCAAAGTAGAACGCGCTGAGGCTACACTTTTCACCGCCAGAACCGCCAAAGAACTTTGCGTCAAAATCCTAGAAGAAACCCGCCCCAATCCGGTGACAATGTTAGATCACGCGGCTTATTTGGGACGGGAATTTGTACGGGCAGAAATTGCCTTATTGAGCGATCGAGAATACATTCAAGATTAGTACAACCTGCCAAAGTCGCTTGAAAAAATAGGAACAGATCACGAAAAACCTTGATACCAGAAATAAGTCACCATCGGAATCACTGTTGCCAATACCAACAGAACAACTACGATCGTTGTGGCATTACCTTGATCTGTTTCCTCAGCCTTTTTAAATGTGCCTTCAACTTGAGTATTGTCAACAACTTCAGGAGCACCTGGATCGGGTTGGCCAGACAAAACTGTCGCGAGGCGATCGCTAGCAGCAGTCAAGGCCTCATTGTACTTGTTACCTTCCCGCAGCGGCACTTGCACGGTTTCCCCAGCCACACTCAGGGCAATTTCATCGGTTAGCAGCGATTTCACGCCTTCTCCGGTGAGAATTGCCGCACTGTTGGTAACAGTGTCGAGAACCAGTAAAATTTGATTGGTCTGGTCTTCTGTGGTGGGAAACCACTGTTCAAACAGTTGCTTGGTGAAAGAGGTAGTCGTTTCGCCGTAGTCTAAGCGGTGAATGGTGACAAACCGAACTTGTTTCCCTGTTTGGGTTTCCAGGTTTTCGAGGACGCTGGTAATCGTGCTTTCGCTGCTGCGGCTGAGCACATCGCCTTTGTCCCAAACCCAAGTGCGATCGTCCGCCGACAACATCGGTAATTCGTACACACCAGTCGCTAATGCGGGTAACACAGCTATCTGGGACGCGATTAGGGCGATCGCGATCGCCCCCGCCAAAGGTTGGAGACATTTTCTCCAACTAAAGAGTTGCTTGAGAAGTCTGATCATAAGGTTGAGGATAAAAGTGCCTTTTTTCCAAAAATACTATAGAAATCCCCTGAAAATTCAATTCATATCAAATCCGGTAGCATCGGAATTGTTAGTGGCGGAAATTAGGAGACGGCAGTGCCGTGTCCCTACAATATTATTTTCGG
>NZ_JAKJHX010000215.1 GCF_021648855.1 Tychonema litorale BBK16 | reverse complement strand
GAAATGGTGCGTTTGTGGTGGTTGGGGATGTTGATGTTAGGGCTACTGTTGGTGCAACGGTGTCTACAACTATGGCTTTGCTATCAGCTAAAGACTGTCCCGCAGGAATAGTTAATGTTGCATTATTTGCCACAGCATCTCTCAAGGTTGCACCGACTGCTAAAGTGAGCCCAGTTGAGTTGAGATCCGCGCTATTTTGTCCGGTGGCTGGAGTATAAGTGCCGACAGCAGATGTGCCGGTGAAAGGTGCAATGGTGACAGTGCCGCCTGTATCTAAGGCAACAGTCATGTTACCGCCGGCTAAAGTAACTGCTTCGCTGAAATTGACGGTGACGTTGATGTTGCCAGTTGTGCCGTAACTACCGTCAGTAGTAGTAGAGGTGACACTGGTAATGGTGGGGGCAACGGTTTCGATAACTAAAGCTTTGTTGGCACCCAATGAGTTGGCTGTACCGGGAGTTGGCAATGTTAAGATGGCATCACCATTGGTGGCATTCTTAATCGTACCGCCGCTTAAAGATAGGGCGGTGGTAGAAAAATAGTCTAAGTCGGGAGTGTTATCTCCGGCTGCAATTGTGTAGCGAAAAGTGAGAGTGTTGGTGCCGGTACCTGAGAGATAATTAGCCACAGGTGTTGCACCTGCTAAAGTTAGTTGCGGTGTATTGGTAACGTTGACTATTGCAGAGAATTGAACGGTGATGTCGATGTTTGTGCCGATACCGTAAGTCCCGTTTGGGGTGGCTGCGCTGACGCTGGTAATGGTGGGTAAGGGATTAACGGTGATGTTGGCGGTTTCTGTTGCACTGCTGAATACGCTGGAGGTAGTGTTGGTGATTCTGTCTGCGGTGTAGTTAGCGATAGTGCCATTGATGCCGGTGATTTGATCCCAGGCGGCAAAGGTGATGGCGTTGGTGACAGTGCCGTTGAAACCTGGGTTGGGTACAAATCTGAGGCTGGTGTTGGGGTTGCTGGCTAGGGGTAAGGCGTTGGTGGGGGAAACGGCTGGGGCGTTATTCCAGGTTGTGCCGTTGGTGGTGTATTGCCAAGTGCCGTTAGTGGTGTCGAGGTTGGTGATGGCAATACCTTGTAAGGCGCTGGCGTTGGGATCGATGATGCCTGTGCCGCCGAGGTTGGTGATGATGGTGCTGATGAGGGTGCCTGTGCTGGCGCTGTCGTTTTGGTTTTGGGGGTTGAGGATGGGGGTGCCGCTGTTGTCGAGGGTGGGGGAGTCGTTGACTAAGACGGTGACGGTGGTGGGGATGGAAACAACGCCGTCGGTGGCGGTGTATTGGAAGGTGTCTACACCGTTGAAGTTGGGGTTGGGGGTGTAGAGGATGTTGCGCGCTTTGTCTATAGTTATGGCATCGATACGATTATTCGCATTGGGGTTGAAGGTGGGATCGGCGGCACCAGTTGTGGGGTTTAATTTGGCGATGTTGTTGCGGGTGCTACCGCCGATGTTGGTGAAAAAGCCGCCTACTATAAGGTTGCCGCTGCTGTCTGTGGCGATCGCTAAGACTACACTATCCGCATTGGGGTTGAAGGTAGCATCGGCGGCACCAGTTGTGGGGTTTAATTTGGCGATAAAGTTGCGGGTGCTACCGCCGATGTTGGTGAAATTGCCGCCCACTATAAGGTTGCCGCTGCTGTCTAGGGCGATCGCTGTGACTTCACTATTCGCATTCGGGTTGAAGGCAGCATCGGCGGCACCAGTTGTGGGGTTTAATTTGGCGATTCTGTTGCGGGCTTGGCCGTCGATGTTGGTGAAAAAGCCGCC
The DNA here is from genome assembly GCF_021648855.1 of Tychonema litorale BBK16. GTDB lineage: Bacteria > Cyanobacteriota > Cyanobacteriia > Cyanobacteriales > Microcoleaceae > Microcoleus. Next base: position 122 of record NZ_JAKJHX010000215.1, on the reverse strand, counting down.
CACTATGGGGTTGCCGCTGCTGTCTATGGCGATCGCTCTGACCTCACCACCATTCGCATTGGGGTTGAAGGTGGCATCGGCGGCACCAGTTGTGGGGTTTAATTTGGCGATTCTGTTGCGGG
>NZ_JAKJHX010000214.1 GCF_021648855.1 Tychonema litorale BBK16 | reverse complement strand
CGGGGGAATCGGAACCGACTGCGAATCAAAGGAAAAAGGCGATCGCGGTTTTAGAAGCATTTCTGACGGAGTTGCAACAGGTGAAGATTCTCGATCCGGCGTGTGGATCGGGGAATTTCTTGTATGTGACGTTGGATTTGTTGAAAGGGTTGGAGTCGGAGGTGTTGCGGCGCTTGGAGGATGTCACCGGATCGGCGCAGTTGCGGTTAGATATTGCCCAAGTCAATCCGAGTCAGTTTTTGGGAATTGAGATCAATCCTAGGGCGGCGGCGATCGCGGATTTGGTGATTTGGATTGGGTATTTGCAGTGGCATTTTCGGCGGTTTGGCGATATTCCGCCGATCGAACCTGTGTTGCGGGAGTACAACAATATTGAATGCCGGGATGCGGTGTTGGCCTATGATGCGATCGAACCGGATGTGGATGGGTTGGGGAAGGTGAGAACTCGTTGGGGCGGACGGATGATGAAAAGTCCGGTGACGGGGGAGGATATTCCCGATCCGACAAACCAAGTCACAATTTATCGGTATTTGAATCCAAGGGCGGCCGAGTGGCAGGATGCGGATTATATTGTGTCGAATCCGCCGTTTATTGGCAATGCAAGGATTCGCGATCGATTGGGCGATGGATATGCAGAAGAATTACGCCAACTTTATAAGAATGTACCAGATACTGCGGATTATGTTCTTTACTGGTGGCACAAAGCAGCAGAACTAACACATACAGGGAAAGTCAACAGATTTGGATTCATCACAACTAATAGCATTTGGAGAGTTTTTCAAAGAAAGATTATTGATTTTCATTTGACTCATAAAACGCCACTCAAATTAAACTTTGCTATTCCCGATCATCCTTGGATAGATAGCGGGGCAGCAGTCAGAATTGCTATGACTGGAGCTGAATTGGATAATCCTACAATTCCGAAATTTTCTCAACTGGGAACATTGATTTCTGAAGGTGAAGGAGAAACACCTGAAGAAAAAGCAGATCAAGTTGAAATAAGCTGGCGTAATGTAGGAAGAATTTTTAGCAATCTTCAAGCAGGTGTTGATGTTACAAGTGCCAAGCTACTAAAAAGCAATGAAGGTATCTGCCATCGAGGCGTTAAATTGCATGGGATGGGATTTTGTCTAACGCCTCAAGAAGCAAAAAATATTGAACCTGACATTGTTTTTCGTTACTCTAACGGTCGCGATCTGGTTCAGATATCAAGAAACTCACTAATCATAGATTTATTCGGGCTGACAAAAAGAGAAGTTTTTGAAAAATATCCACAAGCTTATCAATGGATTTACGATCGTGTAAAACCTGAACGCGATCAGAATAATCGTGCAGTTTACCGCGATAACTGGTGGATATTCGGAGAGCCACGTTCAGTTTTTCGATCTACTTTGAACAACTTATCTAGGTATATAGTAACAGTGGAGACAGCAAAACATCGCACGTTTTTCTTGTTTGAAAAAGACGTAGTTCCTGACAATAGCTTAGTAACAATAAGTTTGGACGACTCTTATTTCTTGGGTATTCTATCTAGTAAAGCTCATGTGCAATGGGCTTTAGTGGCAGGCGGCAGATTAGGGATGGGAAATGATCCTGTATATACAAAAACGTATTGCTTTGATCGCTTCCCCTTCCCCGACTCCAACCCTGCCCAAAAACAAACCATCCGCGAACTCGGAGAACGACTCGACAGCCACCGCAAACGAGTCCAAACCACTCACCCCGAAGTCACCATCACCGGGATGTACAACCTCCTCGAAAAACTCCGCCAAGCCCAACCCCTCGACGACAAAGACAAAGCCTTCAACCAAAAAGCCCTAGTCTCCACCCTCAAACAAATCCACGAGGAACTGGACACCGCCGTATTTGCCGCCTACGGTTGGGAACCAACCCTCACCGACGACCAAATCCTGGAAAACCTCGTCACCCTCAAC
>NZ_JAKJHX010000213.1 GCF_021648855.1 Tychonema litorale BBK16 | reverse complement strand
ATTCCAAATCAACAAATTGAGTGGTTGAACGAAGTGGAAAGACTGATGAATAACGTGAAATCTTCCTGTACCAATGAAGAAATTACCGTCTGGCTACGCGGATTGCTGACAATTGCTTGGTCTGACGGTAACTTTGACGAAAATGAGCAAAAAATAATTGCCGCCCTAAGTCAGGATGAATTAGACCCCGTATCTTTGGAAACAGGTTTTGAACCCATTATCCCAGAAGAACTAGCGGCTGTGTTTGGGAAAGGAACTGCGATCGGCGAAAATTTTTTGAGAACCGCAGTTATGGTAGCTTTAGCAGACGGTACTTATTCTGTCTGCGAAGACGAGTTGCTGCACAAATTTTGTACAGCATTAGGTCAAAATGCAGAAGCGATAGAAGCTCTCCGACAGACAATCGAAGAAACCAAATGTCAGCCACAACCATCCACACACTCAACAGTCCCTGTTGAGGGAAATCCGTCATCATCCCTGATCGGAAGGCGGCCTCAACCTTCGCAGAACAATGTGCTGCAACCTGTGAAAGACTGGCTGGACGGCTGGGAAATTCACGACCCCAAGCTGGCACACTTTGTCTGTAAAATGATTCCACCTCAGTGTCCGTTTGAGCGAGATGTTGTGTTATTTGGCCGCAAAATCGTCCATATTCCGGCGATGTGTCAGATTAACCCACTTTACGAACAGTTGGTGGGGATGCGATTCCGAGCTCTCTGCTATTTGGCGGATGATTGTAAGGAAGATATATCGTCATATTGTTAATTATGGGAATTGGGAATTGGGAATTGGGCATTGGGAATTGGGCATTGGGCATTGGGCATCGGGCATTGGGCATTGGGAATTGGTAACTAACAATTAACAGTCAACAGTCAAGGGTTAACAGTTAACATTCGCCAGTTAACAAACAGTCAACATTCAACAGTCAATAGACATATTATGCAATTTATCGATCGAGCAGATATTCAAGTCGCAGCAGGAAAAGGCGGCGACGGTATGGTAGCTTTTCGCAGAGAAAAGTATATACCAGCGGGCGGGCCTTCGGGTGGTACCGGCGGCAGAGGTGGTTCCGTGTATATGGTGGCGGTGGAAAGTCTGCAAACGCTGTTAGATTTTCAATACAACCGCATTTTTAAAGGCGACAACGGGAAACGTGGCGCGATTAAAAATATGACCGGTGCCGGTGGGGACGATCGCACAATTGAAGTTCCCTGCGGTACTGTAGTGTATGACGCGGAAACTCAGGCAATTTTGGCTGATTTGGTGACACCTGGACAGACTTTTTGTGTTGCTAAAGGTGGTAAAGGCGGTTTGGGAAACAAGTGTTTTCTGAGCAATTCTAACCGTGCTCCAGATTATGCGATGCCCGGTGGGGAAGGAGAACACAAGTTTATTCGGCTGGAATTGAAGCTATTAGCTGAAGTGGGAATTATCGGTTTGCCCAATGCTGGGAAATCTACCCTAATTTCAGCTTTATCAGCGGCTCGTCCTAAGATAGCCGATTATCCGTTTACAACTTTAGTCCCGAATTTGGGCGTAGTCAGAAAACCTAGTGGCGATGGTACGGTTTTTGCAGATATTCCAGGATTAATTGAAGGGGCTCACGAAGGTGCGGGCTTGGGTTACGAGTTTTTGCGACACATCGAACGGACTCGGTTGCTGCTGCATTTGATTGATGTGACTGACGAAGATCCGATCGCAAATTATGTCACAATTCGAGATGAGTTGAAAGCTTACGGACGAGGTTTGGCAAATCGACCGCAGATTTTGGCTTTTAATAAGGTAGATGCGATCGATCTCGACAGTGAAGAAATGGGTAATTTGATTGCTCGACTTCAAGAAGTTAGTGGAGCTCCTGTTTTATCGATTTCCGCTGTGAGTCGAGTGGGATTGGATGAATTGATGCACAATGTTTGGCAGAAACTTGATGAATTGAACGAGCAAGAAGCGGCGAAGCTTTTGGCAGTTGGAGTATTGTAGCAAAAAGTGCGATCGGGCCACGGGAGGAGACGGCAATGCTGTCTCCTAATTTCTTGTCATTGCGATTGTTTCGCTTCACTCGCAATGATATAAATTCCGGCTGCACCGGAATGATATAGAGGAGACGGCAGTGCCGTGTCCCTACCC
>NZ_JAKJHX010000212.1 GCF_021648855.1 Tychonema litorale BBK16 | reverse complement strand
GACCCCTGTGAAGCGTCAAGAATCACCGCACTTTTAGGGCGGTGAGTATGTCAAATCCTGAATTAATCCGTGTATCCGTGTCAACATCGGCATCGTTCCTTCTTCCTTCTTCCTTCTTCCTTCAAACTTGCATAATCACCCGTTCTGGGAGACTGACAGTAAAAGTAGAACCTTTACCATCCTGGCTTTCCACACTAATTTCACCTCCCAGAATTTGACACAAACGTTGGCTAATTGTCAAGCCCAAACCAGTACCTCCATACTTGCGAGTAGTCGAAGCATCCGCTTGAATAAAAGGTTTAAATATTTGCTGCAATTGCTCGTCCGTCATCCCAATACCCGTGTCGCTGACTCGAAAAACTAAAACTTGAGCAGTGTACTGTGAACCAGGGGAAGAATCATCATTATTTTTATGCTTTCTCGTCGGTCTGGATTTTTCAATTTTCATTCTTTCTATCCCAATTGTAATCACACCTCCTTCAGTAAATTTAGCCGCATTACTGAGCAAATTGAGGAGAATTTGTCGCACTTTTGGCTGATCGGCGTACATCATACCCAGTTCGCCTTGAGTTTTTAGTGCTAAAGAATTGCCTTTTTTTTCTACTAGCGGTTGAGCCGTAGTCATCACTTCTTCAACCATTGTCGCCACGTCGAAGTTTTCTAAATACAGGGTGACATGACCGGCTTCAATTTTGGAAATGTCCAGGATGTCGCTAATCATATCCAGCAAATGTTTGCCCGCAGTTTGAATTCTTTCTAAGTCGGGGAGAAAGTCTTCGGAACCGGCATCTTGAGCATCTTCTTGCAGCATTTCGCTGTAGTTGATGATGGCATTAAGGGGGGTACGCAGTTCGTGGCTCATGTTGGCGAGAAATGCACTTTTGGAGCGGTTGGCGGCTTCGGCGGCTATTTTTGCTTCCTGCAAGTCTTCTGTATATTCTGCTACTCGCTGAATGAGTTCGTTGAGCGAAATTGCTAGCAATCCTACTTCATCGGAAGTAGTGACGGGTGCTTGCAAGTCAAAGTTGGATTCTTCGGTAACTCGCTGGGCGATGAGAGTGGTGGCTTCTAGGGGACGCGCGATCGCACCACTGGTGTATGCTGCTAACATAGCTGCGATCGCCGCTGATATCGCTAGAGAACCGATCAGAATTAGAGTTCCGAGTTTTTCTGCTTTCTCGTAGGTTCTAAATGCCTCGTCTGCTTTGTCCCGAAAATTGCCAGCTAGTTGAGCTGAATCCTGCGAAAATTTTTCAAGTTTAAAAGCATTGTCACCAGTGGCAAAATTATTCAAGTTGCGCCCAAAAACCTGCTGCTGTTTCGGATTCAAACCCGATAATTTCGCATTACCCAACAGTTTTTGGACTTGTTGGAAGTAAGCTTCGACTATTTTATTGTGGGCTTTAGCGAACTCTTGAATCTGTTGGTAGTCTTGAGCCACCGCGGGATTTGAAGTCGGCGGGAGGTTTTGCAATTGTTCCAGTTGTGCGCTCATCTGAGCAACGCGAGTCAGAAAGTCTGAGCGTTCGCGATCAAAAATTTGCGGTTTTGTCGTCAGACTCAGCAGCAACAACTGCTGAACTCTGACTTCCTGGGCGGTATTATTGAGGTTAGTCAGGATTTCGGCTTTATCTCGGTCGATCGCCAATTTTTCCCTAACTTGCTGTTTATAATAAGATTCCACTCCCCGTCCCGTCGCAGCACCCAAAATGGCAATACAAATGACCAAGGCGTATCCGCAGCCGATTTTCTGCCTGATACCCAAGCGACTGAACAGAATTTTCAACCCTGTTTGAGGAGGGTTATGGGGTTGATTTTTCGAGGCTAAAGTTGAAGACATGGGCAATATACTCGTCACCCAGAAAGGGATTATCTCTATTCTAATTCATCCCTGGTTAACAGTAAATAGACTTCTTAATCCCAAACCAGATTTCGGTAGTTATAGGGTCTTTGTAACGTTCCACTACTTTTTCTGCTTGACAGTTGGCATAACTTATGAATGCATTGACATACTCACCGGGATGGGGCCACGGTGATTCTTGACACTTCATCGACTGACGCAACGCCCGGTTGTCTTACTCTGTCTCTGTGTCCGTTTTGAGTCATGGCAATGCCCTATCCCGACTTGAACTATATTTTTAGCAGCATTCTCATCTCTAT
>NZ_JAKJHX010000211.1 GCF_021648855.1 Tychonema litorale BBK16 | reverse complement strand
CCGCTTCGCAGGCCGTCTACACCTACGACGCGGTCAAGCGACTCAAGACCGAATACGTCAGCAACAGCGGTGGCAGCCGCAATGTTTCGTGGGTCTACGACAAGGTCGGCAACCGGCTCAGCGAAGCGCGCACCGGCAGCGTCAACAAGACCACGACGTATACCTACGACGACAACGACCGGCTGACCCACGAAATCGTCACGGGCACGGGTGCGGGCACCACGACCTACACCTATGACTCCGCCGGCAACCTGACCCAGAAAGATGCCCCCGGCGGAATCGAACAGTACGTTTATGACGACGCCAACCGAATGCGCGAACTGATCGCGGCCAACCAGGAGGTCACGCGGTACGCCTACAACCACGCCGGCATCCGCATCGGGCAGACCGCCAACGCGACGGGTGCCACCCCCGTCACGACGCATTACCTGATCGATCCGAACCAGGCTTATGCGCAGGTGCTCGAAGAGCACAGTCAGGTTGGCAGCGGCACGAAGACCCTGGCTGCGCTGTACGTGCTGGGCGACGACCGGATCAGCCAGTACCGCCCGGCTGTCGGAGCAACGCCGGCCTCAACCCGCCACTACCACGCTGACGGGCTCGGCAGTACGCGCTTGCTGACCCACACCACCGGAGCGATCACGGACCGGTATCACTATCAGGCGTTTGGGGAATTGGACACACCCGCCTCGACGATGACGAGCGACAATCGGTTCCTCTTCACGGGGGAGCAGCTGGATCCGAATACGGGGTTCTATTACCTGCGGGCGCGGTACATGAATCCGAGCAGCGGAAGGTTTACTCAACAGGATGCTGTAAGTGGTTGGGAGCACGATCCCCCATCGCTTCACAAGTATGCGTATACGCCGGCGAATCCGATCAACTACGTCGACCGATCCGGAAACAGCTACGTGGGTGCAGTGTCCTTCGCTGTTTCAATAACGATGGCCGCCATTACGACCGTAACAGCGACTACTGAGGTCTTCAACTTTGCCACCGGAAAGAAAGAGTTCAATGCGAGGGAAGTTGGCTGGGCGATCGTGTGGTCGCTTGTAGGATCGAAGGCTGGAGGTCCCTTCCTCAGCAAGATCACAAGAACCCTGCGTGCGTCAGGCTGTCTCGGAAACAGCTTCGTTGGTGACACTCTGGTAGCAACTGCTGAGGGACTTCGTCGCATAGACGAAATCAAAGTGGGTGATCTGGTTCTGAGTCGCAACATGGACGGCGGCGAAAACGAGCTGCAGCCGGTGACTGCAGCAATGACGAGCACGAAGTTTGTCGAAATCGTTGGAATCGAGCTGGAAGACGGAATTGCGATAGAAGCGACGCCGGAGCACTTGATTCTCGTCAACGGCAAGTGGGCGCAAGCGCGCGAGATAACGCCAGGAGATGCCCTTTCGGATGCAAGCGGTCGCGTTGTGCCGGTGCGAGCCGTAAAACTGGGAACACGCGAAACTACAATATATGACTTGACCGTAGCGAAAAATCGGACTTTTTTTGCCTCAAAATCGCTTGTGCTGGTGCACAACATATCGCTGTGCGAACTTGCAGCAAGGGGCATCGCGATGGGAATTCCTAAAACTTGTCGGGGTGTGCGTGGTCAGTGCGACAAGTTCGCGAAGATGATGGAGACGCGAATGCTGGCGAAAAAAATGGGAGGAAAGCGTCTATGCATCAGGTCCAGAGGTGGTTTTGGCGCACCTTACTCGAACGCAGTTGGCTCACTAGGGACCGATTCTTGGCACTATGGAGTCCAGGTGGGGGAGTATGTGTTTGACAACATGAGGCCGGAAGGCTTGCCTCGATCCGAATGGCTGCAGGACCTTGGCGGGAAGGAGTATATCGGTGCGCCTGGATCAGGTAGTCCATTGGAACTATTAGAGCAAGAAATTGGCTCGCCTTTTGATTGTCTTCGCCGGTGAATTTCTAATGACAGATTATTTTGGAAAAGTAGATAGCGTCCATGCGTTGCTGCAACGTATTCGTCGCCGCTATCAAATGTGGGTTGGTGACAACATCTACGAACTAAGAGGCTTCCTGACTGGGTTTGGCTGCGCGAGGCCGGGCTTGACTGCGCACGTTCTGTCCGACTTTTACGAATTTATCCTAGGGGAGTTTGGTGCGGAACATCGCTCGGAAGGGTGGCCGACAGTAATCGCTAGGAGTGTTGACCATCCGATGTCGGCGATTCCAAAATTCTTCGAATTGTACGAGAAATTCTCCGGAAGCCGCTCAATCGAGCTCAATCGAGTTAGCTTGTCGAAGGAGCAGAAGGCGCGGTTCATGGGTTCGGACCAGCTTGGGTTTGCTAGAAACAATTTGTCCGCACCCGATGTGGTGGCTCTCAAGGCGAGCGACGTTTGGGGGGTGCGTTTAGTATATGAGCGTGAATATTCGGGGCCTTACTATGAGCTATCGGTCGAGTCGGAAGATGTCGGCAATGGTTTGATAGCCCGATATCAATCGACCGGTTGAGTTAGTGCGGGAATACCGAAGCAAATTCTAGTGTTGTGTTCCATTAATAACTGACGAAAGTCGTTCGATCTTTGCGAGGGTCCATAGCCCCTAGAGTGGCGCCAACGAAAAGTAGAGACTCATCCCAACGGAG
>NZ_JAKJHX010000210.1 GCF_021648855.1 Tychonema litorale BBK16 | reverse complement strand
ATCAGGCCATCATCAACCGCGTCGGCGCACCGCTGGTCGCGGACTTCATCGCCGAGGAACCGGGCAACGAGATCTATCTCGCCGCCCAGGAAACCCTGTTCAGCAGCCAGGACGGCCGCGTGTTGTGGACGCTCGCGGGCACGCAGGGTTCGCGCCGCTACAGCGGGGCGAGCGCTGCCGCACTGGATGCCGACAACGATGGTCATCTCGAAATCTATTCGCCCTCGTGGAACGGCCTCAATCGCGTCGATGCGCGCACGGGCGTCGTCACCGCGCGTGTCGGGTCCTACTCGTACCAGTTCCAGTATTCGGGTCCGGTTCCGACGTTCGCCGACCCACGCGGCGACGGGCAGGGCCGCCTGTGGCTCGGTGAAGGTGGTTATGCGGCGAACTTCAAGCCGGCGATCGGCAGCTGGACCATCGGCGCGCGCGTCGTGCACCAGCAGGCCTACGCCGCTGATCGCATTGGCGAGGACATGCGCGTGCGCGTGGCGATGCCGGGCGTGCTGCCGGCACCGCTGTACGTCTACGGTGCGCCGAACCCGGCCGTGACCGCGACGCAGTACCAGAGCGACCTGCGCGTGTTCGGCCCGTATCTGCCAGGCACGAGCGGGGACCTGATACTGCGCGCCGACGTGCGCAATCGCGGCACGGCGGCGAGCCGGCCGGCGAGCGTTGCGTTCTACCGCGGCAGCAGTGCGGTGGCGGGCAACCTTCTGGGCCGCGTCGAGCTGGCCTCGGTGCCGGCCGGTGTGACGGCGGTGGCGAGCCTGCCGGGCCTGGACACCGCGGCGCTGGGCAGCGGCGCGCTGCTGGCCGTGATCGAGCCGGCGGCGGACGAGGACGAGTGTGCGACCGGCAACAACACGAGCGGCGGCTGGGCGTTCCAGGTCGCGGTGACCGACAACGAGGCGGCGACGACGACGCAGACCTGGGCGGCGGGGTTCGTGCAGGCCACCGGGGTCGCGCCGAGCTTCACGACGACGGCGCCGACCGCGGGCAACGAACAGCAGCCCTACCGCTACGACGCGGTCGCGACGTCCCCCTACGCTGGGGACGCGATCGCCTACGAACTCGCGTTCGGCCCCGCCGGCATGGTGGTGGATCCGCGCCGCGGCACGGTGGAGTGGACGCCGGCCTGGGGCCAGACCGGCTGGCTGCAGTTCACGCTGCGCGCGACCAACCTCATGGGCAGCACGATCCAGCAGCAGACCTGGGTCTACGTGACGCCCTCGAGCGCGCCGAACACGGCGCCGGTGTTCACCTCGACCGCCACCACCAGCGCCCTCGTTGGCGTGACCTACGAATACACCGCAACGGCGACCGACGCCGAAGGCCACGTCATTACCTACGCGCTGAACACCGCGCCGACGGGCATGACGATCGAGGCCGCGACCGGCCGCGTGCGCTGGACGCCGACGGCGACCGCGAGCAACGTGCCGGTGACGGTCAAGGCCACCGACGCGCGTGGCGCGTTCGTGACGCAGTCCTTCGCGCTGACCGTGTATCCGGGCGCCAATCGCGCACCGGTCATCACGAGCACGCCCGGCTACACGGTCGCGCCGGCCAGCGCGTATGCCTATACCGTGACCGCGACCGATGCGGACAGCGACACGCTGACCACGACGTGGCTGGGCGTACCGCCGGGCGCGACGACGAACGGCACGACGATCAACTGGACACCGCAGGCATCGCAGGTCGGCGAACACACGGTCTCGCTCGAAGTCCGCGACGGCCGCGGCGGCATCGCCGCGCAGAGCTGGGTCATTTTCGTCAACGACGCGGCCACGAATGGCGCGCCGACGATCACCGGCACGCCGGGCACGAATGCGTACATTGCGCAGTCGTATACCTATGCCCCCAGCGCGAGCGATCCGGACAACGACGTGCTGAACTGGCGCCTGGCGCGCGCACCGGCCGGCATGACGATCCATGCGAGCACGGGGGCGATCGCCTGGACACCGGCGCGGGCGCAGGTCGGTGTGCATGCCGTGCGCCTCGAAGTCAGCGACGGCCACGGCGGTGGCGCGTGGCAGGACGTCACGATCACCGCGGCGATCGATCCGGGCAACCCGCCGCCGAACACGGCGCCGGACATCACGAGCGAACCGCCGACCGCGGGCAAGCTGGGCCGCGCGTATCGCTATGACGTGATCGCGAGCGACGCCGACGGCGAGACGCTGTACTACAGCTTGCCGCAAGCACCGGCCGGCATGACGATCGCGAGCGCGACCGGCCGCATCGACTGGGCGCCGGCGCAGACCGGCAGCTACCGCGTGCGCGTGCACGTCGCCGATACGGCCGGCGGCAGCGCGGAACAGGCATGGGATCTGACCGTCGCCGAATCCGGCGCGATGAGCCTGGGCCTGCTGGCGTCGCCCACGGTCGTGCTGCCCAACCAGCCGGTCACGGCGCAGCTCGTCCCGCTGCGCGACGCCGGTCCGCTGACGGCGACGCTGACGCTCGACGGCACGGCCGTCGCCCTCAACGCCAACCTCAACGCCGTCGTGAGTGCCGCCACACCGGGCTATCACACGCTGAGCGCCACGCTGCACGACGGTGTGGAGACCGCCGTCGCCGCCGCGCAGTTCCTCGTGCTCGATCCCAGCGAAGCCGACGCTC
>NZ_JAKJHX010000209.1 GCF_021648855.1 Tychonema litorale BBK16 | reverse complement strand
TGGCCCACAGAACGACATGGCTACGATCCGCCTTGTGCCGTTTCCCTACAATGTTATTTTGGGTAGGGAAACGGCACTGCCGTGTCCTATTTATTGATAGTACCTATAAACCTGCAATCTGCTGTATGTACTTTACCGCTTATCTACTTAATAACTACTGACTAATGAAATCGCTAGCGGCAAGAGTACCCGCCGCAATACCGTTCAATTTTGCCAGCAATTGACCAGTGGCAGTCACACTAATCAAACTTTGATTATTGCTAGAAGTAATGCTGAGTTGATTGAAGCTCAAACCGAAAGTTAATCCAATTAAATCTTCACCTTTGCCGAAATCAGTAATCAGATCAGTACCCAAAGTTTGAGTCAGCAAGAATACGTCATTACCAGAACCACCAGTTAAAGTGTCGTCTCCAACATCCCCCGAAAGGAAATCGTTACCAGCATTGCCAAAGAGGCTATCGCTGCCTTTGCCGCCGTAAAGGGAATCGTTGCCCGTGTAACCTTCGAGCAAATCATTTTCGTTGCCGCCGAACAGCAAATCATTGCCGTCGCCACCACCGAGACTATCGCTATCTTTACCGCCATAAAGTGTGTCATTTCCAGCTTTACCAAAAATTAGGTCGGCATCCTCATTGCCAAACGCAATATCATCGCCGTTGCCACCATTAATTGTGTCTTTTCCTAAGTTGCCCAAAATGTAGTCGTCGCCGTCTTCGCCCAGCAAGATATCGTCATCTTTGCCACCGAAAATCGTATCGTTACCGAACCCGCCAGCAACAGTATCCTTGCCAAAATCTCCCCTCAAAAAGTCGTTGCCATCTCCGCCAACAACGGTGTCGTTATCTTTGCCGCCGTAGATGGTGTCGCTATCGGTGCCTCCTTGAATAAAGTCAGTGCCCTCATTAGCGAACATTGAGTCATTATCGGCACCACCGTCGATGTTGTCGTTGCCACCCATCCCGTAGAGGGTATCGTTGCCACCTAGTCCGTTAATTGATTCATTTGAAGCACCACCCATGATGAAATCGGGAACTTCACCGCCATTGAGAGTTTGTTGGGCGGGGTTGGGAGTAATGCTGCCGAGGTTGAGTTCTGGAGCATTTAGGGGCTCGATAATGGCATCATCAGTGCCCGGTGTGGGCGTGGGTGTTGGAGTCGGCACCGGTATGGGTGTGGGAGTTGGTGTGGGAATCGGTGTAGGTGTCGGAGTTGGTATGGGCGTGGGAGTCGGAGTTGGTATGGGTGTAGGTGTCGGAGTTGGTATGGGTGTAGGTGTCGGAGTTGGTATGGGTGTCGGTGTCGGAGTTGGTATGGGCGTGGGAGTTGGTGTTGGTATGGGTGTCGGTGTCGGAGTTGGTATGGGTGTCGGTGTCGGAGTTGGCGCGGGCGTGGGAGTTGGTGTTGGTGTCGGTATGACATTACCGTTAAATTCAAAAGCGCCGATATCAACGATCGCACTTCCGTTACCATCACCATCAACAGGGCGAGTCACACCGCGCTGATCCTTAGCTGGCGCGCCCGCACCAGTACCGGTATCAATTGCCGGACTTCCTGCTAGCAGCGGCAACACGAAAGCGCCGTTGATATTTTGCAAAGGGCCGAGTTTGGGATCGGCGATCGTCACATTTGCCGTGACATTATTATCATTAGGATCGCCCGTCGTGAGTTTAGCAGGAAACTGAAGATTATTTCCCCCATCAATTAGTTGCCGTCCAGTTTGCTGCTTGACTTTAAAAGGATTGCCCGCCGTATTGCTGTCAAAAATCGAATTCTTGACAGTAATTGGCTGATTTCCAAAAGTAGCAATACCTCCCGAAAATCCCCCAGCGGTATTCTTAGCAAAAGTCGAATTGACAATGTTAGTTGAAAAGGAATCTCTGTTACCAACAACCATTCCCCCACCCTGGTTAGCAGCGCTGTTGCCGGAGAACGTGCTGTTTACTACGCTGACATTTCCGTCTTCTCCAAACCACAAACCGCCACCGTGATCGTCGGCTGTATTGTTAGCAAATGTGCAATTTGTCACTGTCAAATCGCCATTACCGTGGCGGACTCCCCCACCAGAACCTCCAGAACCTGATGAATATTTGATTGCTTTATTGTTAATAAAAGTGCTATTTTCCAAAACCACCTTGTCTTGGAAATAACCAAATAGAAAGGCTGCACCTCCTTCTCCAGTACCGATATTGCCGTCAAAAACGCTGTTGCGGATAGCAATAGTGCCGGCAACAGGGCCGGGGGTTGCATTCGGGCCGGAAGCATTAGCGCCATCGACGTAAACTGCCCCGCCAACGCCTTTTTCTGTGCGGTTGCCGGTGAATTTTGAGTTTTCGATGGTCATAGTGCCCAACAGGTTATTAATAGCCCCGCCGTAGGTACCTTTGTTGTTGGTAAATTCGCTACCTCTAATAGTGATAGAACCGCCGCTTTTAGTTGCGATCGCCCCGCCACCGCGTTCGGTATTATCCGCAAGGGAACCGTCATTGCCGCTAAACTTGCTGTTAATGACTGTATTGGTGCTGCGGAAACCGGTGTAAATGCCGCCGCCGAAACCAGCAACGTTATTATTGACTTGGCAATTTTCTAAAGTTAAAGTGCTGTTGCCGCCTGTTTGAATACCACCACCAGCGCTAGTCGCCTCATTATTCGGATCGGTTCCTAAAACTTTGCCGTTGGCAACGATCAGGTTTCTGAGAGTAACATTGGTTGAACCTTCTGTGAGGATAACTCGTGAAGCATTGTTGCCACTAATCGTTAACTTTGGGGCACTAACTGCATCAATTGTCAAGTTTTTGTTGA
>NZ_JAKJHX010000208.1 GCF_021648855.1 Tychonema litorale BBK16 | reverse complement strand
CTTGCCGCGTCTAAATTCAGCGTTGCTAGTTCAATTAATTCTCGATCTTCCTTGATTAATGTTCGAGCCACATTCAAGTGATCGACCAATTCAAAAATTCTGTCAGCCCGATATTCGGTCGGAGTATTTTCTAATATCTGCCTACCTATTTTAAGGTGAACTGCTTTTTTTTCTGAATCATCAATCAAAGCATAAGCTGCTTGTTGTACCCGATCGTGCAAAAATTTATAATTGAGAATTAACAGTGGAAACATCACATAATCTAGTGACTTACTTTCCAACTCCGAACTTGGCAGAATCAGTCCAGACTTGATAGCTGGCAACAACTGTGCGAAAGTTTCCGATGCTTCTTTCTCATTAATCAAAGAAAGGGTGTTTAAGTCAAATTCATTACCCAAACAAGCCACCAAGCGCAAAATTTGCTGCGTTGGATTGGGTAATTTTCTTAATTTTTGTACCATCAAATCTACTACATTATCAGTAATAGTACACTGCTCAATTTGAGTCATGTCCCAATGCCAGCCGCCTTTTATTCCTGACAGTGGCGGGGAAAAAACTAGCAAGTCTTCCTGGTATAATGTATGGAGAAACTGATTGACAAAAAAGGGATTACCATCTGTTTTGCTGACTACGAGTTCAGCCAAGGGTTTGACAGATTCTCGATCGCTATGTAGAGTCTCCGCAATCAAATGAGTAATATTATCGACTCCCAGTGGCAATAAGGCAATCTGATTGACAATCGCTTCTTGATTTCGCAGCGTCTCCACCGTCATCATTAAAGGATGAGTTGGACTGACTTCATTATCGCGATAAGCACCAATTAAAAACAGATATTGCGTAGCCTCATCCGTCATCATCAATTCGATCAACTTGAGGGTTGCAGAATCAGCCCACTGCAAATCGTCGAGAAAAATCACGAGGGGATGTTCTGGCTGACAAAATACGCGAATAAAATTTTGGAAAACCAGATTAAAGCGATTTAGAGACTCCGTTGGCCCTAATTCAACTACAGGAGGCTGAAACCCAACAATCAGTTCTACTTCCGGGATGACATCAATAATAATTTGTCCATTTTGACCAAAAGCGCTGCGGAGTTTTTCGCGCCACACTGCTAACTGTGCTTCACTTTCAGTTAATAGTTGCCTCACTAATTCCGAAAAAGCGATAACAACAGCAGAGTAAGGAATCGTCCGTTTGTACTGGTCAAACTTGCCCCAGATAAAATATCCATGTCGGCGAGTAATCGGTTTTTCTAATATTTTCACCATTGCGGACTTACCAATGCCGGAATACCCAGCAATTAGCATCATCTCGCTACTGGATTTATGTTCTCTTCTTGTTAATAATAATTGAGATGTTTCCGTCCTCAATGTCGGCTCTCTATTAACCGAGGAAGTTTGAAATTGTTCGTTCCTTCGGGAAGATCGATTATTTGTGACTGCTACTCGTTCAAATGCTGCTAAAAGAGTTTCTACTTCTCGCTGTCTGCCGTAAAGTTTCTGAGGTATTTTAAATTTATCAGAAATATCTTGACTGCCGAGGGTAAATTCGGAGATTAACCCGGCTGTCTGCAACTGAAACAAACATGATTCCAAATCTGCCTTGAGTCCCCAGGCACTTTGATAGCGTTCTTCAGCCGTTTTTGCTAATAATTTCATGACAATATCTGAAACAGCTTGAGGAATTTCTGGTGCAGTTTCATGAAGAGGTACTGGCTGTTTGGCAATATGACAATGAACTAACTCCATTGGATCAAAAGTGCTAAAAGGGAGTTGTCCTGCGAGGACTTCATAGAATGTGACACCAAGAGAATAAAAGTCGGTGCGGTAATCTATTACTCGGTTGGTTCTGCCCGTTTGTTCGGGCGACATATAAGCTAAAGTACCTTCTAAAAAATTAGGATCTTTGCTGGAAATATTTTCCGATCCCGATCCACTGGAAATGCTAAAATCAATGAGTTTCACTTGCCCTGTCGCTGGATTGAAAACTATATTCCCTGGGTTAATATCTTTGTGAATGACATTTTTGGAATGAATTTCTCCCAAGGTCTCAGCTACTTTGACTGCAATAGTTAAAAATCCTAAAATTGTGAGTTTTTGAGAAGCTATGAAGATTCTCAAAGATTCGCCACCAAAATCTTCTAATATCATTGCCAAACTATTTCTCACAGGCAACAATTTGTGGACGGTGACAACTCCGTCCAGTTTCAAGCTGGCAGTAATTTGATATTCACGCCGATATCTATTAAGTTCTTCTGGTGTCGGATAGTCTTCCTTGATAATTTTTATAATAACTGGTTGATTGTTCTGCTCATCCCGGCCACGGTAAACCAGGGATGTGCTGCTTTCATAAATGAGAGCGAGAACTGCAACGCCGGGAATTGCCATCATAGTTCGGTTCTCTGGAATTAGGTGTGCTAGTCAATATTACCTTCCATTATCACTCAAGAGCTGTTTTTTGGGATGCTTGGCAAAGCTGGCTTTGACAGCAAGGGGGTGATGCTACCCTTGTGCCCTTGGGTTTTTGGCATCCACAGCAGTGAGTCCGATATAGTTCATACCATATTCGCCTGCCTGAATGTGAATTGGGTTTGCCTAAATGTTCGTGATGATTGGGGATTTGCCCGGAAAAAGCTGATTTTTCATGGATTTGTATTATTGATCACAAGATGTGCTACATTTGGTCTTCGGTCTACCAGAGTTGAAAAATCCACTTGTAGAGTCAGTCTATTTGAGATTTTAGATTTGGGATTTACTCCGCTATTGAATTGACTAATGTTGTTTCATGTATTGCCGAAAAAGTCGAGCCTGTTGATTAATATAGCAATCCTTGCAGGAGTCGTAAATTTTTTACCCCACCCCAACCC
>NZ_JAKJHX010000207.1 GCF_021648855.1 Tychonema litorale BBK16 | reverse complement strand
TCCTTGTACTTATCAGATTTTACCGGAATTGAATTTGATGGATAGAGAGCGATCGATCTTATTGGCGCAAGTGTTGAAAGCGATTTGCAAGTTGCAGAATGTGCAGTTGCAAATCGCATAAGGGTTGGGGAGGAAACCGTTTTTACAGATTTTTACTACTGAACCCTTCCGTCTTGTTTACTGACACCTGGAAAGTGTAGCTTGATATATAATAGTCTGTAATATAATATTTATCCTTATCCTAAAACCATGTCTGAATCCCGAAGACTTGAGGAAGCCGTAGACTTTGCCGACAATTCAGAGCCGCGCTGTCCCTGTATCCTGTTACTAGACGTTTCCGGCTCTATGGGCGGCGCACCCATTAAAGCCTTAAATGATGGATTACACATCTTCAGAGACGATCTGAATAAAGATGGCTTAACCAAAAAGCGCGTTGAAGTAGCTATTGTGACTTTTGAGAGTACGGTAAAGGTGGTTCAGGATTTTGTAACTGCCGATAAGTTTCAGCCACCAACCCTAGAAGTAGGAGGAGCAACCTACATGGGAGCTGGAATTGACAAAGCTTTAGACATTCTTCAAGCGCGAAAAGCCTCCTATAATGCAAATGCAATCAGTTATTATCGCCCTTGGATATTTATGATTACAGATGGTGAACCCAGTGATAATGAAGTTGTCGATCGGGCGGCCCAAAGGATTCGCCATGAGGAATCTGAAAAAAAAGTTGCTTTCTTTGGTGTGGGTGTCGAAGGGGTTAATATGAACCGTCTCAGTCAAATTGTCAAACGCGATCCAGTGAAGTTAAAAGGGCTGAATTTTCGTGAGATGTTCCTATGGCTTTCAGCTAGTATAGGTCAAGTATCTCATTCTAAATTAGATGAACAAGTCCCCCTGACATCACCCGCTGGATGGGGTTCTGTTTGATGACTTTTCAAGTTGCGTTTAAGCCGATCGCATCCCATATTTAAAATCTTTTTCAGCGGATGTACAAAGCCGAATTTTATTTTAAATTAAGGAAAATGTTTCGGTAATCCACCCCATCAAACATCGAAAACTGGACTTAAGCATGGGATTCCAGAAACTGGGTTTTTTACGAAAAAACTTTGTTAGAGCATCGTAAACTGAGTAAAAACCCGGTTTCTTTGGTCGGGGTACGTCCAAAACGGGAGGAAATATCGATGATTCCGTTACATCCTCAGTTTATTACCAAAAACGGTAAAAAAGAATTTGCAGTGATACCTTACGAAGAATTTGCAACACTTCAAGAATTAATTGCTAATGTGGAAGATTTGATGAATTTGGGGGCGGCAAAAAAGGAAGATGCAAATCGACTTTCTGTGCCGTTAGCAGAAGTAAAAAAAATGTTAGGATTGTAGAGGGTTGTGGTGGGGATTCGTATGCAATTCAAGCGTCAGTCTAATGGACAAGTGATTACTCTAGGGCCGTGGTTAGGTGGTGGTGGTGAAGGGGCAATTCACGAATTCCCTCCAGATGCGTCACTGGTGGCGAAAGTTTATCACGCCAACAAGCTAAAAGATATTGATAGTGACAAACTTCGAGTAATGTTGACTAACCCCCCTGATGACTCAGTAGCAAAATCTCACGGGTGTGTCTCGATTGCTTGGCCGGTTGATTTACTACTTTCTATCAATGGTCATCAGCAAATCATTGGCTTCCTCATGCCGCGAGTGCCGAAGCAGCAAGTGCGACCCATCCACGATTACTACACCCCTAAAACTCGCCGTGAGGAAAATCTCGGTTTTAATTACCTCTCCTTGCACCGCACGGCGCGAAACTTTGCAGCCGCGATGAGTGCTTTACACGCGAAACAGTATGTCATTGGCGATGTGAATGAGTCGAATATCTTGGTTTATGACACAGCGATGATAACGCTGGTAGATACGGACTCTTTTCAAGTTCGCGATTCCCAACGGGGCAAAGTTTATCGCTGTCCGGTGGGGAAAGCGGAGTATACACCCCCGGAACTTCAGGGTAAGACGTTTTCAGATTATGACCGCACGCCGGAACATGATTTATTTGGGTTAGGGGTGTTGATTTTTCAGTTGTTGATGGAAGGGACGCACCCTTTTGTTGGAGTTTATGAAGGAACTGAGGAACCACCACCAATAGAGAAGCGGATTTTATCAGGGGATTTTCCCCACGGAACCAAGAAAGTGCCTTACAGGCGTAAGCCAGGAGCACCACCGTTTGAGGTGTTGCATCCGACGCTGCGACAGTTGTTTATACGCTGTTTTGAGGATGGGCACAGTAAGCCCCAAGCGCGACCTGATGCGCGGACTTGGGTGAAGGCATTGGATGAAGCAGAAAAAGATTTGGTGAGTTGTGGGGTAAATTCTGAGCATCGGTATGGGGGACATTTGAGGGATTGTCCTTGGTGTGAGAGGAAAAAACGATTAGGACTCGATGCGTTTCCGGCAATGTCAGGGGGACAATCTAATATTCCTGTCCAAATTCCTTTGCCGCCTGCTAGCAAACCCAAGCCTGTTAGTTCGCCGGCACCTACTCCGACTCCTAACCCTACATACGCGATTCCTTATCAGCCGACTCCTACGGCGACACCTACACCTACATACGCGACTTTTTCTCCGCTAACTCCTGGCCCAACAGCCACACCTACATTCAATACTCCTTCTCTACCAACTCGAAAATTGCCTAAGCAGATATTGACTTTAGGTGGAATAGCTGCGGTTCTTTCTGTAAGTTTTTTTCTATTTTATCCTCACCAATATCCAGAACTAAAGGATAAACAAAAACACATTACAGATTATATTAAAGCCATTCACCTTGATTCAAACAGTGCGGATGCTTACAATAATCGAGGTATTGCTCGCTCTGATTTAGGAGATAAAAAGGGAGC
>NZ_JAKJHX010000206.1 GCF_021648855.1 Tychonema litorale BBK16 | reverse complement strand
GTTGTGACAGTGATTGAAGTGCTTTCACCCGCCAACAAGCGCCCTGGAAAAGGACGCGAAATATACGAAAGAAAGCGGGAAAAGGTGTTTAGTAGTAACAGTCATTTGGTTGAGATTGACTTGCTGCGAAGTTACCAACCTCTGCCAGTTTTTGGTAACGATATTGAGGCAAGTTATCGAATTTTGGTGAGTCGGGCAAATCAAAAGCCTTTGGGGGATTTGTATCTTTTCAATTTACCCGATATAATTCCTCAGTTTCCATTGCCTTTGCGCGCGGGCGATGTGGAACCGATTGTCGATTTGCAGGCGTTATTAAATGGGGTTTACGATCGCGCCGCCTATGATTTTAGAATCGATTACACCGCCGCACCCGTTGTCGCGCTGTCGGAAGCCGATGCTGCTTGGGCGGATAGTTGGTTGGAAGAGAGGGTTGAAACGAAATTGATATGAAAGCCCAAAATACCTACACAAAACGTTACATTTTTGTTAGCATCGTGTCGAGCCTGTCCTGAGCAGCCACTCTGTTAACCTTCTAAACTAAGCATGATGAGTCAACCTCCCTCCGCCCCAACCACCTCCGAAGAACCCGCCGAAACCCCGACACAGCCTGCTAGCACTGCACCTCAACCGAGTTATGTCAAGCTAGCGATGCGGAACATGGTACGAAAGCGGGCTACGTCTCTGTTTCATTTTGCGTTAACGGCTGCTGGACTTTTGGGCTTACTCGTCGGTTTGGCTTTTCTCGATCGATATTTCAACTCTTAAATCGGGATTCCAACAATCAGCTTGTAATTCGCAGATATATTTTGATTTTTCCGAACGGAGTTGAGCTGATTGTTATATGGGCATCTTGCAATGTTTAACAGATTATTGTATCGTGCCTGCTAAAAGCAAAAATTCCATTAGCCCGATCGCACAACCTTAGATTGTGCAAAAAATTACATATAAAATGCTTGACAGGAAACTAAAAAGATGCAGATAGAGGTGAACGTGGAAGACTGTTATGGGATAGCCCAACAGTCGGCTAACGATTCCAAACAACCTCAGAGTGCAGCCAGTGGGGAAATTTCCGCTGAAACCTGGGAAACTTGGTTCAGTGTTTGGCTGGAAAACCAGGCGATGGATGTGCCTGCGGCCCCTGGCTACGAAGTTAGTCTCCGTCTCACAGGGGATGACGAGATGCAAGGATTGAATTTTCAGTATCGCCAACAAGACCGATCGACAGATGTACTAGCTTTTGCAGCTTTGGAGGTAGACTGTCCTCAGCCAGAGGAAATGGTGTCGTCCTTACCCCTATACTTGGGTGATATCGTGATTTCGATCGATACAGCTCACCGACAAGCCCAGCAGCAAGGACATCCCCTAAAGACTGAACTAGCATGGCTTGCAGCCCACGGTTTCCTGCATCTTTTGGGGTGGGATCACCCGGATGAAGAAAGTCTAACTCAAATGCTCGATCGACAAGAAACATTGCTGCAAGGAATAGGTCTTGTGATCCAGACACCATGACAGGGATTTTAGATTGAATAGACTGGGTTGATGGTACGTTGACAAATCAGGGAAATTCCCATATAACTTTCTGAAATTACATTAAAAGTTGAGTAAAAGCCTAGGAAAGTTATCGAGATTTAATGAAGTCAATGTTTCATGCTTCAAACGTAATCGTCTTTATTACTTAAAGTTGGTTGTATATGACACTAGATCAACACTCAAAAATATCAAATATTGCACAGCTTCTACCCATGCCTCAAGACGCTTCCAACCAGACAGTCAACGGGTCGAAAAAAGCCTTAAAATACAATCGAGAACTGTCATGGAAAATCGCATCTAGCTTAGCGATTAGTTTTAAGTATGCTTGGGCTGGCTTGACTTACGCTTTTGAAACTCAGCGAAATTTTCGCATCCACACCGTAATTGGGACTTTGGCGATCGGACTAGGAATATTTTTGCACTTGAAGCCTGTGGAAATATCCGTGATCGGCGTTACCATTGGCATAGTTTTGGCAATGGAATTGTTGAATACGGCGATCGAATCTCTAGTAGACTTGACTGTAGGACAATCTTACCACGAACTTGCAAAAATTGCTAAGGACTGTGCTGCTGGGGCGGTACTGGTATCAGCAATGGCGGCTGCGATCGTTGCTGTGGCACTTTTGCTCCCTCCTTTGCTGACCGCAGTTCAATTGGCGATCGCAAATTAGATCTTAAATCAAATGATTATAGTCATCGATAACTACGACAGTTTTACATATAATTTGGTGCAGTATCTAGGAGAACTAGGTGCTGAGTTGCCAGTAGCAAATGAAGTGCAAGTCTACCGCAATGACCAAATTTCTCTAGCAGAAATTCGCCGATTGCAGCCTGCGGCAGTTGTGATTTCTCCAGGGCCAGGGAGGCCGGAAGACGCAGGCATTTCTCTGGAATTAATTAAAGAATTGGGCCCGACTATGCCAATTTTAGGCGTGTGTCTCGGACATCAAAGTATCGGGCAAGTATTCGGTGGCAAAATTGTTTCTGCACCGATATTAATGCACGGTAAAACTTCTCCGGTTCAACATAGTGGAGTTGGGGTGTTTCGGGGTGTGGAATCGCCGATGATTGCAACTCGCTATCACAGTTTGGTCATAGAAAAGCAGAGTTGTCCAGAGGTTTTGGAAATTACGGCTTGGGTTGAGGATGGAACTATTATGGGGGTGCGGCATCGGGAATATCCGCATATTGAAGGTGTGCAATTTCACCCGGAAAGTATTTTAACAACTTCGGGGAAGCAATTACTACGCAATTTCTTGGAGCGACTTTAGGGCTTTTTTTGGTATTGCGTAATATTAATTCCGGTAGGATCGGAATTGTTAGTGGCAGAAATTGGGACACGACAGTGTC
>NZ_JAKJHX010000205.1 GCF_021648855.1 Tychonema litorale BBK16 | reverse complement strand
TCAACAAAAACTTGACAATTGATGCAGTTAGTGCCCCAAAGTTAACGATTAGTGGTAACAATGCTTCACGAGTTATCCTCACAGAAGGTTCGACCAATGTTACTCTAAAAAACCTGATTGTTGCCAACGGCAAAGCTTCTGGAAGCGATCTGAATAATGAGGTGACAAGCGCCGGTGGTGGCATTCAAACAGGTGGTAGCAGCACTTTAAATTTAGAAAATTGCCAAGTCAATAATAACGTCGCCGGTTACGCTGGTGGGATTTACGCGGGTTTCAAGAGTACCACCAATGTAACAAATAGCACCTTTACTGGCAATGATGGGCGATCGGCTAACAGCGAACGAGGTGGCGGTGCGATCAGCACAAAAAGTGGAGGTTCTCTCACTGTCAAAGGCTCTACTTTTACCAACAACAAAGGCATTAACGGCGGGGCAATCAACCACCTTTTGGGCAACCTAACCGTAGAAAATTCTACTTTTTTAAATAACGATTCTACGGCAGGAACCGGACCAAATACCAGCGGTTATGGCGGTGCAATTTACACCGATGGTGCTAATGCTTCCGGTGCAAATAGTACACCTGGGTCTGTCGGTGGCACGATCGCAATTCGCAACAGTCGCTTTGAGGGCAACAAAGGCGCAGGACAAGGCGGCGGGATGTTTCTCTTCGTATATCCCCCAGACAAAATCATTATTGAAGGCAGTACAATAGTCAACAATCAAGTCATTAAAAGCAGCAACGGCGATGCTTTAGGCGGCGGCTTACGAATTGGCAACGGCGAATTCACAATCAGCAACACTACTTTTTCTAACAATTTAGCACAGAGTCAAGGTGGTGCTTTATGGGTGGGAGAAAAATCTCCTGGTACGATTATCAACAGTACATTTGCAGAGAATAAAGCAGAAGATTCCAGCGGCAAAAGTGGTTTGGGCGGCGCAATCATGTTAAGCACTCCTGAATCTATCAGCATTGTCAACAGCACTATTGCTAAAAATTCAGCGGGATTTCAAGGCGGAGCATTTTGGGGGGGTGGTTCACAAACTACTCTCAAAAATACGATTGTTGCCAACAATACCGCAAATAATGGTGGCAATGCTTGGAATATCAAACAAAATGCCGGTAGCAGCCAATTTAGTGATGGCGGTGGAAATTTTCAATGGCCAGCCAAAAATCCCAATGACTCCAGCGACTTCAATGTCACAAATGCTGTGACTATTGCTGACCCTAAACTGGATGTTTTGCAAACTATTAACGGTTTCTCTGTGATCCCTTTGCTAGCAGGAAGTCCGGCCATTGATAAAGGTATTGCTGCTGGTGCACCTGCTACTGATGAGAGGGGACAAACTCGCGTAGATGGTGATAGTAATGGGAGCATAATTGCTGATAGTGGTGCTTACGAATTTAACGGTACTGTCACGCCAACACCAACTCCAACACCAACTCCTGTACCGACTCCCACCCCAACCCCTGCACCGACTCCCACACCAACGCCTGCACCAACGCCCACCCCAACCCCTGCACCAACGCCCACACCAACCCCTGCACCAACTCCCACACCAACGCCTGCACCGACTCCCACACCAACGCCTGCACCGACTCCCACACCAATACCGATACCAACTCCCACACCCACCCCAACTCCAATACCGGGTACAGATGATTGCTTATTCGATCGCACTACCGCCCCGGAATTCAACTCTGCTACCATGATTCCCAACGCCACTCAACAAACCCTTAACGGTGCTGACACTGTGGATTTCATCATGGGTAGCACTCCAAATGAGTCAATTAACGGACTTGCTGGGAATGACACCCTCTACGGTATGGGCGGCAATGACAACATTGATGGCGGTGCCGATAACGATTCAATTTTTGGCAATGAAGGTACCGATTTCCTTCAAGGTGGTTCAGGCAACGATACCATCTATGGTGGTAAAGATAATGACATTGTTTTAGGTGGCGATGGCGACGACTTTTTGAGAGGAGATTTCGGCAAAGATACCGTTGCTGGCGGGTTCAGCAACGATACTATTTTCGGCGGCAAAGATGACGATATCTTACTCGGTGAAGATGGCGATGACTATATTCTTGGTAACTTAGGAAATGACACAATCAATGCTGGGAATGGCAATGATAGTGTGTTTGGCAATGAAGGCGCAGACCTACTTTTCGGTAAAGCTGGAAATGACACGCTTTACGGCGGAAAAGAAAACGACAGTCTCGATGGCGGTGAAGGCAATGACTTATTATTCGGCGGCAATGAAAATGATGTGATCTGTAGCGACATCGGTAACGATACGCTTTACGGCGGAAAAGGTAACGATATTATGAGTGGCGGTGCTGGTTCCGATTTCCTGAGTGGCGATGTCGGAGATGATACTTTGACTGGTGGTTCGGGAAATGATCTGTTTTTCCTAAACCAAAGTTTGGGTAGCGACATCATTACTGATTTCCGTAAGGGCGAGGATTTAATTGGGTTGAATCCCGGTTTGAGTTTCAATCAACTCAGCATTACTTCTAGCAACAATCAAACTTTGATTAGTGTGACTGGTAGTAATCAATTGTTGGCTAAGTTGAATGGCTTTGCACCAAATACTCTCACCGCTAGCGATTTTACTCAAGTAACAATCTAATAGTCTTTTTCAGATTTAGAGGACACGGCAGTGCCGTGTCTTAATTTCGGCTAATAATTCCGATGCTACGGGATTTGATATTACCCATTGTTGCATCTACCACCTAAAAGCAAACATTCTCATAGGTATGCAAAATGAATTCCCATCTTAACAGTATTAATTCACAATCTGTTTTCCGCAATTCTCATCTTAAATCGATTATTTTCATTGACTCTGATTTAGATGACTATCAAACTCTGGCTAGTGGGGTACTTCCAGGTACTGAGGCAATTATAT
>NZ_JAKJHX010000204.1 GCF_021648855.1 Tychonema litorale BBK16 | reverse complement strand
ATCCCACAAGAAAATTCACTCTTTGTGGAACAGGCATCTTGCCTGTTGCTGACAATGGTGCAAGATGTGAGTAATCACCAGTGCCCAATGCCCAATCCCCAATGCCCTATGCCCAATTCCCAATTCCCATTAATTCCCAAATCAGTGCAGGAGTCAACTCTTCCACATTCTTCAAGACACATACAGCACCAGCATTTTGTAGCGCCGCAGTGTAAGCCTCGCACCGCACAGCATCATCCAAAACGTGAGGTGGCAAAATTCCGATTCCTAGCCAAACTCGTGACGGTTGTAGTTGACGCGCTTTGACAATTGTATAAATATCGGCAACGGTATCTCCTGCATAAATGACAGGCAAATTTTCTGCTAAACTATTGAGCTTTTCTAACTTTTCAATAGTCGTAAAAAGTCCAGTAGGATCGGGTTTTCCTGGTGCATCTTCCATCGCCACCAACACAGGGGAATTCAAACCGAGTTTCCCTGACAAAACATAGGCTGCTTCAGCCCGCATTGCTCCGCTAAAAAAACCCCAAACTATGCTACCTTCGGTTAGACTTTCTAGGTAAGCCGGACTTAACAGCAGCGGTTCGTCGCAAATGTAACCAGTCCAATTTTGGTCGTCGGGGCCGCGATACCGACTTTGGAAAAATGCTACTAAGTCGTTATAGTCGATCGCGCAATCCACTCGCGATCGACCAATTTGCTCAAAATAACGGTAAACTAGCTCTTCGGAAGCTTCCCAGTCATTATTCCAGACTCCCTCAGACTTCAGAGAGTCAATATCGACAGAATTCGGGCGAAAAGCACCCGCCGTAAAATGCTCCACCACATCCGCCAGCGCCCGTCGGTAGGAACCAGACACATCACGCACCACACCGTCAATATCAAAAACTACAATCGCTCTATCTGCCGTCATCAATTCCCAACCCGCAGTTAACTTACTGCATTTTACCTGAGCAAATGACTTATTTTTGAGTAAATATGCCAAGACTATGCTAAGCTTAGCGATTGTAGAAATTTTTAATAAGTTCGATCGGAACCCCGGAGGTTTGCTTGTCCAAGTTCATCTTAAAAGTTCTCTGGCTAGAAGAGAACGTTGCCCTCGCCGTTGACCAAGTGGTCGGTAAAGGAACTAGCCCGCTGACAGCTTACTTTTTCTGGCCCCGCAAGGATGCGTGGGAAGAGCTCAAAAATGAACTCGAAGCGAAACATTGGATTGCTGACAACGATCGCGTTGAAGTCCTCAACCAAGCCACAGAAGTCATCAACTACTGGCAAGAAGAAGGCAGACGGCGGCCAATGACTGAAGCTCAGTTAAAATTCCCCTTAGTGACTTTTACTGGTAGCAACTAATCACAGTTAGCAGTTAACTGTTAACTGTTAACTGTTAACTGTCAACTGTTAACTATCAACTGTTAATTGACTTTTTCCTGAAGCGGAATTTATGGGCGCAGAAAGTACAATCAATCAGCACGAACAGCTACCGCTGGTAGTAAATCCTGATATTCTCCAGCAAGCGATTCTCTACAAAATAAATACTAGAATTACCGCTCGCGGAGAATTAGCTTTCCCCTGTGTGCCGGGGATGCTAAATCACTATCTACAGTCAATCGAAAAACTATTTAGCACTCTCGATAGACCATTACCAGAAGATAGAAAGGACGAACTGAGGAAACTTTTAGCTACAAAATTAGAACTAGGATATCGATCTTCCACTGCTTCGACTTTGATAGTTCAATACGAATCTGTTCAGCCTCCGCAAACTGGTTTAGCGTGCAAAGTGATTGTTGCTAGTTCGACAGTTGGAGAACAATATAAAAGTTGGGTAGATACCAGAGAACCTCCTCTATTTGGCTCTTATCCCGACGCAAAATTGATGACAACTGCTGCTAAATTGGGAAGTCCCGATCGCATACGAATTTTGGATGTGGGCGCAGGTACTGGCCGTAATACTCTGCCGTTGGCGAGATTGGGTTATGCTGTCGATGCGATCGAGCTAACTCCAGCTTTTGCAGAACAATTACAAACTGCTGCGACAGCCGAAAACTTGCCTGTGACAGTGAGTCAAGGCGATGTACTTGACCCCTTAGTAAGGATGAAACCGGCTCGCTATCAGTTAGCAGTTGCAGCCGAAGTCATCTCTCATTTTCGAGACAGCGACGAAGTTCGTCTGTTTTTGGCGAAAATGTGCGATTCCCTATGTCCCGGAGGTCTGTTGCTGTTCAGTACGTTTTTAGCCGTCGGCGACTACCAACCAGATGCCCTGGTGCGACAAGTAGCCCAACTTTCTTGGTCTACTTTATTTACGCCCCAAGAACTGGCTGTGGCGATGGAAGGCTTGCCCCTAGTCCAAGTATCGAATGAATTGGTGTTTGATTATGAACGGGACAATCTGCCATCAGGGGCTTGGCCTCCAACACCCTGGTTCCCCAGTTGGGCAACGGGTAGGGATGTTTTCCCCATGACTAATGCGCGCCCGCCGATGGAATTACGCTGGATTTTGTGCCAACGAAGTTAAATTGTAGGGACACGGCACTGCCGTCTCCTCAACGGATTTTGTCACGGATTTAACGGATATTGTAGGGACACGGCACTGCCGTCTCCTCAACTCCTCTATCATGTCTGAGTGCAACCGGAATTAATATAAGATGAGTTTGCTTTTATAACATTAAGTTATGGTTAAATTGTGATTTTGTAGCTTTTGTACATAAAAGTTAATAAAATTTGCACTAGAATATGTAGAGACTGAAGTTCGATCGAGACTGATGCAGTTAATAGTTCAGATCGAACAAACTTATTCCTTTAGATAGATGACACTCTGAAGGAAAAGAAGCGGTTAATTGATTCCTTCGCTAGAAAAGCGATACATCCTGACAAACAAATATGCTTTTAACACGTCCACTACAAGCGTTTCGAGCAATCTTCAGGTACGCACCTTCAAGAAACAGAACGATCGAGCAAAAAAGTAGTAAAAGTTATTTGGGGGGAAATATTGCTCCCATTCCAAATCAACAAATTGAGTGGTTGAACGAAGTGGAAAGACTGATGAATAACG
>NZ_JAKJHX010000203.1 GCF_021648855.1 Tychonema litorale BBK16 | reverse complement strand
ACGGATTTGAGCATGGTAGCGGGAACTTTGCGGATCCTGTAAGACTAAAGTATTACCAGGCTCGCGTCCGATTGTAAAGAGATTTGCTGTGAGGCTGATCGCTTCTCCTGAAAGTTTGTATAGTAAATATGCTGTTGTTGTGCGATCGCTACTTGCCAATACTGTTGGTGCAAGTTGGGGGCGATTTTGGGCTGCGGGTAAACTATTTTGGGCAAGTTGTGCTGAGAGTTGTTGTAAATCGCGATCGAATCCGGCGCTATCAGAAGCGGGAAGACTTGCAGGAGATTGACCTGATATTAAGTTTAACTGTTGTACGGGAGCTTGAGGCAGAATTGGTCGGCCTGCTTCGGCTATTCTCATTTGCAGGGCGGCAGAGTTTTCGGCTTCTTGTCTGGAACTCATGCCTTCAACTTGGCGAATAACTCCGTTAGTTTCGGGAAAGCTGACATCGCCAATTCGCACGTCTTCTAAGGTAAATCCTAATGTGTAGAAGTCTTGAACGCGATCGAGCAAATTTTGGCGCAACAAAAGTCGTCCTTGACTGATAAGTTGGTTGAGGGGAATTTGCCCGATCGCAACTCCCATACAATCTTTCACAGCACTCGCCAAAGCAGCTATGGGATCGGACAATTCCAAAGCTACTCGTTTCGGATCTATAACTTGATAAATAACCGTCAATGTAGCATCAATTAAAAACCGATCTTTAGACAAAAAATCGCCTTGGGATTGCACGTCTAAGTTACGAAGTTTTGTATCTACTAGAACAATTTGACACTGTTCCAGCAAGGGAAGCGCGAAGGTGAAGTGCCGCCCGGATTTCAGGGTACGCACGACACGGCCGTTTTTGACCAGCAAACCCGCGTAACCGGCCCCGATAAAGTCCATGCTTAAGCCGGCCCAGCGTTCGGGTGTGATGGTTTGAATCAGGGGAGAAGCGTTGTTCATGGGAGGGAGTTGAGGGAGGGGAGATTCTATTTTAATCGCAAATTGCTGGGGAAGGGCGATCGGGTGTTGTGCCGATTCCGCAACTTCTATTGTATACTTCTGGACTCCCCGCGATTCAGCCAGGACTGGATCTAGTTTGCAAGTTGTGTGGTAAGTGCGATCGAAATGCCGTTCTCAGAATGATTCCATACACTTTGACCAAGAGATTCTCGAATTTTCATGTCTTTTCCCTCATTGAAAGTAGCAGCGAAACCAGGCTTTGCCTTCAGGGCGAACATCTGCAAGAGACCGTTCATGATGAAGATTATAATTATAAGCAACAGGGACAAAGCATCTACCTTACAATAAAAATTGAGACTAATTAGGGGGTGAGCAGGAGTTATAATGAAACTACCCAATGGCGATCGGGCTGAAGTTTCTATGGAAAAGCTAGTCGGCTACTGCTTAAATCCAGAGCATTCTCGCGGAAAGCACAAAGCCAGAGTCTTTGCATCGGTTTTGGGAATTACGGCTAATAATGCAGAAGTTTTGCAAGAGCTTATTCAAAAAGCAGCCATTGAAGGTGAAGTTGTCCAAGAAAATACTACTGATTTTGGGCAACAGTTTAAAGTTGATTGGACTGTACCCGATACAGCGGGGATTGAGCTTCGGACAATCTGGGAAATTACTTTGACTAATTCTAACCCTCCTTTGATTTCAGCTTTTTTAAACCATGAGAAAAAACTTTAGACTTTTGGATTCCGTGGCGATTCTCAAGCCGATTTCCAATACACGATTAACGTTAGTGGAACCGGAATACGAATCTGTTTCTAATTTGCCAGTAGGACTTGTGGGAACTATTGTCGAAGTCTATGATACGGTTCGGGAATGTCAGTATTTAGTGGAGTTTGCTGATAGTCAAGGAATTGAATATGCTATGGCTGTTTTGAAGGCAGATGAAATTTTAGTTCTGCAATATGAACTTGCAGTTGCTTAGTAATGTGAGGGAATAGAAGTTCGATAAAGACGATCGCACTTTCGGACAATAAGCGCGATCGAGCTCTGACGAGTCTTCGTAGATGCCGACAAACTGAACGCAAGCTAAAGATTCGTCTTAAGGCATTTTTTACCCGTCACTGAAGAGTCTGTACATCAGGATATGCCAGAATTTTTGCATCAGCAGTTAGTAACAGACACGCGCAAATTCTCGCAGTTGCCACAATGATTTGATCTGCTGGATCGCGGTGAAAACCGGTGAGTTTAGTTGACTCGACAATGATGGGAATGGTGAGTTCGAGTAGCTGCACTCCGGGATAAACCAAAGCTTGTTTTAACCACTCATCAACTGTAACTGACAAAGTAAGTCTTCCCATTTCTACTAATTTAGAAACCTCCCAACAAGAAATGATGCTGACTCCTAAACCTTGAGATTGATATTGTTGTATCCACTCGCGATGTTTCTGAGTCAGTCGTGTGTTATTGTCAACCCACCAAATCCATATATGAGTATCTAGTACAATCATTGTAACACTTCCCAATCTTCCAACAAAACCACAGGTTCAAACGGTTCATCATAATGAATGACAGTGCCGTGCAAAGGATAGAGAAAAGTATTTTTCATGGTTTCATTTACCAAATTTAGATAGCTAATGAATTCTCGATATCCATCTAATTCTGTTTGTTCTTCGGAAGTTAGATTTGATGCTTGTTGTTGAGCTGTTAAAGTTTTAATTCGTTCCTGGGTTTGAATGGAAGCGCTGAATATTAAGAGTCCGTTGACTAATTCAATGTGGACAGAACCTTCGCTGGGCAAGCTGTTGGGTAAGTGAGGCAGTTTGAGGGGCAAATTAGCAATCATGGCATTAATTGACTTTATTTGATGTTGGTTTTTTAATTATACCGTGTGTTGGATTTGACCGTTGTTGCCATGCTGAAATTATAGGACGATCGCACTTTCGGACAATAAGCGCGATCGCCCTAACCCAAACCACAAATACCTAATCTTCTTTCCCCGTCCAATTAATCGGGCCAAAATCATCAGGAACCTCATCAAAAGATTGAATTTGTAATAGCCGCATCATAACTTTCCACTGACGAGGTGTTGGTTTCGCCTCCGTTTCACCCGAAACCCAACGCTGATAAGTACGCAGCGGAATCCCGCAATGCACAGCAAATTCAGCCTGAGATAGCTTTGTTCGCTCAATTCTCAAAGCCTCGATCGGTGATGCACT
>NZ_JAKJHX010000202.1 GCF_021648855.1 Tychonema litorale BBK16 | reverse complement strand
TCTAAGTCCTACTTTCTGGTTCAAGGAGTCTGAACAAGCCACCACCAGGGGATTTCCAACCACTACAATCATAGCAGCAAAAGCCGTGCTACAACGGGGCTTTAGACCCAATTTTCTGGTAAATTTATGTTGCGAGAGGCAAAATTGACAAATTCTCTTCACTGGCATCAACGGATTGGTACTCAACGAGACTGGGTATGGCGTGGCTGGCAAACTCGCTACACTTATTTGCGCCCATCTCGTTCCCAAGAATCGCGAAATCAAGGGTCGATCGCAAATCAAGATTCCGCCACCCCAGAAATTGACTCTCCACAACCGACAACACCGATAATTTTACTGCATGGGTTTGGGGCTTCCATCGGTCATTGGCGACAAAATCTCGGTGTTCTCGCCGAGTTCCATACTGTTTACGCCTTGGATTTGTTGGGATTTGGAGCTTCCCAAAAAGCTCCCGTTGACTATGACGTATCGATATGGGTCGATCAAGTTTATGACTTTTGGTTGACTTTCATCAGAAAGCCTGTGGTTTTGGCCGGAAATTCGATCGGTTCCCTGATCTGTCTCGCCGCCGCCGCTGCTCACCCAGATATGGTGGCAGGTATCGTGATGATTAGCCTCCCAGACCCCTCTGTGCGAGCCGAGGCAGTACCAGCATGGCTGTTACCTGCGATCGAAGCTGTTGAAAAACTCTTTGTTTCACCGCTCATACTGAGACCTCTGTTTTACTTTGCCCGCCGACCTTCCTTTGTGCGTCGCTGGGTTGCCTTTGCCTATTCCAGCCCCGAAGCCATCACCGACGAGTTAGTCGAAATTCTTTCAGGCCCGGCAGGCGATCGGGGTTCAGCCAGAGCCTTCTGCGCTTTATTTAAAGCTGTTGGTAGCTCGCAGTTTTGTCCTAGTGTCAAGATAGTGTTACGAAAATTAACAATTCCGATGTTATTAATTTGGGGTAAGCAAGACCGGATGATTCCGCCCCGGTTTGCGAAGCCTCATCAATTTGTCGAATGCAGCCCGAATTATATAAAGTTAGTTGAATTAGATAATGCGGGTCACTGTCCCCAGGATGAATGCCCCGAACAAGTAAATCAAGAAATTTTGGACTGGATGAGTAGCGCCAATTTGAGGTAAATCCGTATTCTTGTTGACTGTAGATACTCACCTAGTGATGATATTGTGCCAAGGGCGATCGGCAAAACCTGTGAAAACTTGATCCCCGCCAGTGCTATTGTATTCCACAGCATAATGAGCACAGTCCCTCGATCGCATCCGATGCCAGAAACTGCTCCCTTGAATAACCGTAAAATTCTACCTTCTAACTTCTACTTTCGAGCTTCCAGAAATAGCTCGTTTCTTACTGCAAAAAATAAATATGTTCCCTTGTACCCGAAATCTTTCTATCAACTTCTAGCCAATCAGTCGCGAGCCTTTGGGAGTGTGAATATTTGCCAAATATGGCATCTCTGAGCCTGTTAAGGCGTAAAAAAGTCTATTTAGCCAAAAACTGAAGTGCGCGATCGCCCGGTCGTCTTTCGGCTAAATACCGAGGGATGAGGGCAATAAACACCCGCCAAAGCTTTTGGCAGCAACGCAATTGAGGAAAAACTGTCGTGAAATTCCACTGGCTACTATCCAGTTTCTTAGGTGTATTTTTGCTCACCGGAGCCGCCGAAGCAGCGAGACTGCAATCTTGGCGGTTTGACGCTTCTGAGAACCGGCTATACATTACAACCGACGGGGGAGTGCAGCCCAAAGCTCAACTAATTTTCAACCCAACGCGGTTAGTGATCGATTTACCGGGGACGAGTCTAGGTCGTCAGCCCGTAAATCAGCCATTCTCAGGTGCGATCGAATCAATACGATTGGGGCAGTTTGACAACGATACCACCAGAATAGTGGTTGAGATCAAAGACGGATTTACGATCGACCCTGCTCAAGTCAAATTCCGAGGACTCTCTCCCAGCGAGTGGACAGTAGACTTGCCAACACCCGTGCGAGCAGCAAATCCCAATCCCAATTCAGAACCAGGCGGCGAGAGATTGTCCGTGGAGCCCTCTGCACCATCACCCCAAACCGCCGAAGCGACTGTAGTTGAAAACGTTCAAATCACAGCCGACGGTTTTTTAATCCGCACCGCAGGTGCCCGCCCCCAAATTAACTTTCAACAAAGTCGGGCTGGAGACATCGCCACCCTAGACATTGAAGGTGCCACCCTCGCTCCTGGGCTGAGCAACCAACAGCCTCAAACTAACGGCAAGCACGGCGTTGAACGGATTGAAGTCCGACAACTCCCCACCGAACCGCCCATTACCCGCGTGACTTTGCGGATGAAAAGTTCAAACACACAGTGGCGGGCATCCTTGAGCAGTTTGGGAGGAATTTCTCTACTACCTGCGGGCGCAAGAGGGCCAACCACCCCTCGCCGCCTCACGGTAGACCCTCCTCTACCCTCCTCTGTTAGCGTGCCACCAGCATTCGATCGCCCTCGCAATCCCGTATCTTTGCCCAGAACGAATATGGGTTCTACCGATTTACCCCAACTTTCTAACAGTCGCAGAGTGGTTCTCATCGACCCTGGCCACGGTGGTCGCGATCCAGGTGCTGTTGGGATTGGGGGAATTCAGGAGAAAGAAATTGTCTTGGATATCTCGTTTCAAGTAACACGACTTCTGGAACAGCAGGGAGTCCAAGTGGTGATGAGTAGGACTGATGACAGTGAAATTGACCTGCAACCAAGAGTTTCTCTGGCTGAGCGGTTGAATGCTTCTGTGTTCGTGAGCATTCACGCTAATGCGATTAACATGAGTCGGCCGGATATCAACGGAATTGAAACATACTATTACGACAACGGACTAGATTTGGCCAGAGTTATTCACAGTAGTATTTTGGAAGGAACGGGGGCGAGAGACCGCCGGGTGCGTCAGGCTAGATTCTATGTTTTGAGGAAGACGACTATGCCTTCTGTTCTATTAGAGCTGGGTTTTGTGACTGGTGCTGAGGATGCTGCGAGGCTGGCTGATCCAGCTTACCGCAGTCAAATGGCGGCTTCGATCGCCCGTGGCATTTTGTTGTATCTTCAGCAAAGGTAATATTCGGGAATTGGGCATAGGGCATAGGGAATTAGGCATTGGGAATTGGGCATTGGGCATTGGGCATTGGGCATTGGGCATTGGGCATTGGGCATTGG
>NZ_JAKJHX010000201.1 GCF_021648855.1 Tychonema litorale BBK16 | reverse complement strand
CTGTGAACCATGAATTAGAATCCCCGCGCCTGTTTGTCGGGGAGTATGTCAAAAACATTCCTGATTGGTACTTTGAGCGCACGGTGTTTCCGGGGGAACGTTTGTTGTTTGAAGCACAGCCGGAAGCTGAGTTGGAAGTTTGGATGAGTACGGAAAGGAGTGCAATTGTGTGCGATCGCATTTTGTGCGATCGGCTACAGGTTGAAGAAGCAAGTACGGTTGATTAAACATAATTCCCAAAATCCCGTGGCACAGGCATCTTGCCTGTTCTATTATTAATTGAATATTCAATATTAAAACTCGATGTCCCTAACCGAACAAATCCTCTCTCAACTACCTGGAGATGTCCTCGGAGGCTTACGAAAAGTCGATCGCCTCTGGGAAAACCTCAAACAAAACACCGCACCCATACCAGAAGCCGTCAAACACAGCCAACAACCCCTCGAAACCATAGATTTCGACATAGTTATCAGCGGCGCAACCCTCGGCATATTAATCGGTACAGCCTTAGCCGTGCGAGGTTGGCGAGTTGCCCTACTCGAACGCGGCACCCTGCGCGGGCGCGATCAAGAATGGAACATTTCTCGCAAAGAATTAGACGCATTCTTAGAATTAAACTTGCTATCGATTGCAGAAATAGAAAAAGCAATTGCTACCGAATATAACCCAGCCCGCATCAGCTTTCCAGATACACCAGACATTTGGGTGCGGGACGTACTCAACATAGGAGTAGACCCAATTTATCTCCTCGAAACCCTCAAACAGCGCTTCCTGCAAGCTGGAGGTAAACTGTTTGAAAATACACCATTTAATACCGCAACAATTCACCCAAATGGAATTGTCATAGAATCTATAAGTACAGATTCAGGCGCGGTTAAAAGTTTATTTAAAACCAGATTATTACTAGATGCAATGGGACACTTTTCACCCATTGTGCGACAAGCAAGACAAGGTAAAAAACCCGATGCCGTGTGTTTAGTAGTCGGTAGTTGTGCCCAAGGATTCCCCAAAAACGACACTGGTGATATATTTGCATCCTTCACCTCAATGCAAAATCAATGCCAATATTTTTGGGAAGCATTTCCCGCACGAGATGGCCGCACAACTTACCTATTTACTTACCTAGATGCCGACACAGAAAGATTTAGTTTAGAAACATTATTTGAAGACTATCTACGCTTGCTTCCTCAATATCAAAATGTCGAACTTAATCAGCTAAAATTTCAAAGAGCACTCTACGGATTCTTCCCTTGCTATCGCCAAAGTCCTCTCAAAACGCCTTGGAATCGCATTCTTCCAGTGGGAGATAGCAGTGGCAGTCAATCTCCCCTTAGCTTCGGTGGTTTTGGTGCAATGGTGCGTCATCTCAAACGATTGACTCTGGGAATTGATGAAGCTTTGACAAGCGATAGTCTCAGTCAAAATTCCCTGGCGCTTTTGCAACCATACCAACCGAATTTGTCTGTCACCTGGTTGTTTCAGCGTTCGATGAGTGCTGCCATCAATCAGAAAATAGAGCCCAATCAAATTAATCAACTTTTGTCTGGTGTGTTTCAGGTAATGGAAGAGTTGGGGGAACCAGTTCTCAAACCATTTCTTCAGGATATTGTGCTGTTTCCGGCCTTATCAAAAACGCTATTTAAAACGGCAATTAGCAATCCGGGATTAGTGGTTAAAATCATCCCGCAGGTGGGAATAGCTAATTTATTAGATTGGATGGTTCACTATGTTAATCTAGGAATTTACACTGGATTGCAGCCTTTGAGTAAAGCTCTAGAACCGCAGATTAAAAAGCTGTCGCCGGAGAAGCAATACTATTTTCATCGATTAATTGAAGCGTGGGAATATGGTGCTGGAGGTGATTATAATGTAACAAATAACAACAAATAACAAATATTATGTCTGATATTTTAGAACAAGCGCAGGTTGCCGCCGATCGCCAAAACTGGCCTGAACTTATCCAATGCTTGCACCAATTGCTCATTCAGGAACATCAGCCGCTGGAAACAGAAAATTTAGAGAAGGCTGTCAGCTTAGCGATAGAAGCCCTAGAATGGGGCGACTTTCAAGACAGGTGGGAAGTTGCAAAAATATTGCCAAACCTGGGAAATGAGGCGATCGCACCTTTAATTGATATACTTGAAAACGAAGACGCAGACACTGAACAGCGGTGGTTTGCGGCGCGAATTCTCGGAAAGTTCGTGAAGCCTAGCTATCCCGAAGTGATTGAAGCTTTAGCAAAATTAGTCAAAAATTCCGACGAAGAATTGAGTCAAATCGCAGCAGAAACCCTAGGGAATTTCGGTCCGATCGCAGTAGCATCCCTAGCAGCCCTTTTATTGCCAGAAGAATCCCGACAGTTTGCAACAGAAGCACTGGCTCAAATTCGTTGTAGTGAAAGTATTACACCGCTGTTGAGTGTAGTCAAAGATTCCCAAGTAGGAGTGCGGTTTGCTGCGATCGAGGCTTTGAGTAGTTTTCACGATTCCCGGATTGTGCCGGTATTAGTAGTAGCATTGAACGATCCGGCGACAGCAGTCAGAAAAGAAGCAGTACGAGCACTAGGAGTTCGTGGGTACTTAGACGAAGAATTGGATTTACTTAACTTACTGAAACCTTTGTTATGGGATATCCGTTTGGAGGTTTGTCAGCAGGCTGCAATGGCGATAGGACGGCTGAAAACCGATGCAGCAGCGGTGGTTTTATTTGATTTATTGCGATCGGCAACAACTCCCATTTCTCTGCAAATTGAAACTATTCGTGCTTTAAGCTGGATGGAAACTGCAACCGCTCTAGTATATTTACAAAAGGCATTAAATCAATCTGATTATAATATAAAATCTACTGTTTGTCAAGAGATAATCGCTGTTTTAGGACGATGGCAAAAGCCAGAATTAAAAGCTTTTGCTGCTAAGATTCTGATCGATTTTATCGAAAGCAATCATCCGGCTGTCGAGGATGCCCGAATAAAACAATCCTTAGCTTTAGCTTTAGGTCAATTAGGAGATATCAGAGCGATAGATATCTTGATTCAACTGTTGGGAAACCCAGACAAAAGCGTCAGGCTACACGGTTTATCAGCACTGAAACAGCTAGGTGCTGGTGAAGTCAGGCAGAAATTAGAAAATTTATTGAAACAAGACAATCTGGAATTAGGGTTGAGGGAGGGAATTGCGATCGCGCTGGAAGAATGGTAGGAAAATCAATACGGGAATTATGTCCATTCCGGCTGCACCGGAATGATACAGAGGACACGGCAGTGCTGTGTCCCTATCAGGACCAATTGTAGGGACACGGCAGTGCCCATTAGTGTCAACTTAAGGTCAAATGTAGTCAGAGACAGGTGTTTGACTCTTAGATTTCGATCCCCCCTAGCCCCCCTTCCCAAGGCAGGGCTGTTTCATTCTCAGGTACGATCGGCAAAAGTAAAAGCGATCGCGCTA
>NZ_JAKJHX010000200.1 GCF_021648855.1 Tychonema litorale BBK16 | reverse complement strand
TAGCACGTCGATCCGGCCGTAGGTACTCAAAGTTTTCTGCGCCAAGGCTTCTACCTGCGCGCGATCGACCACATCCGTCACTAGGTAGGTTGCAGTTCCTCCTGTTTGGGCGATCGCAGCAACCAGTTCTTTCAACCGATCTTCGCGGCGGGCTGCTAACATTAGTTTGGCTCCACTAGCAGCAAGTCGCTTCGCAGTCGCCTCACCTAATCCACTGCTAGCTCCGGTGATGATGACTACTTTGTTTTGAATTTCAGACATATTGACTACTGCCAGTTATTGAGTATGGGTATTGAAATATTGGATGCTATTCAAGCTAAACTCTGAATTATTCAACCAGCTCAATTAGCTTGTAGCTGAATCAATGTTTGTGTCCCAGCAGCATCACTAATCCGAAGTGCTACCATTACACCGAGTGAGTTTTGTCCCGTTAAAACTTCTGTCGGCGAATCGACCGTGTGAGCGTAACTCACCTCATCTTTACCCACTTCAATCACCAAATCATCTCCCTTACCAGGGCGATCGTAAACAATCGCATGAAGAGGTGCGTTTTTAATCAATTCTGCATCACCGGCTTCTGAATCGATGATTTCGATCGAAATACGCCGTCCGCGATTGCCATCGGTAAACTGATCGAAAAATTCACCCCACCGCTCGCGAGGTACTGATTTGTTGATGTCAATCTTGTTGGTCGTTTCCATTTTATTCACCATGATGATTGTTTGTGAAAAGCTAGTAAAAAGCAGCCAAGGCATGAAATAGTTACTAAGTACAAAAGTGGAATTAAACGGAAGATGACTGTAGGGTTGGCGATGCCCACTCGGTCAATTTAACTCGCAACTTTGTACGCGCCGCCTCGTTCTAATGCCCGTTGATAAGCTGGGCGGGTGTGAATGCGATCGAGAAAGTCCATCAACTTTGGTCGGCTGGTATCTAAACCTCCTCGCACAACTGCTATCTCGATCGGAAAACTAATCTGAATATCGGCTGCGGTGAATTCATTTCCCACAAACCACAAGCTTTTTCCAAGTTCTGCTTCTAGGTAATCAAGATGCTGCGTGATTTGAGGTTCGATGAAGGAAGTTTTGGTACGACTCGCGATCGATCGCGCGATCGGTTTGAGAAAAAACGGCATGGGCTGCTCTTCTATGCGATCGAACACCAACTTCAATAGCAGCGGCGGCATAGCTGAACCTTCGGCATAATGCAGCCAGTAAGTATATCGCAACCGATCGGGTGTATCGAGTGGAGGGGCAAACCTTCCCGTACCATATTTATCAACCAGATACTCAATGATAGCTCCAGACTCCGCCAAAGTTAGCGCCCCGTCCGTTATAACAGGCGATTTACCGAGTGGATGTACTTGACGCAGGGATGCTGGCGCTAGTAGGGTTTCGGGATCGCGATCGTAATACTTGATGTCATACTCCAGTCCCAATTCCTCTAGCAACCACAATATGCGCTGGGAACGAGAATTATTCAAGTGGTGGACGATTATCATGAGTTTCAATAGTTGCAGGACGGTTACGGTTCACGATCGCACGTAAATTACTAATTGGCGGCAAGTGCGTTAGCGCAGCCCTCGAAGAGGATCGCTTTAATTCAACTCATCAACCTGACGGACTTCTTGGAGTGGAATACTCCTGTATTAGACATCGGCCATATTTCTTGTGAAACAGGGTTTTATGGAGATGACTATTGTGAAAAAAGTCTTAGACTGCGATCGACATACTCATTTCATGACTGATTCTGTCTAGCATCTGCTTCGCCTGACTGACATCATGATTGCTACCTGTCACCAGGATAATGAACTCGCCTGCTTGGATTTGAGTGTCATACTTCACTACCTCGTGCTTCGGGATTCCTAAGCCTCCCAACGCACCAGCCAATCCTCCTACAGCAGCAGCACCAGCGCCACCAACCAGCGTTCCTTCTAGCCAACCCGCCAGCACGCCAGCAATGGGGCCAGCAACGACGATCGGGCCCATTCCGGGAATAAACAGCACTCCAGCCCCGGCTAAAATGCCAAATAAACCGCCGACGAAGCTACCCCAATAACCACCACCTGCGGCTCCAGCTTTAGCTGTATCTTTCCAAGTAAGAAATCCGCGCACGTGTTCAGCGGTGTGGTAGTCTTTGCCAATGATCGAGAGCTTTTGCATATCGAAGCCTTTTTTTTGCAGCTCCAATACAACCCTTTCCGCTTCTGAATGGGAGGGAAAATGACCAACAATCGTATGTGTGTATGACATGAGTTTGTTTCCTTTGTTATTTGTCTCAATCAAGGGACAAAAATTTTGATTTTTGATTTGTTTTTTATCTTTTGACGTTCGTTTTCATCTCGTCGAGGTTGTATTAAATCTCAACTTTGATTTCTGTTGCAGTCAACTGAACTTTAACAAAGACCATCCAATATAATCTCTATCTTTTGATAGAAAATTTATATAATTTCCCATTATAATCTCTACCTTTTGATTGTTTTGATGGAATGCTATGTCAAACGAAAATAGCGGAATAATTGCCATTATTCCGCTCATAAGCATCTATTCTAAATTAGGTCAAATTTGGCGCATTTTAAAAGCGAAAGTCAGGTAACGGCAGTGCCGTTTCCCTACAATTAATCTGCGTAGGGAAACGGCACTGCCGTCTCCTCTTCCTACAATTAATCAGGGTAGGGAAACGGCACTGCCGTCTCCTCCCTTAGCTTAGTTTAATCGTGTCTTACTTCTGCGTAGTTCCCGCAGCAGTTGTTGCATCTAGTCTGGTGCAAATCGCTTTCAAAGTAGCTGCTTCAGCTTCTTCCATCGTCGCCATTGCGAATAAGATAGCTGTATTCGCATAGTCTTCAGCTTTATCGGCTCGATGTTCGAGTTTCTTGACTTCGCGACTCGTCTTCCATTCCTCGACGTTCGACTTCACCTCAGATTCTGTTTCCTCGAATTGAGTTTGGAGCTTTGCCCGATACCGCTCAAATTCTTGTTTCTTAGCTTCTAGATTTGTCTTCATTCCGTCAAGTTTCGATTGCAGCTCAGCTTCAGTATTTTTAGTTGCAGATTGAACGCTTTCTTTCAGCAATTTTGCTCGATCTTCAATGGCTTCTAAATTGTCATGAAGTTGCTTGGTGAAATTGTCAATTGTCGTACTCATGGTGATTCCTCTAGTATGTTGGGTTTACGGGGATTGTCGATAGTGTTATTAAATTGCCATTGGGCCACAAGAGTTTTTTTGTAAGTGAACTCATCTACTGCTGAAACACTGAAATAACTCTTTAATGATTTGATGGTGCTGAGTTATTATTTTTAATATTAGCTTTAAATTGTGAAGGAAATCTGAGGTTTTGGTAAAATAAATATATCGCTAATTTATCACTCTAGCGAGGTGTTTTGGCGCATCAGAACGGTTGGCTTCAACCGCAGGCAGATGGTGATGCACCGGTTTTGACCGATTTTACCAGAAAACTGGGTCTAAAGCCCCGTCCTTCTAGGACGGCTTTATATTA
>NZ_JAKJHX010000199.1 GCF_021648855.1 Tychonema litorale BBK16 | reverse complement strand
GATCTAATTAACGGAAATGAAGAGAATTAAAGCCGTCCTAGAAGGACGGGGCTTCCGACCCAGTTCCTTGGTGAGGGAGGCGCGGACTTGAATTTTTTTTAAGTCTTTGCTGCAAAAACTTGTGTAATCTTAAATCATAATATTAGCTAACTGTAGAAATGTCAATAGGGCGATCGAGCCGATCGAACTTGTTTTCTGAGAGGACAATTTCAATTCCTGTTAATCTGTTTGATCTAGTCTATCT
This sequence comes from Tychonema litorale BBK16, assembly GCF_021648855.1. Classification (GTDB taxonomy): domain Bacteria; phylum Cyanobacteriota; class Cyanobacteriia; order Cyanobacteriales; family Microcoleaceae; genus Microcoleus. The sequence continues at coordinate 3,291 of NZ_JAKJHX010000199.1, read as the reverse complement.
TCCGGTACATCTTCCGGTACATCTTCGGGTACATACTCCGGTGAACGTTCCACTCTGACTCGCCGGATGGGGAGATTGGCAATCAGAGACGTGGCCCGCTGGTCGCTAGCGAGGGAAAACTCCGACTCCGTAGTATCAATTTCCACGTACCGAGACACAACCTCTAGAATTTCTCGGCGCATCGACTCTACCATTTCTGGGCTGAGTTCTGATCGATCGTGCGCGAGAACCAATTTGAGGCGGCGTTTTACTTCGTCGCGACTGTTGTCAGACGTGCGTGGGAAAAGTCGTTCGAGAAGTGTATATATCATAGTTTATGAAAGATCATGGGTGATGAAAGATTACAGAATTTTAGTGTTAAAAAACTTACGAAGACGACTAAAAAAGGTTTCGGGACGGGGATTTAGATCGAGAAAATCCACTTTTTCTCCTTCCAAACGACGAGCAATATTGTCGAAAGCTGATCCTGCTAAAGAGGGTGTTTCTGACAATACTAAGGGTTCGCCTCGGTTGGTGGAAACAATGACGCGCTCATCGTCAGGAACTACGCCCAGCAGTGGTATAGCGAGAATTTCCCGGACATCTTGCACCGACATCATATCATTGGCGAGCACCATTGCCGGTCTGATGCGGTTGACAATCAGCCTAATTTTCTTGACATTGTTGGCTTCCAGTAGACCGATAACTCGATCGGCATCTCGGACAGCAGCGATTTCTGGAGTAGTGACAATGATACCTTCTTGAGCCGGGGCGATCGCATTTTGGAAACCCTGTTCAATACCGGCTGGAGAATCGATTAAAATATAATCATATTTTTCGCCCAACATCCCCACAAGTTGCTTCATTTGCTCAGCGCTAATGGCATCTTTCATCCGAGTTTGGGCCGCCGGCAATAACACCAAACGTGGCTGTCGCTTATCTTTCACCAAAGCTTGCTCTAATCTGCACTCTCCTGCGAGGACTTCGAGTGCAGTATAAACAATCCGATTTTCCAAGCCGAGTAGCAAGTCCAAGTTTCTGAGACCAAAATCGGCATCAATCACGGCAACACTGCGCCCCCGCTTAGCCAAAGCCATGCCAAGATTAGCTGTGGAAGTGGTTTTACCAACTCCGCCTTTCCCTGATGTAACAACAATAATGCGAGCCATAAGCAATTTTAGATTTAGTGATTTATTGATTGGGAATTGGGAATTGGGAATTGGGAACTGGGCATCGGGCATCGGGAATTGGGGCATTGGAAGGTAATAACAACTAACAAATGACCAATAACCAATAACAACTAACCAATAACAACTAACCGATTAACATAGACTTGTCAAAATCAGCAACTCTACCAATCCGAATCCCTTGAGGTGTCACATAGGCGACTTCCGGTAAAAACTGAGTGGGCGAGGTTTCTGGGCCTCTGGCAACATACTTAGCAATCCTAATCACCATCGGTTCCATCTGCAAGGTCATAATCACGCTTTTGGTGTTCCCACCAGCACCGGCATGAACGATACCACGCAAACGGCCCCAAACTAAGATATCTCCTCCAGCGATGATTGAGCCACCGGGATTGATGTCTCCCAAAAGTACGACTGTGCCCGGATGGCGAATTTCTACGCCCGATCGCACTGTCATCTGCAAATATAAAGGTTCCGCTAGGGATTGCGGTTTTTCCGTCGGGGCTTTACTCAGGGAAGATACAGGAGGCTGCTGTTCTACACAATAGCCGACAGTGGCTGCGGCAACTGCTGTTTGACGGCGGTTGGTGTGAACTCGTTTTAGTTGAAGTTCTACTTCCGATAGGGCTTCGGCAATTTCTTGCAGTTGGCGAATATCTAAAAGGCGATCGTTCGCCATCAATTGTACTTCGGCATTAGCCTGCCAAAAGCGTTCTCCTGCATTCAGTCTAACTTTTAGCTGTTGCCAAAGTTCAGTCCAAGTAGAGGCTGCGGCTGTTGATGTTTCACTGGTGTTAGTTTCTGAGGGGAGTAGCAGGAGTAGCTGTCCATCTTCGGTTTTAAGACGGACTTGCATATCAAGGCTGACTTCCGGTGTCGCTGGAGAGTCTGGGGCGGAAGTCACTTCGGGAGAGGCATCGGGTGTCATGGGGACGGGTCTGAGTTCGGGTATGGACAGGTTAAAATCAATATTAGCTCGATTGTTGACTGTTAACTGTTGACTGTTAACTGTTGTTACCAATGCCCCATTCCCAATGCCCCATTCCCAATTCCCCATTTCCAATTCCCCATTCCCAATTACTATATGCAGCAAATAGAACGTTATCGCGGCAGTCTTCTCGGTTTAGCAGTTGGTGATGCTTTGGGTACAACTTTAGAGTTCTGTCGCCCAGGAACTTTTACACCTATTAATGATATGGTTGGTGGCGGCCCATTTCGACTGAAACCGGGCGAATGGACGGATGATACTTCAATGGCACTTTGTTTAGCTGAAAGTTTGATTGAGCAACAACGTTTCAATCCAATTCATCAATTAGAAACTTATCTGCGGTGGTGGCGAAATGGTCATTTGAGCAGTACGGGCAGATGTTTTGATATTGGTAATACGGTTCGACAAGCACTTTTAGAATTTACAAATACACGAAAACCTTTCTGCGGTTCTACCGAAGTTCATACTGCTGGAAATGGTTCGATTATGCGTTTGGCTCCGGTGCCTTTGTTTTATGCGAAAAATCCTTTGGAAGTCATAGAAAAATCAGCAGAAAGTTCTCGAACTACTCACGGTGCTGCTACTTGTGTGGATGCTTGCCGCTATTTTGGTAATTTAATTGCGGCGGCGGTGAATGGAGTTACTAAAGATGTGTTGCTTTCGGAAAGATATTGTCCGATTTCGGGATATTGGGAAGCTAATCCATTGGTAGCAGAGATTGATGAGATTGCGGCTGGTTCTTTTAATCGGCGACAACCGCCTGAAATCAAGGGTACGGGTTATGTTGTCAAGTCTTTGGAGGCGGCACTTTGGGCTTTTTACAACAGTGATTCTTTTGCTGAAGGGTGTTTGTTGGCTGTGAATTTGGGTGATGATGCTGATACTACTGGTGCGGTTTACGGACAGTTGGCTGGGGCTTTTTATGGAGAATCTGGTATACCGGAAAAATGGCGATCGCAATTAGTCGATCGCACTTTAATTGCAGATTTTGGCGATCGGCTTTTGACTTAATCGCGATGGATATGAATATTTACATTAGTTTTCAATAAAACGACGATCACCCTAAGCTTAATTTTCGCAATATTGAAATACTCCCCGGCGTAAACGCACGGGGATTCTTTACGCTTCACAGACTGA
>NZ_JAKJHX010000198.1:119-3605 GCF_021648855.1 Tychonema litorale BBK16 | reverse complement strand
AACCGACACCATCTCCAACACCACCACCACCGGAACCGACACCATCTCCAACACCACCACCACCGGAACCGACACCATCTCCAACACCGACACCATCTCTGTCTCTTGATGCCGCCTTCCGTTTACCAGATATTTCAATTACCAATGCGATCGCCCAATCTGGCAACCTGAATAGCATTAATAGAATTGCATCTCTTTTTAACTACAGATCCGATTGGGAAAGCGAAGTTGTCCAAACGCCATCGCCTCTAAGTAGAGTTAGCCTTAGCGATATCACACGACTGATCGATAAAGGCGATATCCCACAAGCCAGTTTCTTTATCGATATCTTCTACAGTGAACGAGTGGGGTCATACATTAACCAGCAAATCAGGCGCGATTTGCAATCTTTTACGGCCATACAGCAAAGAACTAGAATCATCGCCAGCCAAACTGGTAAAAAACCAGCCATTATCTACGCCTTATCCCGCCCTGAACAATTAGACCTGATCATCGTCCCCCCTACGGGTATCCCAATTCATAAAAGCATCCCCGCCGCCCGGCGCGAAGCTTTGATGCAAGTCGTCGCCAATTTCAGGTCTGAACTCCTTAATCCCAGAAACATCAATACTGATAGCTATTTGCCAGCATCCCAACAACTTTACCAGTGGATGATTGCGCCCTTGGAAGCGGATTTGAAAGCTCAGGGCATCGATACGCTAGTTTTTAGTATGGATGCGGGGTTGCGATTGCTCCCCTTAGCCGCCCTCCATGACGGTTCCCAATTTCTAGTAGAAAAGTACAGCATCGGACTCATTCCCAGCATCAACTTAACCGATACTAGCTATGCAAGTGTTAAAAATGCTGAAGTTTTAGCAATGGGAGCCTCACAATTTACTAATAACCCACCCTTGCCAGCAGTGCCCGTAGAACTTAACGCTATTGCCTCCGAATGGAAAGGCAAATCCTTCCTCAACCAAACCTTTACTCTCAATAATCTGAGGTCACAGCGCAAAGACAGACCCTATCGGATTATTCACCTCGCCACTCACGGATACTTTAAGCCAGGAGCACCGAGCAATTCTTACATTCAGCTATCAGACAGCAGGTTAACACTCGATCGCGTGCGCGAACTAGGGTGGAATGATTCGCCTAAAGTTGAGCTATTGGTGTTGAGCTCTTGCAAAACTGCTGTGGGTGATGATGGCGCCGAATTAGGTTTTGCGGGGTTAGCTGTGCAAGCAGGAGTGAAGTCAGTTTTAGCGAGTCTTTGGAACGTCAGCGATGAAGGTACTTTAGGGTTAATGGCTGAATTTTACGATCGGTTAAAGGTCGCGCCGATTAAAGCTGAAGCTTTGCGGCAGGCTCAAGTTGCTATGATCAAAGGTCAAGTTCGCATTAAAAATGCTCGTTTAATTTTGTCAAACTCAAATAAGGAGTTAGAATTGCCGCCAGAATTAGCTACACTGACTAATGAAAATCTCTCCCATCCTTATTATTGGTCGGGCTTTACGATGATTGGGAGTCCTTGGTAATGTCATTGCGAGGAACAAAGCAATCGTAATACCAATTCAATGTGAAGTTGCACATATCTCGATCCCCCTAAATCCCCCTTAGGTCGGGGGACTTTGAGAAGAATCTTGTCCCCCTCTCTTAAGAAGGGGAGTAGGGGTTGACTTCGATCGGAATCTTGTCCCCCCCTTCTTAAGGGGGGCTAGGGGGGATCTAAGCTTAATAGTTAAACAGCAGTCTGTGACTACGTTGGAGCTTAAGTTGACACCAATGCTCCCAATTAGATGCTACTGAGTGCATAAGTTCTATTTTAATGAGACATATAAAATTTAAAAAGTAAAGAGGTTGCATAATGACACAGCAAAAACTTGTTTCAAATCTAGTTTTTATTGACTCAAATGTTGAAGATTACCAGAGTTTAATTAGCGGCGTTTCTCCAAATGCTGAAGTAATTATTCTAGATGAAACGCGGGATGGCATTGAGCAAATCACCGAAAGGCTAGCAATTGAACAAAATATAGAAGCAATCCACATCATCTCTCACGGCAGTCCAGGTGCAGTACAACTCGGTGCAAATACACTCAACAGCAGCAACATAGAAAGCTTCGCCCCTCAACTCAAACAGTGGCGCAAAGCATTAATTCCCGGTGCCGATATTCTCCTCTACGGGTGTAATGTCGCGGCTTTTAATCAGCCCCGGCGAATAGAATTCGCGGCTATAGAAACAAAGTCCGCCTGCGCGGACTATGGAATTTCAACCCGCGCAGGCGGGTTTAGTCTGTGTAGTAGCGGTTTTAACCGCCCAGTTGAAAGTCCTACAAAACCTACAAGACCTAACCAATTCCTTCAACGCCTGAGTGAATTAACGGGTGCCGACATCGCCGCCTCCGCCAACCTTACCGGCAATGCCGCACTGGGTGGAGACTGGGAACTGGAAATACAAATCGGCTCCATAGAAGCCACACCGATTAAGGCTTTAGCCTACAGCCACATCCTAGCAGCGACTGCTAACCCCGACAACAAAACTATCCCCGTCAACTCGCCCCAAATTAGCATAGACACCCTTGCCAACGACACGGGCAGCAGTCGCCTCTCAGTGCAAAGCATCACCACCGCCCCCGCCAACGGCACCGCCACCATCAACGACTGGATCTATGTAGGGGGCGATTTCACCACAGTCAACGGCACATCTCGCAACCGAATCGCCAGAATGAACGCCGACGGCAGCCTGGATACTGCTTTCAACCCCACTGGTGGCATGAATGGCTTTATCGATGGGTTCGCCCTCGACAGCAGTGGCAAGCTCTACGTAGGCGGCAGGTTCACCACAGTCAACGGCACAGCTCGCAACTATCTCGTCAGAATGAACGCCGACGGCAGCGTGGATAATGCTTTCAACCCCACTGGCGGCATGGATAGCTTTGTCGATGGGCTCGCCCTCGACAGCAGTGGCAAGCTCTACGTAGGGGGCGATTTCACCACAGTCAACGGCACAGCTATCAACCGAATCGCCAGAATGAACGCCGACGGCAGCCTGGATACTGCTTTCAACCCCACTGGCGGCATGAATAGCGCTGTCAGGGCGACCGCCCTCGACAGCAGTGGCAAGCCGTATGTAGGCGGCTTTTTCACCACAGTCAACGGCACAGCTCGCAACTATATCGCCAGAATGAACGCCGACGGCAGCGTGGATACAGCTTTCAACCCCACTGGCGGCATGAATGGCTTTGTGATTGCGATCGCCCTCGACAGCAGTGGCAAGCCGTATGTAGGCGGCGGTTTCACCACAGTCAACGGCACAGCTATCAACCGAATCGCCAGAATGAACGCCGACGGCAGCCTGGATACAGCTTTCAACCCCACTGGCGGCATGAATGGCGATGTCTATGCGATCGCCCTCGACAGCAGCGGCAAGCCGTATGTAGGCGGCGAATTCACCGCAGTCAACGGCACAGCTATCAACCGAATCGCCAGAATGAACGCCGACGGCAGCCT
>NZ_JAKJHX010000197.1 GCF_021648855.1 Tychonema litorale BBK16 | reverse complement strand
TGATTGTGATGCGTAACTCCCGTTGATATCAACCGCCACCACCGCCACCGCCGCCACCGCCACCACCACCGCCACCACCGCCTCCGCCACCACCACCGCCTCCGCCATCACTATCATTGCTCAAGATTGGGATTATTGCTTCATACTTGCGATAGTAAGAGCAGTTTTGACAGTCGCGGGTAACTTCCTGCTTTCCTGCACTGGTATATGTAGGCTTCAACAAAACTTTATAAGTCAATTTGAGATTGACCGTTTTGCACTCAGGGCAGCGACGACTTTCGATTTCATCTTTCCTTGCTATTACAAACATTAAAATGGGAATACCAAAAAAAAGCAAACACCAAAAGGACATGAAAAAAGGATCAAAGCTTGTAGAGGAACCTTCTCCTCCGGAAGCAGGTTGAGATGAATTACCATTTTGTTGCCAACCAGGTTGAGGTATATTCAAAATTACCTGGGGAAATGCAATCTGTACTTCTAATTCTTGTTCCGGTTGAATAGCCTGACTTGCCACAAATTCAAAAGTTTTCGGATCTACTTGACGGGGAATTGCTGCTGTACCGAAATTCGTAAACGAGAGAACTTTCCCTGACAAAGCTTCGGGTAATTTCACCGTAACTTTTCCAGTATTAACTGGCGCTTTCCGACCCGCTGCAATGGCTTTCCAATAAACTAGAGTATTCCCACCATCTAACTGCAATCCACCTACCACACGATATTTGATCACAAAAGTATGTGAGTCTGGCGGTTTTAATTCATGTTGCCAACGAATCCAAAGTTGATTGTTTTCATTGCCAGTGCTACTCGGAATTATTTGATTATTCTCAGAAACGGTGACATCTTGAATTGCATCGACTTTATCTAACGGAATATAGCGATACCGTTCATTATTGTAGGCTGCTGTGAATACATATTTTTGCGTTTCCGTAACTAACATATCTCCATTCGTCTGAACGTCGATCGCAACATTGATGTTATCCCAGTAGAATGGTAGTTGTTGGGCCGCTGCATGAGTTACTGTGACTAACAGTAGACTTAATGATGCTAGTAATGAAAAGACTATTTTTTTGAGGAGTCGTTTATTTATCATAGGATTTCCATGAGATAACTGTTGACTACAATTATTCAACAGGTTTCTTTTGGAGTCAATTCATTAAAGTCATGAGTTATGTTCATAAAAGTCATATCTTCATCACCGGAGTGATAGAGGAGACGGCAATGCCCATTGGTGTCAATTTAAGCCCGAAAGCCATGATAAATATGGTTTTTACCATAGTCTAGATCCCCCTAAATCCCCCTTAAGAAGGGGGACTTTGAAAAGACTCCTGTCCCCCCCTTCTTAAGGGGGGTTAGGGGGGATCTAGATTTAATAGTCAAACAGTAGTCTCTGACTGGGTTTGCCGTTAAGTTGACACCTATGGGCAGTGCCGTGTCCCTACAATTAATATCCTGTAGGGAAACGGCACTGCCGTCTCCTCTATATCATTCCGGTGCAACCGGAATTGATGTTATTTCTGTGGGCATTTCGGATGAAGTCCACCTTGCAAACAAATATAAGCAATTTGACTTTGATCTAAATTCTTAGCATCCGCAAAATCAACTCCTTGCAATCTACCAGACTTAGCAGCGCCAGGAGTTTCAATGAATTGATCCGAACCGGGCTTCCCTAAAAAGACTGCGCCTTGAAAATTAGCTCCCGCTACATTTGTACCTCTAAAATCAGCCGAACTCACGTCAGCATTCCGCAGGTTAGCATCTTGCAATTTGGTATCTCTGAGATTTGCGTTGGTGAGTTTAGTTGAACTCAAATCAGCTTTTTGCAAGTTTGCGCTGTTCAAATCCGCGCCGGATAAATCAGCACCTTGCCATTCCGATTTCTCCAAGTTTGTTAAGGATAATTGAGCACCTTGAGCTTTGACTTTGCCCAAACGTCCACCTGATAAATTTGCTCCCGAAAAATTCGCGCTCCCGATATCTGCACCAGTAAAACTGGCATCTTTTAACATTGCTTGCTGGAAATTTGCCCCAATTAAAATAGCACTGCTGAAATTAGCCGCATTCAAATTGCCGTTGGAAAAATTAGCTTTGTTTAAGACGGCGCGCACAAAAGTAGTGCGATTCATTATGGCACTATTCAAATTTGCTCCTGTCAAATTTGCTCCTTCAAAATTAGCTCCACTCAAGTCGGAAATCCAATCGTCAAATGTACCAGGTCGCCTGTCTTCGCCGGTTCCATAAAAGCGAGAGCCTTGCAGGTTAGCATTGGTTAAATTAGTGTTTTTAAATTTAATTCCTGACAAGTCAATTTTGTCTAACACTAATGTAAACTGAGCAGGACCAGAAGCAGTTTGAGCTAAATCGGTGCGGCTCAAATCTGCGCCATTGAGTTGACTGCTATACAATGTGAGGATTTTGCCGATCGCCCTTTGGACAGTTCTTTGACGAGAAGCAGCTAACTCCCGTTCTGAAGTCTTCCCCCCGAAGCGCAAGGACTCCAGGTCGTTGCTGAGGGCTTGATTTAAGCGCTGCAAGTAAGGCAAAGCTTTCGGGCCGGTACTGACTAAAGCTTGTTGAATAGCATCAAGGATAGTGCGGCTTTCTTCTTGGGCGAGCAAATCTGATAGCAACGGTATGGCACGAGAGTCTTCCACCGTACCCAATGCCAAAATTGCCGATCGCCTCCCCGCTGTCCCGTTCCCCGAAGTAGGCGACAATTTGTTTACTAAAGCTACAAATAATTCGTCATTGCGTTGTCGAGAATCCCGTAAATTTGTTTGGCTTTGAATATAAACTTGAGTGCCAACAAACAGGGTTAAAATAAATCCCGCGCTACCGATAGTTACTGTTAGTAAAATGATGCCTGGATGTTGGCGAATCCAATTCCAAAGAGTCGCATTTTCTTTCAGGCTCGTTTCAGGAGTCAACACCAAAGCCGCAATTTCCGCGTCTTCCTCAGTCCACTCTTGACTCTTCACCGGATTGGTAGATAATTGGTTCGATCGAGCATTGACGACCAAAGTATTCGCGAGGCGATCGTGTCCCGCTTGCCCCCGATCGCGCAACGCAAAAGCCCCATCAACGAGCATTGCCAAGCCGCTCAGCCCCCCTAAAATGATTAAATCTGGAAACGCACCACTCAAGCGCCAAACGCCGTAAGCGAAGCCCAGAGGCACTCCCCAGCGTCCCAAACTTTCTCGAATCAGCACTCGTCCAAAACCCGGAAGACTACCCGAAACTGTGACAACCTTGATTCCAAACCAGCGTTTAGGCAGAGTTTGACCTGTGCGGGCGAGTAAAAACAATTGCCACGCTGCGAGAACCGCCGGTGCCATCAACGCCCCCGACCAGAATAGATTAGTTAGGGGTGCAACTCTGGGATTGCGATCGCGCATAGGTATACCCAAAGTACGGGAAACAGTCTCAGATGCTGCTGCTATTGAGGAGTTGAGTGGCACGGTTTGAGCTTCCCGATTCACCAATGCCCCGATACTGAAAGGAACTAGGGCGCTGGTAGCCACCAATGAAATTTCAACTACCCAAGCGCCACACCTGCGAACCAGCAGTGGCATTTGCTTAGATTGTGCGTGCCAAGACGAATCGGGCTGATTAATACCACCGGGGGCGGTTGGGCTAGCCATATTTATAATTTCCTAGTGTCGTTAGTGTTTGAGGAATTTGGAGAAATTGCCAATTTATATGTTATGTAGATTAGCACTCCGAGAACCGCAAGAGTAATCAGGGCTGAAATTAGCTGTACAACGGTGTTGAAGACTGTCAGGAGAATTATCGCCGCAACTGCAAATACTGCAACTTGACCAGGTTTGGGGAGGCTTTGAAATTTCTCCAAAAACTGATTGTAGAAGGTTTGGACGGCTGGATAGTTATCTAAATTAATTTTGATTAATGGCGATCGATCTAGTTTAGCTTTTAGTTCTCCCAATGCTTGCTGCCAGTTGAAATTATTTTGATAATTCATAAAAAAAATTGTGCGTTACTTTAACTGTACATTTTTGAAATACTCACCGACCTCTTATGTGCGGTGATTCTTGACGCTTCATCGGGT
>NZ_JAKJHX010000196.1 GCF_021648855.1 Tychonema litorale BBK16 | reverse complement strand
TTCGACGGCTTGAATTAGTTGATTAGTCATAAATTGTTCTATAAAAGGCTATCCATTAAATCCATCACGCGGATTGCTTCATCTGATAAAGATAGTGATTCTTGTCGATCGAGGTGATGTTCCAAAATTCCTTTGAGAGCAATCAATTTCATGCTATTTTCTGCTAAGGTTTCAGAGATAGCTTGAGCTCCGGGCAAATAGCCGATCGCACCTAAGTCCATTAAAGCCGATCGCCTCAACTGCAAATTATCCCCATTCAAAGCAGTCACCAACAATTCACCATAAACCACTTCCCCTGTTAATTGGTACATAGCCCGCGCCGCAGCGTATTGTACTCTGGCGACAGAATGTTCTAAAAAAGGTGCAATTAATGGTTGGGCTTCTACAGCTTTTAAGGTGCCCAAAGCTTCAATGACCGAATCGTAAGGTTGCACGAGGTGCGACTTACCTGGGACTCTTACAGCGGCTGCTACGCCATCATTTAGTAGTTGCATTAGTGGTGGAATCGAATCGCGATCGCCCAGCATTTCCAAAGCTTGAGCCGCCGCTTCCCGCACGTAATAATCGGCACATTCCAAACAATGAGTTAGAGCCGGCAATGCTTGTTTATCACCCAATTTTCCCAAAGCTCGCGCCGCATTTCGCAGTAGGGAATAATCGCCGATTTTTGTTTGTTCTGATTCTTCTTGTAAGGCGGCAATCAGAGCTGCAATAACTCTTGGTTCTTTAACTCGAAATCTGCCTACCCACCATGCAGCATAGTAGCGGAGACTGTAGTCTTGGGAGTGCAAATTTGCGATCGCCTGTTCTAATGTTAGAGATTCGCCGTCTGCATTTGCGATCGGCGGTGAATCTGATTCATCATAATTCATGATTTATTTATTGCGAATTTTTAACAGGTTTTGAATAAATTTTGGTGAATATTCGGTGTTTCTCTCATAGATTCTGTAGGTTGGGTAGAGCGTCAGCGAAACCCAACACATTATTTTAAGAGAGTTGGGTTTCGCTCTCGCGTCAACCCAACCTACACTATTACATTTTAGCTATGAGGATTACCCTTTTTTAATCCGCCAACAGTCTCTTGAAACTGCGTCTACACAGACAAAACCCGCCTGCGCGGGTTCGATAAACTAGGCTAATTCTATTAATTATTGACAGTTGACGGTTGATTGCCAATTGTCAACTGCCAACTGTCAACTAACAACTGCCAACTGACTAAATTGGAGTAATGCTAGCGATTTTCGCACCCATGCGCTGAAATTTCTGCATTTGCGAGGACAAATCTTCAACAGGTACGATGAAAGCTCTGCTGCTACGACGCACGGCTGGATAGCCACCTGTGCGAATGCCCGAAACTTCCACGCGGAACATTTTTCCTTCCTTACCGTAAGCTGCCGCGCCGCCGAAGCCACTGCTGGGAGTTACGTTTCTGGCAGAAGCCCGGTATGCCCAACCTTCGTTGCCGCCAGAGGGGCCGACTATTGCGGTGGCGCTATTTGTGCCGAGTTCGACGGCTAGGCGAGAGTTATTGCCTTCTAATTGAGAGGTATCGCTACTGGCATAGCCCCGATACAAGCGGAACATCCGGGTAAAACCAACGGTTTTTTGTCCACGCTGAGTGTCAAAACCACGATAGTAAGGTACAATGTCCTCACCAAAGCTTTCTTGATACTCCACTGAATCGATGAAGGAATCAACATCAGCTTCGTATCCTTTTGTTTGATACAAATCTAAGTGATAAACTACTTCTGATTCGTCGTAGGGAGCGCGACCGAGTAGATGTTTGTAGTTTAGTTCGATCGTCCGAGTTTGAAAGCTGCTGTATAAAAACTTGGTTTTGTAAAGTTCAGATTTCGCAACGGCACGCACGAATTCTCGTACTGTTAGACTGCCGTCTCGCAGGAGAGATTCAGGGCTTTTCAGGCGCTCGGATTTCATCAAATAATCGTTGCCCAACAACTGGCGGTAAGTCGCGCGAATAACTGCTTCGACGTCATCTTTGGTGTAATTAGGGCGCAATTCTACCTTCGGCGCATCCATTAGTGCCGATGTTCCCAGTCTGGACGCTGCTGTTGTAATAGCCACCAGATTTTCTCCTAAATTTATGAATTTGACACTGCTTCGTAAAACTTATCTAAACTTAGTTAGCTAAAGCTGTCTTAGCTAATTAGTTTGACTCCAAACCGAAAACTTTTTAAATTTGTTTGCAAAACTTGGCTAAAATCACAGATGCCCGGAATTGTAAACAATTGTTAACAATCAAGCTAACAGCAGCTTACATTTCCGGGCATCACGCAAATCTAGCTCAGGGCGTTGATTGCGTAGTCGAGGTAGGAAGTTGCTTCAGTAGCAGCATCACCACTCAAGCCATGATTGGCTTTGATGTACTTAAGAGCTTCAACGTACCAGCTAGGGGACAATTCAAATGTCCGGTTGATTTCGTCGATACCTGCAATCAGGTACTCATCCATTGGGCCTGTGCCACCTGCAACTAAGCAGTATGTGACCATACGCAGGTAGTAGCCGATGTCGCGGGCGCACTTTGCTTTACCTGTTGCGGTAGAAGCATAGTTAGGGCCTTGCATTTGTTGGGTGTACGGGAATTTGTTGTACACTGCTTGGGCTGCACCGTCGATCAAGCGCTGAGAGTTAGCTGTCAAAGCTTTTGCTGCTTCTAAACCAGCAGAAGCTTGGCGGAAGCGGCCAAAGGCGGCTTGAAGTTCGGTGCTGCTGAGGAAGCGACCTTGAGAATCGGCTGCTGTTACTGCTTCGGTTAAAGGGGTTTTCATTGTTCAGTTTTCTCCCTAATGTTGTGTTGTTTTGGTACTGAAGGATGGTAAAAAGGCGATCGCCTTTTTTACACTCAATTAATTGTCACTGAGCTGTTTTTAGCCGACTGCACTGGCTGCGCGGTCGAAGTAGCTACCGATTTCAGACATCAGCGAGCTGCAATCTCCACGAGTGATGCCGTTGGAGTCGTTAGCAATCGCGATCGCTGCTTCCTTCATTTTTTGGACGCCTGTTGCAACTGAAGCACCAGGAGTTCCCAAAGCCAAGTAAGTTTCGCGCAAGCCGTTCAAGCAACGGTCATCAAGAACGCTGGCGTCGCCTGCAAAAGTTGCATAGGTGACGTAGCGCAAGATGATTTCCATGTCGCGCAAACAAGCAGCCATACGACGGCTGGTGTAAGCGTTGCCGCCTGGGGCGATCAATTGAGGTTGCTCTGCAAACAAAGAACGAGCTGCATTGGCAACGATGGCGGAAGCGTTGCTGGTGATGCGGTTAACTGCATCAATGCGCTTGTTGCTTTCTGCAACCATGCTGCTCAAAGCGTCCAATTGACCGGTGGCCAAGAATTCGCCACGGGCGTCAGCTTGGGAAACTACTTTTGTAAATGCGTCAAACATGAAAGAACTCTCCTATCTTGAGTTAATTGAGTTTGGTGGCGGTATAAAACCGTTAAGTTAAATTTGTTCAGGCTTTTGGCCTGTAAGGGTTGAGGGTTGACGCCAGCTACTGGGCTGACTGGCTCGATCTCTCCCTTTCCGCTACCTGTACCATTGTTACATTGCAACGGACGTTTAAGAAACCTTAGAATATTTTACATCTTTTATGAGATGCGACAAACCTTGTTAATCAGTGTTTTTGTTAACTTTAGCCTGCCCTTTCAACCCTCTGTAACACTTATACAATGCTCAGAAGTGTTTGTTTATTACAATTTATTACAGGAACTTATCTTTGTGATTAGACAAATGGGAATAGAAGGGCTGTGGCTGAATATGCGGCCTGGGGTAGATGCTCAACGAACAGCCTCCAGCAAGGGTTTGGCTCGATCGCGCTGGCTGCTCACTCTACAAAAGCCAGTTCCAGTTTTGTTCCTGCGATCGCCCCAGACAGATTTTTTCGGTATCAGATATTATTAAGAAAAATCAAGAAGATTGAATTTTTACTAATAAAAACAATATTCAAGCAGAAATAGAGGTAGACAAATATGCCCTAATGCCGATATAAGCATCAGTCTGTTTCGGTAGACTATCAAGGACAATCCTGGTCGCATTTTATAAGATGTCGCAAAGCTTCCAGATTATTCGCTTGGCTCAGAACGGTATAAGTTAAATTGTTATTGAAATACTCACCGGCCTCTTATGTGCGGTGATTCTTGACGCTTCATCGGGTCT
>NZ_JAKJHX010000195.1 GCF_021648855.1 Tychonema litorale BBK16 | reverse complement strand
CGCAAGATAGTTTACCGACGATCAGTCCGAGTTGGTTGAATCCTCGCGGTGAACTTATGACCGAAGCACTCCTGCAAGCGTTTCTCGGCTTTTGGCTGCAACATGGCGAACCGTTACTCAAAAGCGCGTCTTATCCCGAAATTGCCCCGCATTTGGTATTGATGGCATTTCTGCATCGGGTGATTAATGGTGGGGGAACGTTGGAACGGGAATATGCGATCGGGCGCGATCGGATGGATTTATGCCTGCGTTATGGTGAGGTCACATTGGGCATTGAACTGAAGGTTTGGCGGACTCGGAAAGTCGCTCCGCTGAGTAAAGGGTTGGAACAGTTGGATGGATATTTGGCTCGATTGGGACAAGATTCCGGTTGGTTGGTGATATTCGATCGCAGAGATAATGCACCGGAGTTGGAAGAACGGTTGAAAACCGAAATTCAGGTTAGTCCAATGGGTCGGTTAATTACAGTGATTCGTGCTTGAAGAGGTTACGATCGATGTGTCGATTTTGGCGAGCGCCGAGGGTGTGCGATCGACTCTAATCTCAAATATAATGAAGATAGCTTTTTTAAAATTAGAAGATTGTTATGATTGCAGTTAGACAGCAGGAGCGGTACTTTACGCCTGAAGAGTATTTTGCTTGGGAGGAGAAGCAATTAGAAAAACATGAGCTAATCGATGGTCGCGTGTATGCGATGACTGGCGGGACTAGAAATCACAGTGATATCGCGGGAAACTTTTTACTGACTATCAAGCCCCATCTGCGGGGTAGTGGTTGTAAAACATACAATTCTGACTGCCGCGTAAATATCCTCAATACTCGCAACTATACCTATCCCGATCTGAGTGTCACTTGCGATCGGCGAGATAATTCTAGCACTCAATATATTACCTATCCCTGTTTGATTGTTGAGGTTTTATCGGATAGTACGGAGGCTTACGATCGCGGCAAGAAGTTTGACAAATATCGCCGCAACCCGAATTTGGTTGATTATGTGTTGGTGAGTTCGGATGAGATGGCGATCGATATTTATCATAAAAATGATGCGGGGGATTGGTTGATTCTGAGCTATCGAGCGGGCGATCGCGTGGAGCTTAAAAGTATTGGGTTGAGTTTGGCGATCGAGCAATTTTATGAAGAAATTGTTTTCGACCCATTGCCTGATTCGGTTTAGTAAAGCACATATATGAGGTAATTATGTACAGCCTAAAACCTATTAGAAGCCAAGAAGATTACAAAGCATCGCTGAAAGAAATAGAACGTTTGTTTGAAGCTCCTCAAGGAACTCCAGAATTCGATCGATTAGAAATATTAGTCACCTTAGTTGAAGCCTACGAAAACAAACACGAGCCGATCGTGATGCCCGATCCGATCGAAGCAATTCTTTATTATCTAGAAAGTCGAGGTCTAACTCAACAGCATCTAGAAGCCGTAATAGGTAGTCACGATCGAGCGATGGAAATTCTCAATCGTCAAGCTCCACTCACCCTTGAAATAATCCGGCAGTTAAATCAAAAATTAGGTATTTCAGCACAAGTTCTCATTCAACCTTACGCATTGGCATATTAGCTTGTAACGATTATAAACGGTAAAGGAATAAAAGTGCTGAAAGCGCAATATTTTGAGTGGAAGCAGCGATTTTTCGGTGAGTAGCAAGATAGGAAAAATAAAACCAAATTTATTCAGATCCCATATCTTGAGGATGTCGCTTTTTATGAAAATAAATGTAATCTAAAATATAATAAAGATAGCTTTTTTCGGTAGGACGGCTCATATGTTTGAGCCGAAGTGTGCGGCGAACTTGCTGTAGGAAAAGAGATTATGATGGGGAGTAAGAAGGAGTTGACATACATCCTCAATCTGCGGTATTATACGTCTATACTCAGTATTGTACCGCAACTGTGATATAATTATAAGTTAGACAGATAGGCAAATGAGGAAACATAATGAACAGAACTCCAGTATCTTCATCAAATCTTGCATCAGTTGGATACGACTCAAGTACACAAGTATTAGAAATTGCATTTCTTCATGGCGGTATCTATCAATATTCAGGGGTTCCTTCGTCGGTTTATTCTGGCTTAATGGCAGCTAGCTCACACGGGTCGTATTTCGATCAACACGTTAAGAAAGCTGGTTATTCTTACCGCAAAGTTGGCTGAGTGTTCTCAAGGCTTCAAATTTTATGTGCATCGTTTAAGAAACTTTTAAATAGCATGAGTCCTAAACGAGTCAATAGTTCTTGCAATCCAGTCTATTATTCTAGAGATCGACAGAAAGATATTATTGTTGCACTTGCGGAAAACTATGAAACGTGACTGGGATTTACTTCGCTGGATCTTAAATCAGGCAGAATCTTGTAGAGGTGGATATCCGCTCGTAGTTACCAATAGGGCGCAATATTCATCGCAGCATTACCAACTCGATATTAGCGGACGTAATTTTGAGGAGGTGTGTGAACACGTATTGTTACTTGGCGATGCTGGTTTAGCGGAAGCACGAGATCTTGGGAGAACATTCGATGGCCCATCAGGAGTTGTAATTGATCGACTGACAATGGCTGGACATGACTTTCTAGATACTGCGCGAGACGAAAATCAATGGAAGAAAGCCATGACAACTGTGAATGAAAAAGGTGGTGCAGTCACCATAGGAGTTCTTATACAGATTCTTTCGGCTCTCATGAAACAATCGTTTGGATTATGATGGTTGGGACAAAACTAGACTGGAACACAGAAAAAGTCTTCATCAGTCATCACCATGTCTAACAAGCGGCTGAACTCGGAACGGATCGTTACTCTGTAGGTTAGACGCAAAGTGAATCGCCGTCCGGTGAGCCGCAGGCCGTTATCTCGCAAACGCTGCCTGACTTTGGAGATGATTCGGAAGCTCGATCGCGAGTTTGACAAATCAGAAAATTGGTAGAATAAATAGAGAAGCTGCGATCTAATTGGGTAAATAGAAATTGGCTGATGACATCTTGGAGCAGGTACGAGAAGCGGCAAGTAAGCGCTTATTGTTTCTACCTCATACGATCCGGCAAATGTCCCGCCCAGATCGAATGATTGCAACTACTGAGGTTGAAGCGGTGGTTAGGACAGGCGAAGCGATCGAAGATTACCCAGAAGATGCAAGAGGTCATAGTTGTCTCATGTTAGGGCTTGGGCGAGATGACCGAGCAATTCATGTGGTGTGTGCCCCGAAAGACGAATATTTAGCTATCATTACGGCATATCTGCCCGATCCCAGCCAATGGACACCGGATTTTAGAGGGAGACTGTAAGAATGGAATGCTTGTGCTGTAGAGCTAAAATGCGACGCGGAACCGCCCCATTCACGATCGATCGAAATGGTTATCGTGTGTCATGGGACAACATTCCAGCGTGGGTTTGCGATCAATGTGGCGAGGTTTTATTTGAAGCCCGCGAAGTTGATTTGATCCAGGAAGCATTAGTCGGTTTAGATCGAGAGACTGCGACGTTAGTTGGTCAGTTATCGTAGTAGCTATATAACAATCGCGCTGCACTGGAACGTTCTAATATGGTCGGTTAATGGCAAAGGTTATCTACCTCCGGCGATCGCGATCGGTATCTCGCAAACGCTGCCTGACTTTGGAGATGATTCGGAAGCTCGATCGCGAGTTTGACCTACAGAAAATTGGTAGAATCAATAGAGATGCTCGATCGCGCACCCATGCAACAAGATAGTAGACAAAAAAAAATGTTTGTATAAATCGTTAAAATAGTACCAAAAACAACCAGGAAAAACCCATGTTAACCCTAGAAATGGCAATCCAAAAAATCCAACATTTTCCCCCGGAACAACGCAATAAAGTTATTGAATTTATCGAATTTATCGAATTTAAAGCCAGCCAAACTAAAACGATCGAACAAAAAAACGCTGACTCCGATCGAGAACAATCCTTTTTTGATCTAGCCGGAATCTGGGAAGGAAAAAATATCACCCTAGACGACATTCGCAAAGACGCATGGGGTAAAGAAAATCAATGATTTTGTGTGACACTAATATTCTCAGTTGTTTGCACATCTTTATGTCCGAGTAGCTCTTGTACAGTGCGAATATCGTAGCCAGCTTCCAGCAAGTGGGTCGCAAAACTATGACGAAGAGTATGAGGACTTGCATTCTTAGGAATTTCTGACTTTAATCTGCGGTATTATTCGGCTATATTCAGTATTGTACCGCATCCAGTCTAGTATTGTACCGCAACTGCGATATAATTATAAGTTCGACTGCTAGATTTTTATAAACTCGTAATCAGTTGATACATTTTGGAAACGCCTGAAAGAACTCTGCTAAGTGAAATTGTTCATTGCCCTCACGCACGAGAGTGCCGAGAGGATCTTGCTGCTGAAAACCCATGTCGTACAATTGTTGATTATCAAAGTTCACTTGGACTAGGAAAATTTCAAGTGCCTGAACCTTGGAGTGGTCAGATAGAGCAAGCACCTATTCTTTTCCTAAGTTCAAATCCATCAATTGGCTCTGATGAAGACTACCCGACTTGGGATTGGTCATATAACGAAGTACACGATTATTTCAATTATCGTTTTGGGGGAGGACGTAAGCAGTGGATCCTTGATGGTACGAAATCCTTGCTAAAAGACGGAACATATAGTCGCTCTACTCGATTCTGGGCATCGGTTAGAAAACGTGCTATTGAGATACTTCAACGGAACGTTAGTCCAGGCACTGATTATGCGCTTACCGAAATAGTGCATTTTGACACTCCCCAGCCTGAAGGCGTGGGGATTCTTGGATCAATCAGTCAACTTGCCCGTTGATGTCAC
>NZ_JAKJHX010000194.1:1258-4826 GCF_021648855.1 Tychonema litorale BBK16 | reverse complement strand
AGAAAATTAAAGCCGGCCACTGAAGAAGGGGCTTTAGACCCAGCTTTTTGGTAAGCCATCTCAATTATAGTATGCACATCTGTATTACCAGGATAAAACACTTGTTACCCGTGGTTTCCGTATCAATGTTCGGAGAATACTATCCTACTACAGATAATACAGTGTACACTTTACAATAATATTGCAAAGTAATGTTTGCGTCAATCCTTCCCGATCTAATCAAGTGCTTTCATTGCTTCGACAACTTGCCGCGATACAAAAGGCAAAATCTCTTCATTCTTACTATTCTCTTTCCCCTCGGTAAATACCACTAACAAATAAGGCCGCAAATTCGGTACTTCAATATAAGCTGCATCGTGCCGCACTTGACTTGTTAGTCCAGCTTTTGACCACAAATTCGCATCTTCTGGCAATCCGCCACCTAAAAAACCTGTAACTTGATTTTCAGGATCTGCTTCTAATTCCGCTGGTTCTAAACTACGTTTCATTAAACTCATCATCTCTTGGGATGCTTTAGCAGAAACAGCGACACCACCTATGATACTATGCAACAAAATCGCCGTGGCATTTGTGGTGAGCATATTTCTATTTTCCATTAATTCTCCCAGAAATGCTCGTTCACGACCGTAGGGGCCATCGCACCAGGTTTTTTGATTGATGTTAATGTCTTGCAAGTCTAGCCAATTCAATGATTGAAAGTAACGGTTGATGATATTTCGCTGCTGTTTCCAGGTTTCAAAGGGGCCCGGTGGTAATTCTGGGCCGCTGGTGGTGCCGGTTAGTACATCTACTACTAAACTGGTGGCATCATTGCTGGAATCAACTATCATGTCTCTGACAGCGCGTTCTAATTCCGGCGATGTTTTGATCATGCCTTTTTGTGCCCATTCCCAGACGGCGACGAGGTAGAATAATTTGACGATGCTGGCCGGATACACTCGTTCTGTAGCTCTGCTGCTAAAACCTCTGGCTTGATATTTCCAAAATTCTTCGGGGCTCAAAGCTCCACCTGTATTGACTCGCACTGGCGGATCATAAACTATCCAGGTAATCGCGATGCGATCGCCTGCTAATCCTGTAAATTCTGCCTTGGCTGCGTCTATAATACTACTGCCAAGGGTTTCTAATTCTTCGTCTTTGCGGAAAAATGTCATAGGAAATTTTAGGGAGTTATACGTTATAATCTATAAACTAGAAAAAATTAAATGACTAATTATCAATTATCTAATATTGTGGAGTATCTGACACGATCGCACATAAATATTTACGATTCGCCAAAGTGCGATCGCCTCGCAACTCAAGCGGCGACGGGGCGACACTTGCGAGTAGTTAACCCCCCCCAACCCCCCCTTGTTAAGGGGGGGAGAGATGGCATAGATTCCCTTATCAAGGGAGGCAGAGATGGCATAGACTCCCTTATCAAGGGAGGTAGAGATGGCATAGATTCCCTTATCAAGGGAGGCAGAGATGGCATAGATTCCCTTATCAAGGGGGGGAGAGATGGCATAGACTCCCTTATCAAGGGAGGCAGAGATGGCATAGACACGCTTGTGCAGGGGGACACAACGGCTGTGATGGTGCGGCTGTGCGAAGATGATTATCCGGGATGGCTGGATATTCGAGATGCTGAGTTGCTGGATGTGGCAGACACATTCTATAATTCTGAGATATTTTCTGAAGCAGAAATTAGAGAAAAATTGCCAACTGTAATTAATTTTGCTCATCAGGCTAGGAAGCAATCCAATTATTATCTTTGGGGCGGTACTGTCGCACCAAATTATGATTGTTCTGGATTAATGCAGGCAGCTTTTTTGTTTACAGGTATCTGGTTGCCGAGAGATGCTTATCAACAAGAAGCTTTTACTAAACCTATTAGTATAGATGACTTACAACCAGGGGATTTAGTCTTTTTTGGGAGTCGCCAAAAAGCAACTCATGTGGGATTATATTTGGGAGAGAATCGTTATATTCACAGTTCAGGAAAAGAACAAGGTCGCAATGGTATCGGTATCGATATTTTGTCGAATGATGGTGATAAAGTTAGTCAAATTTATTATCAGCAATTACGGGGATATGGTAAAGTGGTGGCAAGTTATCAATCTAGTTGTTGACTATTCACGGTTGACTGTTCACGGTTGACTGTTCATGGTTGACTTTTAGTATTATTGAAGAAAGAAATGGACGCTGCATTATTTTTGGAAAAACTGGCTGAACAACAGGCTGAGGCTGAAGTTGTTCTTGACGTTTCGGCGGTAGTGCCAGTTTATAACGAGGTGGAAAGTTTACCTCATTTGATTGAGGCGATCGCAACTTCGATCAAAGCATCTGGACTCAGCTATCAAATTATTTGCGTCGATGATGGCTCAAAAGACGGTTCAGCAGAACTTCTCCAACAATTAGCTAGCAGTCGTGATGACCTTTGTGCAGTAATTTTACGTCGCAATTACGGGCAAACTGCCGCCATGTCAGCAGGTTTCGATCGTGCTCGTGGTCGTGCTATCGTCACCCTAGATGGCGATTTGCAAAATGACCCGGCTGATATTCCGCTACTGTTGGCAAAGTTAGATGAAGGCTACGACTTAGTCAGTGGTTGGCGGAAAAACCGGCAAGATAATACCGTTAGTCGATTGATTCCTTCTAAAATTGCTAACTTGCTAATTGGTCGCGTTACAGGCGTTGTTTTGCATGACTACGGCTGTTCTTTGAAAGCTTATCGATCGGAGTTGGTAGCAGACTTGAATCTCTATGGTGAATTGCACCGATTTTTGCCGGCTTTGGCATTTATTGAAGGGGCGAGAATTGCCGAACTTCCCGTGCGACATCACGCCCGCCGTTTTGGTCAAAGCAAGTACGGAATTTGGCGGACTTTTCGCGTGTTGATGGATTTGTTAACTATTTATTTTATGAAGAAGTTCCTAACTAGACCGATGCACGTTTTTGGACTTTTGGGAATGAGTTCTATGACGTTGGGAGCAGCTTTAGGGATTTATTTGACAGTCTTAAAATTGGGTTTTGGTAAAATCATTGGCAATCGTCCTTTGCTGATTTTGGCTGTAGTTTTGGTGTTGACTGGGGTACAGTTATTTTGTTTTGGTTTGTTGGCAGAAATAATGATGCGGACTTATCATGAATCCCAGGGAAAACCGATTTATCGAGTGCGCGAGGTGTTTGGTTCTAAATAATAGACCTCTCCTCTCAGAGTCTGTCAATAACAGGCAAGATGCCTGTTCCACAAGCATGATTTTTTCTTGTGGGATGGGCATCTTACCCGTCTGAAAACTTGATTAAAAGGACTTTTGAAAAGGGTACGCAGATTAATGTTGATTTGTAGCGGTGTGGCAGTGTCGATCGACTCTGGCATCAAATTCACAATCCGGCAGGGGTTTAAACCCCTGCCTCATAGAAGACAGTCGGTTTCAACCGACTGGGAATTGCAATTGTTGACAACAAGATTGTTGTCCAACAAATTAACTAAAAATGCTCTCACTCTTAGTCCTCTTTTAGAGGACTTTTGCTATGAGACGGGGAATTAATTCCCCGTCGGACTGTCGGACTCACCAACAATATT
>NZ_JAKJHX010000194.1:0-1158 GCF_021648855.1 Tychonema litorale BBK16 | reverse complement strand
GCTATGAGACGGGGAATTAATTCCCCGTCGGACTGTCGGACTCACCAACAATATTAATGCAGCATTTTATCTGAAGTCACACCCACGATCCGGCAGGGGTTTAAACCCCTGCCTCATAGCGAAAGTCGGTTGAAACCGACTGGGAATTGCCATCGCTGACAGCATGATTTTTGTCGGATAAATTAGCTAAAAATGCGATCGCTCTTAGTCCTCTTCCAGAGGACTTTCGCTATGAGACGGGGAATTAATTCCCCGTCGGACTGTCTGCTGCACCAACAATATTGATGCTCACAAAAATGAACTACTATTAAGAGCAGTTGAATTCACATTATAAACCACTCCCAAGTAGTCATTCCCCGATTTGATCGCCGTTGAGGTTACAGCAGTTGTACCATCTAAAACGACACTAACTGATTCAAAAGTTAGTTGACTGAATGTGACATCAATTAACTGGATTTTATCAGCCGCAGTGAAGTCACGAATTAGATCGGCTTGAGATAGTGCAGTAACCTTTTCTTGCAAGACAAATCGATCGCCCCCTGCATCACCCGTGAGGATATCGAAACCCTCATCGCCATTCAAAACATCATTGCCCGCACCGCCTGATAAGATATCGTCGCCCTTTCCGCCGCGCAAAGTATCGTCGCCTTCTCCACCTAGCAGGATATCGTTATCATTATTCCCGCTAAGAAAATCGTTGCCAGTACCGCCCGCGATCGAATCCGAACCTTTGCCGCCGATTAGTTCGTCGTTACCTCCTTCACCTAGTAAAGTATCTTCTCCTTGATTCCCAAAATAGGTATTTGGGAAGTTTAATCCGGTTAAGGAATCGTTGCCGGAGAGGGCAAATACAGTTAAACCTGATGCTGCTGCTGGGAAGCTGGTATCGTTGCCATCTGTTAGCAGGTAAACATCTCCCAATCGGGTGTTTTCTGGTAAGCCCGATCGCACGTTACTCGATACCGATGGTTGCGGCCTTGCAATTGTTATTTGTAATTCCCCTGTCGGTAAAAGTATCGGTGGCGCGATCGGAGTTGGAGTAGGTGTTGGTGTTACTGGCGTTAGCGTGTTGAGCAGGATCGAGGCGTTGTTGCTCCTGGTGTTCGCCACAGCTAAGTCGGGTTTGCCGTCGCCGTTGAAGTCGCCGATGCTGACGGA
>NZ_JAKJHX010000193.1 GCF_021648855.1 Tychonema litorale BBK16 | reverse complement strand
CTGTGAACCATGAATTAGAATCCCCGCGCCTGTTTGTCGGGGAGTATGTCAATTGTTCTACCTATAGAGGGAGTGCAAATAACAGCATAAATCAATAATATTAATTTAAGTACAAATTCTCATACTAAATACAGACCAGGAGAAACCAATGAGTATTGAAGATAGAGCAAAGGCAACTGCTAAAAACGTCGAAGGCGCAGCTCAAGAAGCTCTAGGCAATGTTACAGGCGACCCCAAGGATAAAGCACAAGGCAAAGCCAAGCAAAAACAAGCTGAAACCAGCCACGCAGTTGAAGACGCAAAAGATGCCGTCAAAGATGTAATAGACAAAGCCTAACATTTAGTGAAAGGGTCTGGCATTGAGACCCTTTCAACTCTTCAAAATCTTTTTAGAATGGAGGAAAAAAAGGTGAATTTATTTCAGCAAACTCGCAAAATAGTTGCTGGGCTACTTTTGGTTTTAATGCTAAGCTTTACCACAGCTTGTACGACAAGTGTTTCAGCTCAAAAACCAATGAGTGCACCTGTAGCAATAGGTGGTAGTAAGGGCTATTACGCGCAGTTAGAACGCGGGAATACCGCAGCCGGTCAAGATTTTGGTCAATGGGTAACGAAGACGGCTAATGGACTGGTTCAGGATGCTTATGTGCGTGACAACAACAAGTTGGGAGTTGTGATTACCCCGCAAGTCCGCCCTACAGAAGTCAAGGATTTGGCGAAATCTTTAGCACAAGGTTTTCACAAGAATTTCCCGAATCAGGACGTAAGTGTTTTGGTTTATGCACCAGACAAAAAACTGATTTTGACGGCAAAGTATGACCAGCAATCAAATCAGATCGAATACAAGTCTTGACCGAGTTAGTCAGTTGCAAATGTCGCCAAATTGTGGTTTAGTATACCACTAAATTATTGGCAAAAAAGTCTCTATTTGAGACGTAGATGTTGTATAGATTGGGAAAAATTACGATGAGTACCAGCGATAATTACAAGCGTCAAATCATGAGCGATTTGGCAAGTGGCGATCGAGAAGCAATGCCAGAAACATCCGCAGAAGAATACGAAAATTTTGATGATTTTGCTCAGCGAACTTCGCCGCAGCAGCGCAAACAATTATTTGGTCATTCTCTGAATCATGACTCTTTGCCGCCGGCTCAATTGGAACCGGAATTGCAAAAGGCGATCGCCCAAATTAAACCAAATGAACGGGATGACGTAGCGCGGGAATTTTTCAAGCATCTGAGCAAGCGAGGATTGAACGATCGCACCTTGGAACAACAGCTAGGGCTTTCTACTCACCACGCTAGCCGGATGAATGCTGACGATGTTACCAAATTAGCCTCGTTTACCTATCACAATCACCCGGATGTTTTCCGAGAAGTGTTAGCCGAACAGCCTAGTTTGATGAAATTTTTGGGAAATCCAGTTGTGGCGGGTATTTTGGGAATAGTTGCTGCTAAGTGGCTCAACAACCGCAAATAGTCTTGTTTTCCGAAAATTCTCAAAGCTAATGCTTAGAGAAAATAAAGGGCGATCGTCAGTGCGATCGCCCTTGAATATTTTATTCTGATCATCGCTGTTTATTTTAAAACGAATTCCCAATTCCCAATTCCCAATTCCCCATGCCCAATTCCCAATTCCCAATTCCCAATGTAGGATGAAGTCTTGCCGTGAATTAGAAAAAAAGATGAACATATCCTCTATTTGGCGAAAACTCCGCAGCCAGCAAGCCCTAGGCTTTAGTGTATTGTTAGCAGTTTGCCTCGTATTCATCGGTTGTTCCCCCGCCCAGTCAGCCAGTGGTAATCCAGTCGATCCTAAGTTAAAAGAGCAAGTCTTGCAGATCATCCGCGAAAACCCCCAAGCAATTTTGGAGTCGGTACAAGCATACCAGCAAGAAAAGCAGCAGTCTCTGAAAGCCGCGCAGCAGTCATTTTTGCAGGAGATGAAAGCTAATCCTAAATCTTCGATCGGCGATTCTCCCAGTACCGGTGCAGCCTCACAACAGATTGTACTTCTAGAATTTTCCGATTTTCAATGTCCGTTTTGCGCCCGCGCTCACGATACAGTCAAACAGTTTATGGCAAAACACCAGGACAAAGTTACTTTGGCCTACAAGCATTTTCCCTTAACCTCAATTCATCCTCAAGCGCTACCAGCAGCCAAAGCAGCCTGGGCAGCCCAACAGCAAGGCAAATTCTGGGAATACTACAATGCTTTGTTTGAGGGACAAAAACAGTTAGGCGAGGAATTGTACGGATCTCTTGCCCAAAAACTCAATCTCAAAGTAGATAAATTCAACACCGATCGCAACAGCCCCGCAGCCGAAGCAGCGATTCAGAAAGACGTGCAACTCGCTCAAAAATTGGGAATAGAAGGCACTCCCTTCTTTATTATGAACGGCAAAACATTCTCCGGTGCGATCGAGCTTGCTGAAATGGAAAAAATTCTCGCTAGTATCTCAAAATAATTGAGCAACAGCAGAAAAAACTGAATTTCCAGAGCCCCGATTTATTTGAGAAATCGGGGCTCTATTACAATCTTAGAAACCGGGTTTCCCCCCAAATCCTGGACTGTCATCAAATATCCCGACAAAAACCCGGTGGTTGAGCGAAGTCGAAACCCGCCACCAAACCCATAACCCCCAAATCTCAGAAACCGGGTTTTTCACCAAATCCTGGACTGTCATCAAATATCCTGACAAAAACCCGGTTTCTCGCCACTTTTCCGAACCAATTGGTTATATACTGAAAGCAGACGGTACTCGGATACCACTACAATACGGTGAAATAAAAATTAAGAAAACTACAGGTAAATATCATGTCATACCTCGAACAAGACCGCGCATAAGCTACTAAAATCAGTCAAAAATCAGAGCAAGAAACTGAGTGGGAGTTTGCGGAAATCTGGGCTGATACTCTGATATCTTCTCCTTATATCCTGATGTTAGTTAAGGAAAAATCAGGGAAATTTTGTATTCATAATCCGGCACAAAACTGTAAAGTTATTTTTGCTAGTGACAATTACGAAGCTGCTAAAATGTGGCTGTTAGAGGATGAATATGAGCGTTTGAATAGTCGCATTTCACAAGAAGTATAAACTAGCAAAAAACCCGTTTCTGGACACTCGCGCACGATCGAAGAAACCGGGTTTTTTCCCATCTCTTCACCTGTCACCAAATATTCTCGCAAAAACCCGGTTTCTGGCCACCCGTGCGTCCCAGACCAAACTAAATTCATCCTGGTATATAATCAAAATAGAACAGAGCGGAGTCAAATCTATGTCAAATACAGCACAAACGGAGGAAAATCAACAATGAATTTAGAGCAAGCAGTTTTAGATAAGTTGCGGGAATTACCCCCGAATCAGCAGCAAGAAGTTTTAGATTTTGCTGAATTTCTTCATCAAAAAAACTTTCTCAAACGACCTCTAAAAAGCGTCAAAGGAATGTGGGCTAATTTAGATATAGATATCACCGAAGAAGATATTGCCCAAGCTAGAAAAGAAATGTGGGGAAACTTTCCGAGAGGTGATATTTAATGACCGCCGTTGTCGCCGACACTCATACAATTATCTGGTATTTGCGGGAGAATTCTCGATTGTCGCCAGCAGCAATGACTGCTTTGGATGCAGCATTAGCAGGAGGCTATTCGATTTATGTGTCCGCGATTTCCGTGGTAGAATTAGGGTATTTAGTGGAAAGGTATCGAGTGCCCGAAGAGGCATTTGAGCAGTTAATTAATGCCTTATCCGATCGGGGGACTGGGTTAGCCATCGCCCCTTTGGATTTAATCACAGCACAAACTCTGCGTCAGATTCCCCGCGATGTGGTACCAGATATGCCAGACAGAATTATTGCAGCCACTGCTTTATCTTTGAGTCTTCCGTTAGTCACTCGCGACGCAAAAATTCAAGCGTTAACTACTATTCAGACAATTTGGTGAGTATGGGTGGAATTGACCATCCGATCGCTCGCGCACCATCTAAGAAACCGGGTTTTTTCCCATCTCTTCGCCTGTCACAAAGTATTCTCGCAAAAACCCGGTTTCTGGCCACCCAACCCATCGAATCATGCTAAAATGAATAGCGGTGTTATTCACAACTCCCCACAATGGACGAAACCCGCGATCGAGCGTACCTGCAACTAATTCAAACTCTCCTGAATTGCCCCAACGGTGATGAACCGCAGATATTACAAGATAACTTAGAATTATTGGATCGCGGGTTTCTGCAAGCTTGGGAAGTCATAGCAGAAAACTTGACACAGCAAGGACAGGAAAATCCAGCTAGTTTCCTGCGAAATCTGGCCAGTCAGGTAGGGGAATTTTTGGATACCAACGATGACGGAGATAGCGATAACTCTGAAAGTGAAGATTCCCAAGAGTATGCAAACTTTATCCTAGAATTATTGCAAGCAGAACAAGATAGCAATAGTGATATTAAAGTAATTTACCCGATGCTGGCCGAACGGCAACATCTCCTCAATCTCCGTTTTGCCGATATTTTACAGCAAGTGGCGCAGAATTTAATTGCTGATAAGAATTCAGAAGCAATTCAGTCAATTCTCGGCGATATTGAAAATTTAAGTATTGATATTAGCAACTTTCCGCTGGGAAGTAGAGCGAATAATCTGGAAATTGCCATTACTGGTTATCAAATAGTTTTAAGTAATCGGCAACCGGGAAGCGAAATGTTTGCTCAAACCCAAAATAATCTGGCAAATGCCTACCGTAACAGAATCAGGGGAGAGAAAGCAGAGAATATCGAACTGGCGATCGCATTTTACACTGCTGCATTAACCATCTACAAGCCCGATGCCTTTCCCGAACAATGGGCAA
>NZ_JAKJHX010000192.1 GCF_021648855.1 Tychonema litorale BBK16 | reverse complement strand
GGCATGGGGCATGGGGCATGGGGCATGGGGCATGGGGCATGGGGCATGGGGCATGATGATCGCAAAAGTATGTCCACTATATATAGACATATGGACATATAGGCCAGGACTTGCAAATTTGAATAATCCAAAATCCAAAATCCAAAATCCAAAATCTAAAATTCAATGATGGGCGATCGCCCGATCGCCCAAATATACTCAATCGCACAGTAAACTGGGAGATGTCAACACAAAGACGTCCCTTGTGCCCACACCTTCAACTTCCGGTTTGATCGGCGTAGTAAAGTGAAAAAACTCGTGGTCATTAACCAAGAGTAATTCTCCCGGATGCAGAACTTTATTAAAAACAGGCTTCTCTTTTTTGGTCAAGTACAAATGGGTTTCCCCGCCCACAATATTAGTTCTGTCAACTGAGAAAATGCCGATAAAATCAGTACCGTCTCTGTGAATACCTTCTGGTGCGGGATTCCCAAAATTGTGCGGCGAACAACTTGTCCTGATTTGATGGATGCCGATTTCAGCTTCTGGGTGAATTTTGCAAGAATCGAAAAAAGCAAAAATCATTTGTTTGAAGTTATCAAGGGCGATTAGCCGATCGTCCAATTCGGCAAATTCACGCCGGATATCGCCCACCACTGGATTGTATTCTTTACTTTGAAATAAGTAGCCATGAGGCAACTTGACTAACTCATTGCCATTGACGATAAACCGTGATAATCTTCTTGAGCGATACTTTCCTCTAATATAAGGATCGATCGGCATATCGTCAAAAAATTGCTTGAACCCTTCGAGCTTGATCGAGTTTACCTTTTTGAAAGTAAACATGAAGGCATAGTCTAAAGCAATAGATTCTAATACAGTTTTCATAGATAATTCTCCATGAAGCCTTGCTCCCCTCCTTAATTTTGCTTTAAGGAGATGTATGCTTCTAGTCTAGCTCAGGTTTTTTGTATGTGTGGTTAAAACCACTACAAAAATTGCAAAGATATTGCAAAGATATCGTAAAGATATCGTAAGTCCGTCAATCTAAAATCCAAAATCCAAAATCTAAAATCGATCGACTGATTTGACTAAATCCTGACAAGCCCGCAGGAAAACGGCTACATCTACCCCAAGTCCCACGTATTGAACACCAGCATCGATCCACTGCTTGGCGATTTCCGGGGTGTCAGCAAAAGTACCGGCTGCTTTCCCTGCGTTGCGGATGGTTTTTACGGCATCCTCCATCATCTCAATGACTCGCGGATCGCGGACTTGGCCCGGAATCCCGATCGACTGTGACAGATCATAAGGCCCCAGAAAAATTACGTCAACTTCAGGAACAGTTACAATTTCTGCTAAATTATTGATGCCACCTTTACCTTCGACTTGAATCACAACTAAAGATTCTTCATTCAGGCGATCGGTAATATTTGTGCCGGCAGCAGTGTACAATCCGGCCCTGGTTGCAAAGGAAAGACCACGGGTGCCAAGGGGACTGTATTTGGAATTTTTAACTGCTATTTCGGCATCTATTTTGCTTTCAATTTGAGGTACTTGAATCCCTGCACTACCAATGTCGAGAGCTCGTTGAATTTGTGGCCCATCGTTTTTGCGGACGCGCACAATAGGTGCAATGCCTGCACACTCGGCTGCACGACACAAATCTTCCGCAGCCAGTGAATGTAAAGGGCCATGTTCCATGTCGATGACGGCGAAGTCAAAGCCAGCGTGGCCACAGATTTCGATGAATGCGGGATAGGCACAATTCATGAATAAACCGAGGACTGTTTCGCCTTGTTTGATTTTTTGTTTGAGTTGGTTTTGACGCATAATTAATCTGGAGTATTTGTCAGGAAAATGAAGTTTTCGTGGGTATTGAAAATTGATGATTATTGTGAATATGATGATTAATTGAATAATGTCAATAAAAATTTAGTAGCTGTTTTTACTTCTATTTTAAACGGAATGATGCACAAAAGCAATCCGAATATAAACATTCCTAGCAATGGAATAAATATTGGACCGATCGAGGGTTCTACCAACCAAGCAAATAAAGCGAAAATGCCAATACTACCAGTTGTCCACAGCCAAAAAATCATGAATACCAACACAATTTTGTGCAAACTCATGTTAATATTTATATAACAACCGAAAGGTTGAGGATATATCTCTCCTTCAATTAATGGTAAAAATGAATTGCGCCCACGGATGATACGACTAATTTTGAAAGTTTTACCATAAATTGTCCCTTCATAAGGTTTGGGGGGTGGCGGCCCAAATGGTGGCATCATTCTGAAAATCCTGGGACTATCGACAACTTCATCTAATCTTTGTAAGACTTTAGAGAAGCTTAAATCTGTTGTGATTTTTAAATTTTCAAAAGGGAGCAATAATCGATAAAATCTGATGATGTTGCTCATCGGGTTCATCATGTTGTTAAATAGTTATAGGTACTAATGCGTCAGAAAACTAAAAAACTTGCTCTGACTGCATAGCTAAATTCCAGTATATTGCAAAATAAACATTTGGACGCGATAATTGTATTGAGTTATGTCAAAATTTAGCCGACAATCTGCGATGAAACTTCTAAGGTATTTATTGGGACTCAAAGGTCGATCGCTCTTTAGCCTCTCTCTTGGTCTAATTTCCGTCATATCCATTATTTCACCCGTGCTTTCTGCGCCGAATCGCAATCCCGATCGCGAGGAAACTTGTGATATTCTGGTAGCAGGTGGCGGACTGGCTGGTGCTGCTACGGCCTACGAAGGTTTGTTAGCCGGTCGCACGGTTTGTCTCACGGAAATTACAGACTGGGTAGGTGGTCAAATCTCATCCCAGGGAACCTCTGCACTGGATGAAAGAGACACTCAGAGATCCCTCTTATTTTACCCGCGCGGCTACCTAGAATTACGGCGACGAATCAAGGAACATTATGGTCGTCTGAATCCCGGTGGGTGTTGGGTTAGTTATTCCTGTTTCATGCCCTACAATGGCCACAAAATTTTATTTGAGGTATTGCAGGATGCTGCTAAAACTGGAAATGGCAAGCTGAAATGGTTTCCCAATACAGTAATTAAAGAACTGGCAATTACTCCTGCTGTGGCGGGAAATGCGATGAGTGGTCAACAAATTAAAAGTGCGATCGCAATTTCGCACAAACCAGCCGCCAATACTCCACCAATTAACACCGAAACTCTTTCAACAACTATCGAAGATTCCTATCGCTACGAAAATTCGGCGCGATTTAACAAAACCATTATCCGCTTCATTCCCAAACCGCCCCAGACCCCCCCTAACCCCCCCTTACAAAGGGGGGGGAATTCTACAAGTTCCCCCCCTTTACAAGGGGGGGCTAGGGGGGGTGTTGATTGGTATGTCGTCGATGCAACAGAAACTGGTGAATTAATCGGACTGGCCGATGTGCCCTATCGCCTCGGAATTGACCCGCGTTCTCCTTTAGAACCTTCTTCTGGAAGTCCTACAGGTGATGCCTATTGCACTCAAGGTTTTACCTACACCTTTGCAATGGAGGCAACTAAGGAACCGCAGCAGCATCAACTGCCATCCTTCTATCAACAATATGCTCCTTATTATAGCTACGAATTGCAGAGATTAGCTAGCTTTCCTTTGGTGTTCAGCTACCGCCAAATCAGGAGTATGAAACCGGATGAACCGCGCCCTGCTGATCCGAAACTATTCCCGATTTATCCTGGGGATATTTCGATGCAAAACTGGACTTGGGGTAATGACTATCGCCCTGGTTCTTCCCAGGATAATTTAATTTATTCTCGCGCGCAACTCGAAGCTAATGGTCAATTGCAACCCGGTGGTTGGATGGGTGGTCTGCGAACCGAAACTTTGCGACGTGGTGAAGAGAATTCCAAGGGATTTTTCTACTGGTTGGTAGCAGGAACTACGGACTCGCAACTGGGTAATGGTGTGAAAAAGCCTTATCCAAATAATCGATTTTTAACTGGATTAAATTCGCCGATGGGGACGGTTCACGGACTTTCTAAATATCCTTATATGCGGGAAGGAAGACGAATTATTGGGAGACCAAGTTTGAGTCAGCCTGAAGGTTTTACGGTGTGGGAAGTTGATATGTCTCGTGCTAATTTTCAAGATAGTTTTTACCGTCAGAATTTGTCGGAACAAGAGTATCGGAATTTGTGGTTAGCTGTGGGTGGTTTGAATGCGCCGGCTTTGGCTGTCGGTAGTCAATCTGTTGAGAATACAAAATCCCGATCGCGCGCTACGATCTATCCTGATGCTGTAGGTATTGGCCATTATGCGATCGACTTTCACCCCTGCATGAAAAACAGTCCGCCGGAAGCGCCGGGAAATATTGAACGGGAGGGTACTCGCAAGGGTCAAGGACAGGCTTATCCGTTCCAAATTCCACTGCGCGCCATGATTCCTCAAAAAATTGATAATATGTTAGTGGCGGGTAAAAGTATTGCGGTTAGTCACACGGCTGCTGCTGCTTATCGAGTACATTCTTTTGAATGGTCTGCGGGTGCTGCTGCGGGAATTACTGCTGCTTTCTCCCTGGAAAATGGGATTATTCCTTATGAATTAGTGGATGAGTTGCCGTCCCGTGAACCTAATTTAGAAGTGTTGCAGTTGCGCTTGCAGCAAAATAGCAATCCAATTGCTTTTCCAGGTACTTCTATTTTCAATAGTTCTTGGCAAAATTGGAAGTAAGTTAGTTAGTTGACTGTTGACTGTTGACTGTTGACAGTTCCCTGAGCGAAGTCGAAGGGCTATTTGAAGTTAACCATTCGACCCTTCGACTACGCTCAGGGTGCAGCAATTCCCAATTCCCAATTCCCAATTCCCAATTCCCAATTCCCAATTCCCAAT
>NZ_JAKJHX010000191.1 GCF_021648855.1 Tychonema litorale BBK16 | reverse complement strand
AATAGCGATCGCTTTAGGGTGAGTTAATGAAATGTAACGCTCCTTATTTTTGTTTGAACGAAAGCATTCTGTTCGGAAATGTAGGGAGTGAGAGATTTTCCCAGCACATCAAGGTAAAAACTTCGCTACACAATCGATCGCACCACTCCACCCTCAACTCGTAGGGCGGCACCATTAATCGCAGAGGCTAACGGACTGGCAACAAACGCAACTAACGCAGCAACTTCAGACGTTGAAGCAAATCGCTGAATTAGGGAAGATGGACGAGTCTTAGTAAAAAACTCTTTCTCAACTTGTTCGATCGAAATATTTTGATCCTTCGATAATCCCTGGATGAAGTCTTCCACCCCTTCGGAACGGGTTGGGCCAGGCAATACCGTATTGACAGTGACCTGGCTGCCCGCCGTTGTTTCCGCCAAACCACGACTCAAGGCTAATTGTGCAGTTTTGGTTACGCCATAATGAATCATTTCAGCGGGAATATTCAAGCCAGATTCACTAGAGATGAAAATAATCCGTCCCCAATCTTGCTTCAGCATCAGTGGCAAATAATGGCGCGAGAGTCGCACACCGCTCATCACATTCACTTCCAGAATATTCATCCATTCTTCATCGGAGATATCTGCAAATGCTTTGGAACCATAGATGCCCAAATTGTTCACCAAAATGTTGACTTCTGGTACTTTTTGAAGTAACAATTCAACTCCGGCTGGCGTTCCCAAATCGGCGGCAATTCCCTGAAGTTTGGCATTCGGGACGCTTTGCTGAATCTGGTCGATCGCATTATTTACGCGCTCTTGGGTTCGGCCATTGATAATGACCGTCGCTCCTTCTTCGGCAAGTGTGGTAACAATTGCCAGTCCAATTCCACCCGTTGAACCACTGACCAATGCAATCTTTCCTGATAGTTTGAGATCCATACTTTGTTAAACCAAATAACGTCAAACAATTCTCTACAACTTGGGTTAAATTAATTGTCGCCACCTAATCCAATTTTACCACCATTTTGCCAAGATTTTTGCCTTCAAAAAGACCGATGAATGCGCCTACAGCTTGGTCAATTCCTACTACCACTGTTTCCTGGTTCTTCAGTTTTCCAGCTTGGAAATAACCACCAACTTCTCGTTCAAATTCGCCCTGATGATCGAGCCAATCGCGAACCAGCAGCCCTTTCATCGTCAAGCGTTTGCCGATCATATTAAACAGGTTGTTCGGGCCCGGCTGCGGCTTGTTGTAACCAGAAATGCTGCCACAAGAGATAATCCGCCCGTGCACGCGCAAGGCTGAAAGCGCCGCTTGGAGAGTTTCGCCGCCTACGTTGTCGAAATAAACATCAATTCCGTCGGGTGCGGCTTGGTTCAATTGGTCGAGGATAGGGCCAGAATTGTAATTGAAAGCGCGATCGAATCCGCATTCTTCCAGCAGAAACTTGACTTTTTCGGCTGAACCTGCTGAGCCGATTACCTGACACCCGCGCAATTTCGCCAGTTGTCCCGCCACACTTCCCACCGCGCCCGCAGCACCCGAAATAAAGATGGTGTCGCCGGCTTTCACATCTACCAAATTCAATCCAGCCCAAGCCGTCATCCCCGTCATCCCGATCGCACCGAGATAAACCGATAGCGGTTGAATTTCGCTGCTGACAGGGTGTAAGTCTTTGGGCGCTGCGATGCAGTATTCCCGCCAGCCAAAGTTGGAAACGACAACATCACCAGGCTTGAATTCTGGAGCACGCGACTCGATGACTTCGCCGACTGCGCCGCCTTCTAGAACTTTACCTAACTCGAAAGATGGAACATAGGATTTGCTCTCATTCATGCGTCCGCGCATATACGGATCGACGGAAATGTAGCGATTGCGAACGAGTATTTGCCCATCTTGCAGCGACTTTATTTCGGTTTGGGCGATCGCAAAATTAGCTGCGGTTGGCATTCCGTTGGGGCGGGAGACTAACTGAATTTCGCGGCTCATTATATTTGTCATAATTTTTGTCCTTGAGGTTAATAAATCTGTAGTTTCTATGAGCGGAGACTGCTAAGCTGTCGCGCATTTAAATTTCATTTTCGGGGCG
Organism: Tychonema litorale BBK16; assembly: GCF_021648855.1. Taxonomy (GTDB): domain Bacteria; phylum Cyanobacteriota; class Cyanobacteriia; order Cyanobacteriales; family Microcoleaceae; genus Microcoleus. The sequence goes on along the minus strand of NZ_JAKJHX010000191.1, from coordinate 2,802 downwards.
GGCGGGACGCCCACCCCACAATCCTTTGATTGTTTTTGACATTTAAATCCACAACAGGATATCAAGCCTGTTGCAACGATGCCATATCAATAACGAAGCGATATTTAACGTCGCTTTTCAGCAGGCGATCGTAAGCTTGATTTATGTTCTGAATGGGGATGAGTTCGATATCCGAAGTGATGTCATGCTTGCCGCAGAAATCCAGCATTTCCTGAGTTTCTTTGATGCCACCAATCAGCGAGCCGCTGAGACTGCGCCGACCAAAAATCAAGCTACCAACATTAAGGGAAAGCGGTTCGGCTGGTACGCCGACTTGGGTGAGGTTGCCATCGCGTTTTAATAGAAACAGGTAGGCGTTGATGTCGTGTTGCGCCGATACAGTGTCGAGAATGAAATGGAAACTATTTAGGTGTTTTTTCATCTCGTCGGCATTCTTGGAATTGACGACTTCATCTGCTCCCAGCCGCAGGGCATCTTCAACTTTGTTCGGCGAAGTGGTGAATACGACGACATGAGCGCCGAAAGCCTTCGCCAATTTCACCCCCATGTGTCCCAGTCCACCGAGTCCCACAACACCAACTTTCTGACCTTTGGTAACATTGTTGTGGCGCAATGGGGAATAAGTGGTGATTCCAGCGCAAAGCAGCGGGGCGACGGCGGCGAGATTCAAATTCTTTGGAACTTGCAGCACAAACGCTTCATCTACGACGATGCTGTCAGAGTATCCCCCGAAAGTCATGCCGCCAACGTGTTTGTCGGGGGAGTTGTATGTCCAGATCGTGTTGTCGCAGAACTGTTCCAAGTCTTCCTCACAGTTGGCACAAGTGCCGCAGGAATCGACCATGCAACCGACTCCTGCGGTGTCGCCTTCCTTAAATTTTTTGACGTTCGCGCCAACTTTTACAACCCGTCCGACGATTTCATGGCCGGGCACGCAAGGGTATGTGGTGTTTTGCCATTCGTTGCGCGCGGTGTGCAAGTCGGAGTGACACACGCCGCAATATAGAATTTCGATCTGCACATCGTGCTCGCCGACATCGCGGCGTTGAAAGTTGAAGGGTGCGAGTGGAGTCGTGGCGTTTTGGGCGGCGTAGGCGTTTGTTTTCATGAATTGTGCTCGTGAGTGATTGTTTACTCATGTCCGGGTAGCGCCCACCGCAATTCTGAGAGGGCGGGCACTCTTGGCACCGCCCCTACAAAGGGGCTGGGCTGTTGCAGTTGTAGGGTCGTGCCCCCGTGCCGACCCTCCCATCTTAGCTAGTTCGCCAATTCCTAACGATTGACGGTGCTCATATCGGGGTAACGATCGCCCACCGCAATTCCCAACGGAAGCGCTTTGGCGATTTGGTCTAGTTCTGCTTGAGTTAGCGTCACATCGGCTGCGGCAATGTTTTCTTCGAGATAGGTGCGGCGTTTGGTGCCTGGAATCGGCACGATGTCTTCGCCCTGGGCTAACACCCAAGCCAGCGCCAATTGTCCGGCTTTGATGCCCTTTTCGGCGGCCATTTGCTCGATCTTCTCGACGAGTTCGAGATTTTGCTGGATATTCTCGGCTTGAAAGCGAGGATATCTTTGCGATCGATAATCTCCTTCCGATAGCGTGTCGAGGCTCTTGATTTTGCCCGTTAGAAACCCGCGCCCCAGTGGGCTGTAAGGCACAAAGCCAATCCCTAACTCCCGACAAGTAGGCAAAATCTCGGTTTCTGGTTCCCGACTCCACAGCGAATATTCCGTCTGAAGTGCGGAAATCGGATGCACTGCATGAGCCCGGCGGATGGTGTCGGTGGCGGCTTCGGAAAGGCCGAGGTAGCGCACTTTTCCGGCTTGGACGAGCTGCGCCATTGCGCCGACGGTTTCTTCGATCGGAGTATTGGGATCGACTCGGTGCTGGTAGTAAAGGTCGATCGTCTCTACACCCAGACGCTTGAGACTGGCATCGCAACACGATCGCACGTATTCGGGTTTGCCGTTGACGCCCCCAAAGCTGCCGTCGCTACCGCGCACGTTGCCGAACTTGGTAGCGATGATGACTTGCTCCCGACAGTCTTTAATCGCTTTACCGACTAACTCCTCATTGTGGCCGACACCGTACATATCAGCCGTGTCGAGGAAAGTCACGCCTAACTCTAAGGCGCGGTGAATTGTGGCGATCGACTCTGACTCATCGGTTGTCCCGTAGAATTCGGACATCCCCATGCAGCCGAGTCCTAATTCCGAGACTACTAATCCTCGATCGCCCAGTTTTCGCTGTTTCATCATGTTCTTTAAATCCTAAATTACTGACGTGTCGGACGAATGATCATTTCATTTACATCAACATCACTGGGCTGCTCGATCGCAAAGGCGATCGCCCTAGCAATAGAATCTGCATCAATGGCTATTTCATAAAATGCGTTCATTCTGGCTGCTGTATCTTTATCGCTAATCGTAGTAGTCAACTCAGTCGCAATCGCTCCGGGCGAGATATTAGTCGATCGAATTTCACCATTTGACTCTAGTCGCAGCCCTTCAGAAATTGCTCGCACTGCGAACTTAGTAGCACAATAAACCGCTCCTGCCAGAAACACCTGATGTCCAGCCACAGACGATAGATTGATGACGTGACCGGACTTTTGCTGGCGCATAGTTGGCAACACGGCCGCAATCCCATACAGAACGCCCTTGATGTTAACATCGATCATTTGATCCCACTCCTCCACCTTTAGTTCGTCAAGGGGAGAGAGCGGCATCAGGCCGGCATTATTGACTAGCACGTCGATCCGGCCGTAGGTACTCAAAGTTTTCTGCGCCAAGGCTTCTACC
>NZ_JAKJHX010000190.1:3089-4963 GCF_021648855.1 Tychonema litorale BBK16 | reverse complement strand
GTCCCTACCCGATTAATTGTAGGGACACGGCACTGCCGTCTCCTAATTTCGGCAATTAACTAATAATTCCGATGCTACCGGATTTGATATGACTAAGGATTAAGCTTTGCCTTCACCATATCTTGAATTTTCTTACCATCAGCCTTACCTTTAAGCTGCTGCATCGCCGCCCCCATCACCTTCCCCATCTCCTTAGCAGAAGTCGCGCCCGCCGAAGCAATAACTTCGTCAATCACTTGACTTATCTCTTCATCAGACATCTGCGGCGGCAAATACTCTTCCAGAATTATCAACTCCGCCTCCTCTTGTGCCACCAAATCCTCGCGGCCACCTTTGCGGTATTGTTCGATCGAATCCCGGCGCTGTTTCGCTATTTGCACCAAAATTTCCATTTCCTGAGCTTCCGTCAGCCCATCTTGTCCCGAAGGACGAACACTGACTTCTTTTTCAATGATAAATTTCTTGATACCACGAACAGTTTCCAAGCGAACTTTATCCTTAGACTTCATGGCTGCTTTGATTTCTGCGTCAATTCGTTCTTTTAAGCTCATCGATTTCAACCTTGCTTTGCTAACATCAAAAATCTAGACTATCCCTCAGATTCTTAACTTTTTTTTCACTTTTTTGCAAGTTTATGGTTTTTTGTGCGATCGCCCATAAATTCCCATATATAATATGCTACCGCAAACCATTTATGGCAATCAAAAAAACCATTTTTGAGAAAAACTTGTTACACAACTCATTTAAGCTTGCCAAATTTAGAGTTTCCGATGGTAAGATAGCCGTAAAATAATGTCTTGCAAGAGGCCTGCTGTGATCCGTTCTGCTACTTTACCGCTTTCGCTTCCCAATCCGCCGGTTTCCGCTAATGACCGTCTGCGGCTATTCTCAGGTTCTGCTAATGTTCCGCTCGCCCAAGAGGTGGCACGTTATCTGGGGATCGATTTGGGACCGATGGTTCGCAAGCGGTTTGCTGATGGGGAACTCTACGTTCAAATTCAAGAATCGATTCGGGGTTGCGATGTTTACTTGATTCAGCCAACTTGCTGTCCAGTAAACGATCGTCTCATGGAATTGTTGATTATGATCGATGCTTGTCGCCGGGCTTCGGCAAGAGAAGTTACTGCCGTAATTCCCTACTATGGGTATGCTAGGGCCGATCGCAAAACCGCCGGCAGAGAATCAATCACCGCCAAATTAGTCGCTAATTTAATTACCGAAGCTGGGGCTGGTCGCATTTTAGCAATGGATTTGCACTCCGCTCAAATTCAAGGTTATTTTGACATTCCCTTCGACCATGTTTACGGGTCCCCCATACTCCTAGATTATCTCAAGAGCAAGCAATTGACCGATATCGTTGTGGTTTCGCCCGATGTCGGCGGAGTCGCCAGGGCTAGAGCTTTTGCCAAAAAACTAAATGACGCGCCGTTGGCAATTATTGACAAGCGCCGTCAAGCTCACAACGTCGCCGAAGTGATGAATGTCATCGGGGATGTCAGAGGCAAAACAGCAGTGTTGGTGGACGATATGATCGACACTGCGGGCACGATTTGTGAAGGGGCGAAATTGTTACGTCGCGAAGGTGCTAGGCAAGTGTATGCTTGTGCTACTCATGCAGTTTTTTCACCTCCGGCGATCGAGCGTTTGTCCAGTGGAGTGTTGGAAGAAGTCATTGTTACAAATACAATTCCTGTACCAGAAGACAAACGTTTCCCCCAATTGACTGTACTTTCCGTAGCCAACTTGCTAGGAGAAACTATTTGGCGAATTCACGAAGATAGTTCCGTTAGCAGTATGTTCCGTTAAGTTAAGCTAATCAGGACACGGCAGTGCCGTTTCCCTACCCAAAATAATATTGTAGGGACACGGCACTG
>NZ_JAKJHX010000190.1:0-2989 GCF_021648855.1 Tychonema litorale BBK16 | reverse complement strand
CCGTGTCCTAATTCCCGACTGCCGTGTCCTAATTCCCGACTGCCGTGTCCTAATTCCCGACTGCCGTGTCCTAATTTCTTACCCAAAAATCAACCAAAACGGCCGCTGACATAATCCATCGTAGACTCTTCCTTCGGATTTTGGAAAATCACCTCAGTCTTGTCGCACTCAACAAGATAGCCAAACCGTTTCCCATCATCAGAAAGCTTAGCATTGAAAAAAGCAGTCAAGTCGGAAACACGAGAAGCCTGCTGCATATTGTGAGTCACAATCACAATCGTATACTTCTCCTTCAACTCCCGCATCAACTCCTCAATTTTCACTGTAGAAATCGGGTCAAGAGAAGCGCAAGGTTCATCCATTAATACTACATCAGGATTAATCGCGATCGCCCTAGCAATACACAAACGCTGCTGCTGGCCACCCGAAAGCGAAAAACCACTTTGCTTCAGCTTATCCTTCACCTCATCCCAAAGATAAGATTGGCGGAGCGATTTTTCCACCAACTCATCCATATCGCCCTTATAATTATTCACCCTCGCACCGTAAGCAATATTGTCATAAATCGACTTAGGAAAAGGATTCGGCTTTTGAAACACCATCCCAATCCGACGGCGCACCTCCACAGCATCCACATCAGGATCATAAAGATTTTGACCATGATAATAAATTTGGCCATTTAAACGAAACCCATTAACCAAATCATTCAGACGATTAAAACATCGCAAAATCGTACTTTTGCCACAGCCAGAAGGCCCGATAAAAGCAGTAATCTGATTTTTGGGAATCGCCATCGAAACATTTTTCACAGCTTGAAAACCGCCGTAAAAAATATTAATATTGTCTACCTGTAAAACCGTTTCAGCCTTTTGTTCCACTTGCATAATCATACAGTTAATACTCCAATTGAATTTTACAAAATAAGCCAAAGATTAAAGTGAGAAAGAATTGCCCAATGCCCAATGCCCAATGCCCAATGCCCAATGCCCAATGCCCAATGACTAATAAACCTTTTGACGAGTAGCCCAACGAGAAAGAATACTCGTCAGCAAAACCATGAACACCAAAATTAAAGATGCCGCCCAAGCCAATTCTTTCTGCGCCTTAAAAGGAACCGTTGCAAAGTTGTACACCAACACCGAAAGACTCGGAGTTGGCTTATCAAACCCAGCCGGCCAAAAAGGCGAATTTAGCGCCGTAAAAATTAAAGGAGCAGTTTCTCCAGCAGCACGGGCAATTGCCAGAGTCACACCAGTTAAAATAGCCGGAATAGCCGCAGGCAAAACCACCTGCAACACCGTTTGATAATTAGATGCACCAACACCAACAGATGCCCACCTGATATCTTGAGGGACGATTTGTAGAGCTTCATCAGTAGTTCGCACAATCGTCGGTAACATCAGCACAGCCAGCGCCGCACCCCCAGCAATTGCCGAAAAGCCTCCCATATTTACCACAAACAAACCATAGGCAAATACCCCGGCAATAATCGAAGGAACTCCACTCAGGACGTTAGTAGCAAAGCGCACCGAGCGAGCTATATTCCCACTACTAAATTCAGACAAATAAACTGCTGCCAATACACCAAAAGGAACAGCAATCAAAGAAGCAATTCCCACTGTCATCAATGTACCCACAATTGCATTGGCAATACCACCTCCCGATAATCCTGGTGCAGGAGGTAGCTTGGTAAATAAGTCTAAATTTAGGCGATTGAAACCTTGTGCAGCAACATAGTAAAGCACTGCAAACAAAGGCAAAAGAGTAATAGTCAAACAAGCTCCTGCCAATACCGTCATCGCACTATTTAACAGCGATTGCGAACTGCCTTTAACTTTCTTCAGACTGCCGGAATTCAAGGCAAAAGGATTGCGTTCTTCTGGCAAAATATTTGACATAAATCAAAAAAGTATGGGAATTTTCAGCAAACGTTTAATTGTACTTAGCTCTGACTTGAGAAACAATCCACTCAGCCAAGATGTTCACAATCAGCGTCAGAACAAATAGGATCAGCCCCGTATACATCAGAGCTGCTACTTGCAAACCTGAAGCTTCCGCAAACTGATTTGCCATCAAAGAAGCAATAGTATTTGCAGGAGCTAACAGAGAAGCACTTAACTGATTGGAATTGCCAATTAATAGAGTTGCAGCCATCGTTTCTCCCATGGCGCGACCCAAACCAAGCATGATTCCGCCGACAATGCCGGAGAAAGCAGCAGGTACGAGCACTCTAAAAATTGTTGTCCAGCGAGTTGCTCCTAAACCTAAAGATGCTTGTCGCAATTCGGGAGGAAGACTTGCCAAAGAGTCGCGGGAGATAGCAGTAATAATCGGCAAAGTCATGATTCCCAAAATCACTCCGGCTGGTAACATTCCTGGCCCAACTGGCGGAGTGCTAAAAATTGGTAGCCATCCGAAGCTGCTGTTGAGAAACTTGCCGATGTTAGTAATGATGGGAATTAATACAGCAATTCCCCACAAACCGTAAACTACGCTAGGAATGGCGGCTAGAAGTTCTACTAAAAAAACTAATGCTGTGCGGATTTGTAGTGGTAGAAAATCTTCGCTCAAGAAGATAGCAGTCCCTACTCCTAATGGTACTGCAATTAGGAGTGCGATCGCAGAACTAACCATCGTCCCATAAATCATCGGCAATGCGCCGTACTCTTCTTTAACCGGATTCCAATCACTGCCAAATAAAAATCCCAAACCGTACTTTTGAATTGCAGGGAATGCTCTGAAAGCAACCGTGAGGGCGATTACTAGCAAAATTACCCCAATTCCGATTCCCAAAACCCTAGTTAACCAGATAAAGCTTTGGTCTAAAGACTTTTCTAGGTGAGAGCGGGAACGACTTTCTGATTGAGCGCTCTGATTATCTGAAATCATAGACAAAAAACCCAATATGTAGTAGTGATATCAAGAGACTGTTGGCGAATTAAAAAAGGGTAATATCCCTCACAGATAAAATGTACATAGTGTAGGTTGG
>NZ_JAKJHX010000189.1 GCF_021648855.1 Tychonema litorale BBK16 | reverse complement strand
GACTAATGACTAATGACTAATGACTAATGACTAATGACTAATGACTAATGACTAAATCAACTGTAATCCCGCAGCATTTTTTTAAGTTCTACTTGGTGCAATTCTTCTTGTCCAATTAGAGTGCGGGCATATTCTTCTAGATAGACACTGGAGTCTGTGACCACTTCAAGTAAGGATTTATATTTTTTGAGGGCTTTTTTCTCGTGATTTAAACTTTCTTCCAGCAAATCTCGTATCGAATGTTTGTAGGTTTCTTCGATGGGAGCAATTTTCTGACTGGGATGTCCGTCTAAACCTGTGAGAATTTCTCCGGCTTGTTGGGCGTGAAGTAGGGATTCAGTTGCTTGTGCTTGAAAAAACTGCACGATGGGAATTCGGTTTGGCCCTGTCACCATGAGTGCATAGTGGGTGTAGCGCACGACTCCTGCTAGTTCCCATTCCATGATGGTGCATAGCAGTTCCTGGGTTTTTTTCTCGTCGAGTTCTTTCATTTGTGGTTTGAGATGTAGAATACTTTGAAGGGCGGTGCTTATAATATCACATTTAAGTTAAAAATTAAAAGTAAGGCGCGCAATGCACACCTTACCGGATAAATATTGTAGCTGAGTTACGGGTTAACTTCTAAGATCCCAGCAGGAGCAAATACCACTGTTAACTTAGCTACTGGTGCTGCACTGTTGCTGCTAGTAGTTTTGGAAGATTTGAGCAGATTTGGCAAAGGAGTTTCTTGGGTATAATCCTTGGCTGGCTGATTAAGAGGCTCGAAATTTGCGATCGCCCCGTCTTGACTTGCAGTGACTCGATAGACTAGATTTTGAGTAAATGTGGGAGTAGCTTGCCACGTTTGATTTATGCGATCGTAGACTTTGAGAGCTAACTCATCTAGTTTAGTGCGATCGGTAATCTCTGCTGTCTGATTAGTTCCCTCCGCCACCTGAACTTCCTGCTTACCCGCTGACACAGGTAAAGCTTGGACAGTCTTATCTGTAGGGCTACTTGCAATAGCCACTTCAGGAGAATTATTCGCAACAGGTGCAACTTCGGGAGACTTTTCAGGCAGTTTTTTTGTGCTATCAACAGCTACAGCCGCAGACGTTGGGCTACTGGCAATAGCTGGTTCCGCCGGTTTACTCGCAACAGCACTATCAGGTTTTTTCCCCTCAAGTGTGAAAGACTTAACGTGAGAACCGCGAAACTTTTCCATTTGGCTGACGCGCCACATGGCGATAGGATAAGTCACAAAGAAAAGAGTCAAAACTCCGACGCCACCCCAAACTATTTTGTGCATCTCCCTAGCTGGGAGCGGCTTATTTTTTGTTTCCATCATCAAACCTCGTATTATTTAAGTTAACGGCAAATAGGGGAATAGAGGATGCCAGGACATAGCTGTCGCAGCAACTAACAAAGCAAACATCCAAAAAAATATGGTGCGGCTTTTAATGTTCTTATTCTTCCAGAGAGTATGCAGAATTGGCCAACTGACAAGCCAACCGACAAGCAACATAGTTTCTTTGCCTGTGTAACTGCCGATATTTCCCCACATTTCGTCACCAGTCTTGCTTCCGGGAATCCAACTACCGAGATTCCAAAGCATTTCGTTTATCTCTTTGGATGTGTCCCCTAAATGGTGACTCACCATCATTGTAAAACAACCAATTGCCGCACTAATTACTGCGGCAGCCGCAGGGCCAGAATATTTAGGCGGAGTTTCTGCTCCGTCAGCTAAACCATTAGGGAAGCGTTTTAGATTAGTCCACATCTTGCCGTAAAAAGGTTCATCTACAGCAGATTTTTTACGGGATAACTGTTGAGTCATTTGCGAAATCTCCTAAATCTAGTTATTCCTGATTAGTCATTAGTTTAGATAACTAAAAACTTATAAAGAGTGAATCTTGGCAACGCCAAGTCCGCTCACCATGCCGCCCATTGCAAAAAACATGATTGCCATCAAAGCCACGCAGGTAGCTGTTAAAACTGGGCGATTTTTTTTCTCTAAAATTGAGTCGCCATAGTTCCATAAAATCCACGCACAGGCTACTGTCAAAGGCAGTGTAAATAGCACGCTAAATTCGTGATATTCCATCAAAACATACTGCCCTAGGGGCGAGTTTGATTTTAGCCAAGCGCGAGCTCCACCAAAGTCTGCACCTGCTCGATAACGCATATAAGCCCAGTTACCGGTAGCAATAGCCAGAAAACTCAAAGTAGTTGACCAAAAGGCTAATGTTCGCATTTGTGGCAAGATTTTACCGGCACCTCGCAACAAGGGAAATGCTAAATGTCCTGTATAAACCATGACTAATAATGCTGACATTGAACCCAAGCCGTGGATGGTTCCCATCAATCGTTGCCAATAGCTGGGATGCAGTAGGTTGACTAGAGGCATAAACAGAAACATACCAGCGGATAAAATGCTCAGCCCATAGACGGAAACTTGAGCAATATCTAATTGCTTGGGAAATTCAGATGAAACTAAATCGGTAGTTGATTCTTCGATTGAATTTTGCACCGCTATCGGGCCTCATTGAGTTTGGATTGTGCGGGAGCGCATTTGAGAATAGTTGCATTAGTATCTTGAACTTCTTGAGAATATAAGCCACTCTGAAGAGTCGATCGCACATTCACGCGATCGAACACAGAAAGTTATGCTAAAACAACATTAACTAGCAATAAAATTCGGCTTCTTAGTTTTTAGAGCACCCAAAACTTTCGCTTTTACTGCTTAATCGGCATTTTTGCCACTTTTTTTTTAAGCAAGTAATGCAACTTATTCTCAAAAAGCAATAATAAGGGAAATTATTGACTTCCACTCTTTTGTTAATATTATTTTAAGATTTGTGTGAAAGCTTGATTTTTCAAGGACTTTACTATTCGGTCGATCGCAAATTATTGATAATATCTAGCAAAAAGCCCAAAATATGTGGCTTCTGAAAACAAAATCGGCAAAAATCCCCCCGTAGGGGGATTGTAAATTTTTGTAAAAAAGAGTTGACTAAAAGGCTGGGAGTTCTCGTGTTTTGGAAAGATCGATGCACATACCTGATGGTTTTCTGTCACCAACCGTAGCCATAGCTACTGGCATAGCAAGCGCAGCAGCAATCGCCGTTGCCCTAAATCGAACCCGCGCTAGTCTTGGATTACGACAAGCCCCAGTCATGGGTTTAACCACGGCTTTCGTGTTTGCAGCCCAGATGATTAACTTTCCCGTAGCAGGCGGCACCAGCGGACACTTGTTGGGAGGTGCGCTAGCTTCCGTGGTTTTGGGGAGCCCGTGGGCCGCAACTCTATCGATGAGTACGGTTTTTATCATTCAAAGTATCTTGTTTGCCGATGGGGGAATCACCGCCCTGGGAGCAAATATTTTTAATATGGGGCTAGTAGGAATTTGGGTTGGCTGGTGGCTGTTGCAGCCATTGCAGGGACTATTGGGAGGTTCCAGAAACCGTTTGCCACTAGCTGCGGGGATTGCTGCGGGCCTCAGTGTGGTTGCTGCTTCGATTTGTGTGGCGATCGAACTCGCAATTTCTGGTACAGTAGCGCTGAATATTGCATTGCCGGCAATGGTAGGCGTGCATATTTTAATTGGCATTGGCGAAGGGCTAATTACAGGCGGTGTTTTAGCTTATCTCGTCAAAGTAAGACCGGATTTGTTACCAGGAGAACAGCCACAATTGCAGAAATGGCTAGTACCAGTAATTGGAGTTTTATTAATTAGTGGCGTGCTTTCATTGTTTGCTTCAAGTTGGCCTGATGGGTTAGAAGCTGTAGCGGAACAATACGGTTTTAAAGATAAAGAAGCTGTGGCGATTGAAAATCCTACTCCTTTTGCAGATTACGGTGTTAAAGGATTAGAAGAACAGCCGATAGGTACTAGCATTGCTGGAGTTTTAGGTTCTGCGGTCTGTTTCAGCACTGCTTTTGGAATTGCTGAGTTGGTGAAATCTAAAGATGCTTAAATTATCAATACCTTTTCGATTGCGACTGTCTCTCACAATTGTGATTGGGATTGGTTTTATGAAGATGGGTGCTTGGCTGTGGTTGGGCATTTATGGGGCGATCGCACTTTTTTGGTCACTTTGGCTGAGAGCACCGCTGCGAACCCTAGTACAATTGTTAGGAGCAGAATTAATTTTTCTGTCTTTATTAGTGCTACCACAAGGTTGGGAACGTGCTAGTTTTCTGTTGCTACGTTCCTTAATTTGCCTGCTGGTTATGAACAGTTTTCTGCTAACTTTGCCGCCACATAGTTTCGGAATAGCCCTGAAAGGATTGCCACTACCAGCAGGCTTGCAAGAGATTGTACTTTTAGCGGGACAATATTTAGAAATATTGTTAGCGGAAGTCACTCGGATGAAAAGATCCGCTCAACTGCGAGGGTTGTCGGGTAGCGTGGGATGGCTCAGATACGCCAGTGCCTCAATGATCGGGGCGCTTTATTTGCGTAGTCTCGATCGCGCAGAGAGAGTCCACGCAGCCATGCTAATTCGCGGCTACAAAGGAAGTTTACCCACCGATTCAAAATCAACACCAAAAGAGCGATTCTGGCTGACAGTCACGATTTTAACCGCAGCCGGATTAACAATAGCCTCGTATGGGAATTGGGCATAGGGCATCGAGAATTGATTAATTCGTGCATCTATATTTTAACTTTTTACCTTTTGCCTTCTCCATTCCCCTCTCTGCGCCCTCTGCGCTCTCTGCGGTTAAAAAATCTTAATCCAAAAATCGAGGCAAATAAAAAGTGACACCAACCATTGAAGTACAAGACTTAGTATTTGGATATCCGCAGCAGAAACCAGTATTGCAAGGAATTTCCTTCACCTTACAACCGGGAGAACGAGTTGCTTTGCTAGGCTTGACAGGTGCGGGAAAAAGCACTTTACTCGAAAATTTAATCGGCTTAAAAATGCCTCTTTCTGGGGAGATTAGAGTGCAGGGAACTAAGCTGGAACAAGCAACTTTATCACAAGTGCGGAGGCAGATTGGATTTTGCTTTCAAGATGCTAATGATCAGCTATTCATGCCAACTATTTTAGAGGATGTGATGTTCGGGCCGCGCAATTATGGGGTGTCGGAGGGAGTTGCGCGCGATCGGGCTTTAAGCCTATTAGACGAATTCCGTTTGGTAGAATTTGCCAACCGTTCGGCCCACGAGCTTTCTGGGGGTCAAAGAAGGTTGGCGGCA
>NZ_JAKJHX010000188.1 GCF_021648855.1 Tychonema litorale BBK16 | reverse complement strand
CTAGGAAGGACTAAAGTCTCGCTCGTTTCCCGCATCCCGTATTAATTTTTATGAATTACTCTCTACACTCCACTACCTATAATTAACAAAGTTGCTTACAAAGCGCCAGAAATTATGCATCCCTACCTCCAGCGCCAACTCGAACAGCTTAATCTAACCGACGATTCTCCTCCTCTGACGACCGATCAGTGGCGGTTATTTTTAGAAAAGGTAAGTCTAAGCTATCATGGCAGCGACGAGCAAGTGCTGGTACAACAAGCTTCAGAAAACTCCCTGGAAGAAGCGCTACAGTCTTTTCCAGATGATTCGACAATTTCTGAACTCGATCGACTCCGGGCGACTGTCAATAGCTTGGGTGCGGGACTTTTTATCCTGGATACTCAGGGAGGAGTGCTGTGTGTCAACCCTGAAGCCGAACGCTTGTTGGGGTGGCGAGAGTCGGAACTCGTAGGCTGGGCGCTGCTATCTCGTATCGCCTCGAAACAGAGGAAAGTCAAGAAATCAAAGGTTTTGAGTTCCAAGCAACAGGAATTTAGCAACACTGAAAATTTGCCGATCGCAACTTCACTATCTTTACAACAGGCGATCGCCTCAAATCTACCTTATAGTAATTCAGACGACCAGTTTCTTTGTCGCGATGGCAAAATTTTACCCGTTTCCTACTTTTTCAATCCCGCAGCCCTCGGCGGAAATATTTCAGTCTTGGTCTTTTTTGACATTGGCGAACAAAAGCGATCGGCTAGAGAACAAGAGCGATCGCTCTCTATGCTACAGTCAGTTTTAGAATCGACAGATGCCGGTATTATTGCTGTTGACAACAACGGTAATGTGTGTAATTACAATCAAAAATTTGTAGAAATGTGGGGTTTGTCCGAAGCTCAGGAGTTTAACCGATCGAATGTCGGTACTCTCCAAAAACATACCAAAACAGCATTTCCCTTTGCCCTGCGCCAATTAAAAGACCCCCAAGAGTTTCTTAAAAACGTCATGAAAGTGTCTGCCCATCCAGATACTCAAATAGACGACTTATTAGAATTCAAAGATGGAAAAATTCTCGAATTAAATTCCCGACCTTCAAAAGTCGGCTCAAAGATAGTAGGTAGAGTCTGGAGTTTTCGAGATATTACCGATCGCAAAAGAGTAGAACAAGCTTTGCAACATCGAGTAGAATTCGATCAACTAATTACCAGTTTGTCAACCCATTTTATCAACCAGTCCGTATCAGAAATAGACAAAGGAATTAATCATGCCCTAGAAGCGATCGCCACCAAAAGCCACTTTGATCGCAGCTACATCTACCTACTATCAGAAGACAAAACTCAATTTAAAAAAATCTATGAGTGGTGCAGCGAAAGCAGACAAACCCTCCGAGACAAAATCCCACAAATCTCAGTCCAACAAATCCCTTGGCTTACCGAAAAAATCGCTCAACTAGAAAGCATCCACATTCCCGAAGTTAGCGAACTAGCGATCCCAGAATTAGTAGAAATTGCCTATTTTTGCGATCGAGAAGAACCAACAGAAGCACTCCCAAACCCCCCTTTTCAAATAACCAATAAAAATCTGATTACAGCCTTCGCATCTATTGGCGAATCACTCAACAATTTAGAATCAAAAAAACTTGATAAACACATTCAGGCATTGAGCATTATTCCTCTAGTCTGTAGTCAAAAATTAATCGGATTCATCGGATTTGATACCCAAAAGCAGACAGAAATGCGATCGCCCGAAATATCCACCCAACTAAAAATAGTCGGAGAAATGCTCGCCAATGCCCTAGAACGCCAGCGAGTAGAATCCGCCTTAAGGCAAGCCGAGATCAAATATCGCAGCATCTTTGAAAACGCAGTCGAAGGCATATTCCAAATCACCCCAGACGGGCGCTACCTCAGTGCCAACACCGCGCTAGCCCGGATTTACGGCTACGACTCCTGCGCTCAAATGCTCGCCAAACTCACAGATGTCAAGAACCCATCTTACAGCAACCCCCATCGGCGCGCCGAGTTGATTGTGGCTATGACTAATGTCGGCGAAATATCCAAATTTGAATCGCAAATATACCGCCTAGACGGTAGCCTGATCTGGATTGCCGAAAACGCCCGCAGCATCTGCGATGAAGGTGGCAACGTGCTGTACTACGAAGGTACTGTAGAAGACATTACCGATCGCAAACAAGCCGAATCTGCCATGCAGTTTGCCCTAGAAGCAGCAGAATCAGCAAACAGGGCAAAAAGTACATTTCTGGCCAACATGAGCCACGAACTCCGCACACCACTCAATGCCATCATCGGCTACAGCGAAATGCTTCAAGAAGAAGCCGAAGAATCTGGGAACGAGGCATCAGTCCCGGATCTCGAAAAAATCCGTGGCGCTGGCAAACATTTACTCTCCCTGATCAACGACATCCTAGATATCTCTAAAATTGAAGCCGGGAGAATGGAACTTTACCTAGAAACCTTCGATATCCCATCCCTAATTGACAGCGCCGTAGCTACAGCACTCCCACTAATTGAAAAAAACGGCAACACCCTAGAAATTTATTGTCCCAACAATCTCGACACCATGCACGCCGATATGACCAAAGTCCGGCAAGTGCTGCTAAATTTACTTAGTAACGCTGCTAAGTTTACAAAAAATGGCAAGATTGCGATCGGAGTTGAAAAAATTAACAATGAACAATTAAAAATTAAAAATCAAGAAGAATCTTCGCAAATTTTAATATCCAATTCTGCATTTTTAAGTTTCCGCGTCGCCGACACCGGAATTGGCATGAATCCAGAACAATTGCAGCGAGTTTTCCTACCTTTCACCCAAGCAGATGCCTCAACCACCCGCAAATATGGTGGCACTGGTTTAGGACTGGCTATCAGCCAGCGCTTCTGTCAGATGATGGGTGGCACTATTGAGGCGGATAGCCAATTGGGTAACGGGAGTGCTTTCACAGTCATTTTACCCAGCCAAATCCAACTTCCCGAAACAGAAAACAAAGTCCAGGATAGCAAACGCCCGATCGCGCCAAATAATGTCGGCACTGTTTTAGTAGTAGACGATGACCCCATTTCGCGGGATTTGATCGAACGCGCCCTGACTCGCCAAGGACTGCACATAGAACTCGCCAGCAGTGGCGAACAAGCCTTGGAACTCGCCAAGAAACTGCACCCAGAAGCGATTACCCTTGACGTGATGATGCCCGGAATGGACGGCTGGGCGGTGCTATCTGCCCTGAAAGCAGATTCAGACCTTGCCGAAATTCCCGTAATCCTGCTATCCTTTGTGGGCAACAAAAGCCTCGGCTTTGCATTGGGCGCATCGGACTACCTGACTAAGCCAGTGGACGGCAAACGGCTGGCTACTTTGTTGAGGAAGTACCGACGGGACCAAGAAAACGTTGAAAATAACAATTTGACCTGTCAAATCCTAATTGTGGAAGACGATGTTACCACGCGCGGAATTCTGCGACGCATACTAGAAAAACAAGGCTGGACAGTAACGGAAGCTGATAGTGGGCGCGCTGCTCTCGATCGCCTTGACGTTTCGCGACCAAACCTGATCTTACTAGATTTGATGTTGCCAGAAATGGATGGCTTTGAGTTGATTGGCGAACTTCGCAAATCGTACTCTGGAGATCCAATTCCGATTGTTGTAATTACGGGTAAAGATTTGACACCAGCCGAAAGCCAGCAGTTAAACGGTTGTGTCGATCGCGTATTAAAAAAAGGAGTCTATAGTTGTGATACTTTGCTGCGCGATGTTCGTTCTATAGTGAATGACAGATTTGATCGCAGGTACGGCTCAAAAGGTAAGGAGGGAACCAATGGCTAAAATCCTGTTGGTCGAAGATAACGAAATGAACAGGGATATGCTTTCCAGACGCCTAGCCCGCAAGGGACACGAGGTGTTTATTGCAGTTGATGGTGCCGAGGGAGTGTCGATGGCAATTGCCAAAGTACCTGATTTGATTCTGATGGATATGAGTCTACCAGTTCTCGATGGGTGGCAAGCAACGCAGCAAATTAAGGCTGCTCCTGAAACTAGCACGATTCCGGTGATTGCGCTGACAGCTCACGCAATGGCTGGCGATCGCGAAAAGTGTTTGGCGGCTGGCTGTGACGACTACGATACGAAACCAGTCGAGTTTCCTCGACTTTTGAGTAAGATTGAAATGCTTCTGAAAGGGGCCATGACATGAAAGGTGATGAGAGCAGCGTTCTGGTTGTTGACGATAATGAGGTTAACCGCGATTTGCTGGCCCGCCGACTTCAGCGCCAAGGCCACGCGGTGACAGTGGCTGAAGATGGTCTTCAAGCTCTGGAACTGATGCGCTCTGAGCCTTTCGACTTGGTGCTTCTGGACATTATGATGCCGCAAATGAACGGCTATCAGGTGCTGGAAAATCTCAAGGCGGATGAGAAGTTGCGCCACATCCCCGTGATTATGATTTCGGCGGTGGACGATATTGACAGTATTGTCCGCTGTATTGAGTTGGGGGCGGAGGATTATCTTTCTAAGCCTTTTAATCCGGTGTTGTTGAAAGCTCGGATTAGTGCTTGTCTGGAGAAGAAGCGGCTGCGGGATCAGGAACAAGCTTATTCGCAGGAGTTGGCTGAGGAAAAGGAAAAGTCTGAGCGGTTACTGTTGAATATTTTACCGCAGGCGATCGCCGAACGCCTGAAACAGGGGGAAACTACGATCGCCGATAGTTTCTCTGATGTGACAGTGATGTTCGCGGATTTAGTTGGTTTTACGAAGCTTTCGACTCATTTGTCACCGGCGGAGTTAGTGGAGTTGCTAAACCGAATTTTCTCGGAGTTTGACGAGTTGGCCGATCGCTACGAACTTGAGAAAATTAAGACGATCGGCGATGCTTATATGGTGGTTGGTGGTTTGCCGACACCGAGTGAGAATCATGCCGAGGCGATCGCATCTATGGCGATCGACATTCAAGCAGCCATTGCCAAGATCCGAACTAAAGGCGACCAACCACTCAGCATCCGCATCGGCATCAATACCGGGCCGGTAGAAGCCGGAGTAATTGGGACTAAAAAGTTTACCTATGATTTATGGGGAGATACAGTAAATATAGCTTCTCGGATGGAATCTCTCGGCGTTCCCGGTGGTATTCAAGTAACAGTTACTACCTACGAACGGCTGCGAGACAAGTATATTTTTGAAGAGCGTAGCCTGCTTCAAGTCAAAGGAAAAGGGGATATGACGACTTATCTGCTTTTGGGCAGAAAGGGTTAATTAGTCATTAGTCATTAGTCATTAGTCATTAGTCATTAGTCATTAGTCATTAGT
>NZ_JAKJHX010000187.1 GCF_021648855.1 Tychonema litorale BBK16 | reverse complement strand
CCTAGGAAGGACTAAAGTCTCGCTCGTTTCCCGCATCCCGTATTAATTTTTATGAAAGCAGCAACTAAGCTTTGCCACCACCAATCAGGTAAAGTAATGCCATCCGCACCGCCACCCCACTCGTAACTTGCTGAGAAATTAGACTAAATTGGGTATCGTCCATCAAATCAGAACTAATTTCCACGCCACGGTTAACTGGGCCTGGGTGCAAAACTTTTACATCCGGCTTGCAGAGTTTCAGCCGATCGCGCGTAATCCCGTACAGAGAATGATACTCTCGTAAACTCGGCAACAAATTCTGACTCATTCGTTCCTTTTGCAGTCGCAAAGTCATCACAAAATCAGCATCTTGCAAAGCAGGTTCCAACTGCCAGTGCAAAAACAACTTGCCCTCCCTACCATTGCCACACTCAGCAAACAACAGTGGCAGCAAAGTCGGCGGCCCGGCAAGGTGAACTTCCGCACCCGTTGCCGTTAAACTCCAGATATTAGACCTCGCCACCCTCGAATGCAAAATATCCCCAACAACAGCAATCTTCTTGCCCGCTAAAAGTTTCAGCCTCGGACTTTCGGCATCTAAAAGAGAACATATAGTAAAAAGGTCTAGCAAACCTTGTGACGGATGTTCATGCTGACCATCTCCAGCATTCAGAACACTGACCCTTGAACCCAATCGATCCATTTCCGACGCAATTGTGCTAGGAACTCCAGCCTGTCCATGCCGAATTACCATCAAATCTGTTCCCATCGCCAAATAAGTCTTAGCCGTATCCAGAATAGTCTCGCCCTTCGTCAGAGAAGAACTGCCGGGGGTAAAATTCAATGTATCCGCCGAAAGTCGCTTTGCCGCCAACTCAAAACTATTGCGAGTCCGGGTAGAAGGCTCAAAAAATAAATTCGCTACCACTTGACCCTGCAAAGCCGGCACCTTCTTGGTGCGGCGGCCGAGTACCTCCCGGAAGCTGGCGGCAGTTTGCAGCACCGTGTCGTATTCATCGGAAGTAAAATCAGCCAGGGTGAGAATGTGGCGCCGAGTCCAAGTCATACAATTTTAGATTTTAGATTTTAGATTTACTCAATCAGGTCAGTACAGCTATAATGGGCTTGTGTCGCTGTAATACGTCGCTCACTAACCACATTACACCGACAATGCTATGATAGATTTGCGAGTGTCCCCTAACTCCAAACGTACATCGAACTTGTCTTCAGACCTGAAACTGTCCAAGGCTCTTGTCAAAACCAATGGTGGTAAGATATAAGTTGAAGATGTAGCTTCCCGAAAAAAATCTACACGTATCTTGGCGAGACCGTTCTTGGCGAAACTGCGACAAAAAGTGAGAGCCGGGAAGTTGTAATTACACAAGATTTAAACAATTCAAGAGGTATTATGAGCCAGCAGGTTATACAGCCGATGGTTAAGTTCCAACGTCAGGTGCAATCTCTCGTCACGTCTGACATTATCAAACCGACAGACAGTATTTGGAAAATTGCTCTGCTATATGGCGACGAATGGCCATACTGGAAACAGCAACTCCTAGAGTTTGACTTTTCCATGCAAGACCCCGTAGGCGAATTGCTAGCTGTAGAAGGTTGGGACGAGGAATAACATCAAATCCTCTCTTCATCAAAATAGTAAATTTGAGTTAACAGTTAACAGTTAAAGGCAAGCTGCTAAAGATTTGGCCAATTGTTTAGCGGTTTGAAATCTATCTCCAGGCTTAGCAGCAGTCGTTTTCAAGATGATTTCTCGCAATTTTGGTGCGAGGGTGGGAATATTTTCGAGCTTAAAACCATAACCTCCAGCTACTTTACCGTAATACTTTTGAGGGCTGCTTGCCGTCAGCAAAAAAATCAAAGTAGGGCCAATAGCATATAAATCTGATTGAGGAAGAGGCTGTCCCCGGTCTTGTTCAGGCGCTGTGTAACCTTCAACGCCGATGCGAGTGCCAGGGGGAGTCCCAATTTCTTTAACGGCACCAAAATCGAGCACCGAAATGCAATTGTCTCGATGTCGGACTAGCAAATTAGCAGGTTTAATATCCCGGTGGACGATGGGGGGTTTTTGAGAGTGAATGTATTCCAAAACCTCACAGGTTTGAACCATCCACTCTATTGCCTGCTGGGGAGGAACTGGCCCACGGTTATAGATGCGTTTTTCTAAATCTTCGCCGTGGAGCATTTCCATAACCAAGTATTTTTTGCCCCCTTCGACAAAAAAGTCGAAAAACTTAGGAATTCCCTGATGGTTGAGCGATTTGAGGGTCTTAGCTTCCCGTTCAAACAGTTCTTGAGCTTTGGCAATTTGCGCCATATCAGCATTCATTTCCTTGAGAACTACCAAAGAATCTGCGGGGGAACTTCCGGGTTTTTGAGCTTTAGCTTTCTCTCTGTCCCAGGCTAAAGTGGTTGTTCCCATGCCACCTTGACCTAAAGTTCTTAACACTTGGTAGTTTCGCACAGTGCGATCGACTTTAATCGGTTCGCCACAGTGGATGCAGAATAAACTACCAGGCGGGTTGCCGGCGTGAGTACACAGTGGAGAGGGGCGAGTCATGGGAGGCATCGTTCCGATTTTGCCACCAAGTTCAATGGTAGTAACTTGGAAATGCAAAAGTGGGCCGCCCCGTGCTAACTGGATCAAGGCCCCGTCGGATATCCATCCCTGAGATAGAGGCATACCGTTCACAAAAGTGCCATTTGTCCCGGAATTGACTAAATACCACTGACTGGAGACACCGTTTTTAATTCTTTGCAATTCCAGGTGCATCCGAGAGACTAGAGCATTGGGAATCACGATGTTATTTTCAGGAGAACGGCCGATGCGAATAATGGATTCGCTCTCAAAACTCCACTGTTGCAAGGGGGTCTGTTGTTCGGGATCTAAAAGGGTCAGCAGCATTTTCAATTGATGTGGTTGATATCAATTCCGGTTGCACCGGAATGATGTTGACTGTTGACTGTTGACTGTTGACCCTTCGACTACGCTCAGGGCGCCGCTGTTGACTGCGCTGCCCTGAGCCCTTCGACCCTTCGACTACGCTCAGGGCGACGCTCCGCTCAGGATAAACTACGTCGAAGGGTTGACTGTTTGAGCAATACCGATGCAACCGGAAACGATATGAGATCCGTTTTTTGGCAGTGGCGGGCGATGATTTTAATTAAGTGGATTTACTTAGTTTCATGACAAATTAGGTAAAAGTTGGCAGCATCAAAAGGCTAAAATCTTGATGCTCCTACCTGGGCGCGAATCACAATTGCTGTGATATTGTCATGACCGTTGTGTTTGTTGCCTAGTTCAATTAACTTAGCAACTCCTTGCTCTAAATCCGCTTGTGGGTGCAATAGGGGTTCGAGACAAGTCTGCCAATGTGTTTCCAACAAATTATTGTCTGTCAGACCGTCGGAAGCCAAAATCAACAAAGTATCTTCACATAATTCTAAAAACAGCACGTCAGGTTTGAGAAAATTACTGTCTCGCGGGCCGACGGCTTGAGTGAGTTGATAGGCGTCAGGACGAGAATATGCTGTTTCTGGGTCAACTCCGCGTTTAATTTCTCGCTGCCCTACTTCGTGGTCTGTGGTGATTTTTTCGAGGGTTTGTCCTTTTCTGAGGCGGTAGAGGCGGCTGTCACCGATGTGGGCAACGGCAACTTGGGTGTCTTGAACTAGGACTGTAACTAGAGTTGTGCCCATGCGGCCGCTGCCGGAACGACTTTCTTTTTGATTGATTTCAAATATGGCTTTGTTGGCTAATAAAACTCCTTCGCGGATGGTGTCAGAGGAAGGTAGTTGATTTTCCCAACTGGTTTGAAAGAATTCTCTGATGGTTTCGGCTGCTAATTGACTGGCGACTTCGCCACTGTCGTGTCCGCCCATGCCGTCGCAGAGAATGTATAGCCCTTTGGTTTGGAAGGTGCGGCCGAAGGATGTTTCGATTTTGTTGATTTGAGTCCAGATGCTGAAGAAGTCTTCGTTGTGGGCGCGCTGGAGTCCGACATCGGTGATACCTGCGTCTTCCAAGCGGTACATCTGGACGGGCATGGGCTGGGTTAGGACTTCGCCAAGGTCGGGACTGGGTTGGTCGGGGCTGCTAAATTGGAAGCGTGTCTGGGTGGAGATTTCTGCTAGTGCGGGTTGGAGTTCGAGGGGGACGGTTTCTAGGCGCGATCGCAATTCGTCTATTGTATGAATCTCACCTCTATACATTTGTTGCAGTAGTTCGAGTAATGCGCCAAACTGAGTGCGATCGGACTGATTAAATATTACTTGCCACAATTGCCCCAAATCTATTAGTTGCAAGTTTGAGTTGGCGGGTTCTGGATAGAGACGTTGCAGTCGCAAAGAGGCCAAAGAGAAGGAGGAGTCGGGGTTAACTCGCAAATTTGTCAGTTCCAACAAACTTTGGCGACAGCCCCAAGGTTCTAGGGCGGCCCACAACTCGGTCATTTCGTGCAGCCAGTATAAAATTTGCTGGGTGGAAGTTTCGGGTTGACTCCAGCGTTCTACCAGTGGTGGCCATTGGGAGAAGTCTTCTAACAGGAGCACTGCTTGTTCGTTTTCTGACCAGCTATCGTGAATGACTGGCAGATTGTGGGAGTATTCCCAGCGGAGAGCGAGATAAGGTTCGGCTATGCCTTGACAAAGTTTTTCTAGGGCGGAATTGGTCAAGTTTTCCCCGGCTTCGATTCCCGCTGTGTAGGGGGATGCTCGTTTGGCTACGCTGGCTGAATTGGCTGCTAGGAGGGCTTTGAGGGGTGACATTTGCAGTGGCTGACAGTCTAATACTGTTATGGCTACTGTGTCTGAGGGTTTTCTCGGTGGCAGGGTTTCTAGGAGTTGGTAGCGTTGCTGGCTGTCTAGATAGGTTCCTGCGGGTTGCGAAGGGATTAAGTCTTCGGAGTTGGGGACGGGGAATTCTGGAGATTGGGGGGGGATATCTGCTATTTCTGGGCTTGCTTCAGGTTCTGGAGGGGTTGTTAAATTGCTTTGAGATGGTGTTATTTGGTTGTCTGATGGTGTAGTAGTGCTTTTTTGGTTTGTTTTAAGCGATTCTGCATCGATCGCACTTACGACTCCCACATCGTCGATTTCGTGACTGTTAACTGGGTCTTCGATTGTTTCGGCTGGGGTGGTTATTTCTGTTGTAATTGAGTCTGTTATGGCTGGGGTGGAGTTGGCTATGGGGGCAATTTCTGAAAAAATGTCTGGTATTTGTGGAAATTCGTCTGGGCTGACTGCTGGTAAATTCGATCGACCGCAGATAATTGCTTGCCACACTTGACCTGTTGGGGTGCGACAATTTTGACATAATGCGGCGCTAACAGCGACTTGGGTGCCGCATTGCTGGCAAATTTTGTAAATTAGCGAATTTCCACATTGTTGACAAAACTTGTTGTGATTGGGATTTTCAAACTGGCAGCGGGGACAGAGGAGCATAGGGGTTAAGGAAGAAGGAAGAAGGAAGAAGGAAGAAGGAAGAAGGAAGAAGGAAGAAGGAA
>NZ_JAKJHX010000186.1 GCF_021648855.1 Tychonema litorale BBK16 | reverse complement strand
TCTGTGAACCATGAATTAGAATCCCCGCGCCTGTTTGTCGGGGAGTATGTCAACAGGCAAGCGTGTTAATTCACTTTCCTGGAAGTTGGCACACAAGTCCTTGAAAATAAAACTCAACAATTAGAGAACATTAGTTTTTGAAACTGGTGGCATCATTCAAGCTGTTGTCACTTCAGACAAGAAAAGAGGAAAGACAAATGAAAAGTCAAACTTCGTGGTTAGCGAAGTCAGTCCAAGAATTTTTTGGTAACTATAACTGGCTAGGAAAACCTCTAGAAACTCAAAATGGCTTTGTTTCTGGTCAATCGCTGACTTTAACCATGCCAGTCTCAGACTTTTTTCGGGCTATTTCTTGGGAAGGAATTCCTGAAGTAGGCGTCCTGCCCCCACCACCACCACCCTTGCCAGTAGTTTCTGTTTCTGAACCCGCAGAAATCACCATAGACGACCTATTTGACCTGTTCTAATATATACAGGGCTTCTTTCCTTCCATCTTCTACCTTCTACCACTTACTTAAAATCATGCACCCTGAGATTGAAGCACTTCTAGATCAGGCAGAAAATCGCTTTCTAAAAGCCGAAGAAATCCTAGCCTTTAAGCGTCAAGCTGCAACCCTCTCACAGCGCTTAAAAATTTACGAATTTTTACGAGACAAGGAAGAAACTATCTTTCAGCCAGTAGCCAATAAGCTACAAGAAACCTTCCCAGATGAAAAACAAGAAATCCTAGAAAGATCTCTCAAACATTGGCTATTAGTCTTGCGATACTGCGCTATGGCAATGCTGCTGAACGATCGCATTTTTCTAGAACAGCGCCTCCTAGACTGGCTTTCTGGGATAGTTGAAGCCCACCAAAGTCACAAAATCGAAGCAACTGTTTGCCATCTCCTACAAACTAGGATTAAAGAATTGCTTTCCGAGCAAGCACGGGCTATATTACAGCCATTTTTAGACCAAGCACAGTCACTTATTATTGGTATGCCTAATCAAGAATTAGAGAACAAGTAACTGCTCTATTTCTGTTGGATTAGTTATTTGTTAGTTGTTAATTGTTTATTGGTTAATTTAGATAACCAATAACCAATAACCAATAACCAATAACCAATAACCAATAACCAATAACCAATAACCAATGATTAATATAGCCGACTTACTCAAACAGCCCCGACTTCCAGGAAACTACTTTGCCAGCGATGCTTACGTCAGAGGAGACCTGGAACTAGGCTTGCTCGAAAATCGCCGGGGCGATCGGCTCATAGCGCTTCCACAAACACTGATACAAGCTATTTATATCGGTTTAGAACAAGAAACAGGTCAAGCTTCCCGCCTAGTGCTATTCAACTGCGGTCGCTGGTGGGGCAAAAACTTCTACGTGCGTTTTTGCGAAGAAGTCAGCGAATACTACGACCAGCCAGTTTCAGAAATGGAAATGGTAGAATTTATTCAGTGCTTACAACAGTGCTGGAAAACTCATGGGTGGGGAACATTTGAACTTGACTCCAGCTATTCTGAACAGGGATTTTTAGTAGTAAAAATTGCCAACTCTCTCTTTGCTAAAACAGCCCCTAAGTCTAAGCTACCAGCGTGTTTTCTAGAAGCAGGCATCTTAAGTTCCTTCTTTACTCAACTTACAGGTAGAGAACTTCACTGTCTGCAAACTTCCTGCGAATCCCTCGGTTCTGATTATAACCGTTTTATTTTAGGTTTGCGCGATCGGCTCCAACCAGCAGATTCTATGCTCCAAGAAGGACAAGATCACCAAACCATTATGAGTCAGCTTTGTCAAAAAAACTGACTTAACAGAATACCCAGATACTCGACTCTTTAAATAAGTAAGCTGTTACGCATTTAAAATGGTATTGTAGGGTGCGTCAGTTTTAAGGCGTTTCCCATGTATAGTCAGTGTTCTAGCTGACGCACCCTACGTGGATAGTTAGTGGTTTAAATGCTCCACAGCTTAGGGTATCTCACATAGCGAACCTCAGCGAAGTTTACCTACTTGATGAAGCTTTTTTGTATTGACTATTTGCCCAATATACTGCGATCAATGTCCAGAATTGGCACAAATAAATTGGCTTCTTCAGCAGTGAGATGTTGTTTGATCACCTTTTTCATGACATCGTAGGTCACAGAAGAACTATTTTTAGCTTGAAAAGCTCCCAAAATAGTTTGGAACCAAAGTAACAGTCGATCGCGCAACCGTTCAGTATCATTAATCAGTAGTGCTGCTGCCGAATGCCGCAACACCCGCAAAGCATCTACTCGCCATTTTGCCGTTACGTCTTGAGACCCCCGCCGAAATAAACTGGGGTCTAAAGACTGCATTTGCGCTTCCACTTGGCGAATAATTTCTTTTTCAGAGGCTTGAATTTTTTTATAAGCACTCATGCGGTGGTTCAAAGACTGAAAATAGTCTTTCAAAAATTGAAGTTCGGCTGCGGAGGCATAGCGTCCATCAGCTTCCATACTCAAACGCGCAAGTTGACTCAACATAAGATTTTTTTTGTATTTTAATACCAACATATCAGTTTTAAGCTTCTTTAGTGCGAACTAAATACTGTCCTACTTGGAACCGTGTTTCATTGAGCTGAGTGACAATGGAACGAGTAATCAATTTTCCAGATTCGACAACTACTTGGCCCGTAATTGGGTGCAGCAAATCTTGCTGAGCCCGACGACCAATCAGAGATTCCACATTTTCAATAGCATTGATGTACATCCCCGCAGGTATCTGCACAACTACGCCTTCGCCCATAATTTCAGCCTGACAAGCCAGCCGTGAATTGGCTTTAGCTGTTGTAATGACCTCCAGTGTCCTCCTCTCCCGACGGTTCATGTCAGACAATCCTTCCATGCCTTCTTTAATGTAGACGTGGCAGGTAGCACACATCCCCCTGCCTCCGCATTCTTTGAGGACGTCTAAGTCTTTGGAAAGTAAGGCAGACAGGATGTTCGATCGCGTTTCGACTGCCATTTCTTCGGCAATTGGATCTAGTCTAATAATTTTAACCATATTGATTTTTCATCCTGTCAAGTTGAGTATTTAGAACACTTAAGATGGCAAAACAACATCGGCTTCTGGTTCCATAACCCAGATTGCATAACCGCTCCCAGTTTTGGTAATGGCTGTTGAGTCGCCGCTATTGCCCAGCTTAGCCACAATCGCTAAAACTTTCTCCGGTTCTTTGAGAGCCTTAAAAAAGCTGTAATACTCGCGATCGACTAAAATAGCAGCCACAGGCTGTGTCAAATCCGGCACTCGAATCCGGCAAGATTTATACTGGATGCGAGACTCCAGGATTTTAGTAGGTGCGACTGTGCGATCGCTTTTAGTCGGCTGAGACTGAACCTGAGATAACATAGCAGTACCTGGCGATCGATTCAAAATTGGAATTTTGTCAGAATTCTTTACATACTTTAATACTAGCTCAAGCTTTATCTATAATTAGACCGATGCAAAATTCTAAGTACCGTATTTTAGGGCTAGTCGGACAAGGACAATTTGGTCGAGTCTATTGTGCCAGCGTTCGAGAAACTCCCGCCAACGACTCCCGCCTCACCAGCCAACTCGTAGCCCTCAAAGAACTCAGCCATCAAAAAGCCCCAACTAGCGAATTCTTGCGAGAGCTGTGGTTCCTGATTACCTTACAGCATCCCAACATTGTCACCTGCCGAGCCCTAGAACACACAGCTACAGGCAGATACTTAGTTATGGACTACTGCGAGGGAGGAACCCTTCGCAACCTGCTCAAACAAGACCGCCCCTTAAGACTGCTCGAAGGTTTGCAGCTCATTATGGGAGTGCTAGCCGGATTAGACTACGCTCACCGTCGAGGCGTAGTTCACTGCGACATCAAACCTGAAAATATCCTCCTAACTTTAGGCTCGAAAGGTTGGTCTCCCCGGCTGTCGGACTTTGGCATCGCGCGCCGACTTCCAGAAATCGGTACCACTCGTCTGCATCAAGAAATTTCTCCTGACGCTACCGTAGGCTCCCCCGCTTACATGGCTCCAGAGCGGTTTTATGGTCTTTACTCTCCCATGTCAGATATATATGCCGTGGGAATTCTGTTGTTTGAGTTGCTAATGGGCTATCGGCCTTTTGGTGGAACACCAGGAGACTTGAGGTGGGCGCACCTGAATCAACGTTTGCAACTTCCTGATGCCATTCCTGAGCCTTTGCAAGCAATAGTCAAAAAATCTTTGGAAAAATTGCCAGCCCGTCGCTTTGTCAGCGCTTCGCAAATGGCTCAAGCTCTGCGGCTGGTAATGTACGACCCCACTGTCAGGCAATTGGGCGACTGGATTATTCCTTGGGAAAACCAAGAAACGAAGGAACCCAAAAGTCTGAAGTCTGAAACAGAGTCTGAGCTGGAAGTCGAAGACGAAAGAACATCTGCGAAAGCGAGTAATCTACTTCAGACTGTAGGTTACTCGCTTTCGCAGCCAAAGCCACTGATACTTCCTGCACCACTGACTGTTTTAGTTGCTAATGAAACCTATCTCTACGCTGCTGCGGGTACAGAGGTAAAGGTGTGGTCTGGGCCTGGAAATCAGCTACTTACGGTAGAAACCCAAGTTTCTGTATCAATACCGGAAACAGTGCGGGGAATTTTGCCAACAT
The DNA here is from genome assembly GCF_021648855.1 of Tychonema litorale BBK16. Lineage (GTDB taxonomy): Bacteria > Cyanobacteriota > Cyanobacteriia > Cyanobacteriales > Microcoleaceae > Microcoleus. Next base: position 1,127 of record NZ_JAKJHX010000186.1, on the reverse strand, counting down.
CTCACGGCTGCTGTGTCCTTTCTTCTCAAAAACTTTACTGGCTCAACGATCGATCTTGGGAGCCTCAGTGCTTGTTGGATTTAGGTCTCAGGCAAGGGCCAGATGCTTGTAAAGCTGCTATTGACAGTGACGGGCGCTGGTTGACTGTCGCTGTTCCAGGCGAACTGCGCTTTTATTCTTTGGCTACAAACAGCACTGCGGGCGATCGGGAACAAGCCCTCAAGCCGATCGCTACTGTCCCCTTACCAGAACACTATTTGCCAGAATTAATGTTTTTGGATCGGCGACACGTCTTGGTAATTTGGCCAGACAACGAACAAAAAAATCCCCAAACTACTTTCAGAGTTTACACTCGTCGTGGCACAGCAGTTGGTGCTGTGCGGTTATCGGCGACCGTCGGCCAGGTGCTACTGACCCCCGAACCCTATACTTTATTGGGAATTCCCCAAGGCGGTAAAGCGGCTGTGTTGTTGATGAAATTGTGGCCACTCAAGGTAGCGCGAATTCCCCTTGAAAGTTTCCCTGTGTCTGCTTGTGTTGCTAATTGGGGATGGGTGTTGGCGGATGTTGGGGGTCAGATGGTGGTGTTAAACAATCAAGGAATTCAAATAGGGAATTTTAGTGGCCCTGCTGCACCCAAGGCGATCGTCCCTTGGGGAAATAAAGGCTTGGCGATTGCGACCAATACAGATGAAGGTAGTCACCTGCACTTCTTAGATATAGGTGTTTAGGGACAAACCGAAGACCAGCACTAAAGCTCGATCAGTCGTGCGACTCAATGTATATCGTGGTTCCCATAGGTAGAGAAAGAGTTGTTGCGATCGAACATCTATATATAAGACACCGACATCGTGTATAGACATTCTACCGATGTGCTAAAAATCTCCGCCAAAAAACCCACCTTGGTCCAAAAAAAAAGACCCCTTCCTGAAAAGAGGCATCAGCCAGCGGATGTCGGAGCCAGAGCCAAAAACCGAAACCCTTGCGCTATATAGGCTTCAAACAAGGTAAAAAATACTTTGCCAAAACGCTTGACAAGAACTGGGTAAGTAAGTATATTAATAAAGCGCCAGAAGAGAAGCGATTCACCGAAACGCGCGCTGAACCTAGAAAAAAGAATAGTTTGA
>NZ_JAKJHX010000185.1 GCF_021648855.1 Tychonema litorale BBK16 | reverse complement strand
GGGAATTGGGAATTGGGAATTGGGAATTGGGAATTGGGAATTGGGAATTGGTAATGGGGAATTGGGAATTGGGAATTGGAAATTTGTTAAAAAACTCCTAACGACTAACTATTATAGGAGTAATCCCCAAGGTTGTTAAGACACTTCGACTACGCTCAGTGATCCTAAATATTCTAACTACTTTGGGGGTTGCTATAATTGATCACCAATTACCAATTCCCTATGCCCAATTCCCGATTCCCAATTCCCAATTCCCTAATTAGTATTTTCTGGAGCTTCCGGAGAAGGCATAGATTGAATAGGAGCCAGAGGCATATTAGAGCGACTTCTCATTAGAGTAGTAGACACCAAAGCATAGCCCAAAACAGCAGGAAGTAACATCGCACTCAGAAATACGATCGCACCAGCCAGATTGATCCGATTCAACATCGGGCCATAATGAGTGCGATAAGGGTCAAACGGTGGTAAATCTGGCCTCTGGATATCCCGAAGTGCGATCGGGCGTTTGAACCTCACCCGCCTATCATCCAGCTTTTCTAGCATTATCCAGCCAAATTCCGCCTCTTCTCGACACAGCTTTTGAAAAATAGCAGGATTCCGAAATACATCGCTGCTAGCCCGCACAATTTTATATTCCACAATCATACCATCAGCTATGAAATTGCTGGTTGATTGCGAACTATCCCGCCCAGCTAAGTTTCCTTCTTGAGAATCGTACCGAGTCAAAACTTCCTCCTCATCATCGTTTTTTTGCCCCCTCGTCAATTGCTCGCGGTTCACAAAATTACCCACGATCACAGACTCTAAACCCAGACTGCCAACCATCAAACTCCAAATCAAAATTTCAACCATAGAAGCACTTACAAGTTAAAAAATTAAAACTAAAAAGATAGATTTGATTGATTTTTTTAACTTTCAATCTTTACTTTTCAAATAGCCTTCCATCAAACAGTCTGTACCCACCGTGCGCCAAGAAACTCGCTCTAAAACTAAAGCATCAGTCATTTTGGCAAACCCCAAATCTCCCACAGGAGTTGGAGCCTTTGAGCCTCCGACAATTTTAGGAGCAATAAAAGCCATAATTTTCTGTACCGCACCGTCAGCAATTGCTTTTGCCGCCAGAGTACCACCACACTCCCACAGTACAGAAAGAAAAGATCGATCGTACAAATAAGCCATAACATTCGCCGGTGTGAGCGGCGACAACTCCACAACTTCCACCCCTTTTGCTATCAAAAATGCTTGAAATTCCCGATTAACCCCAGGCTCAGTCAACACCAAAGTAGGTGCAGCAGAGGTTTCCCACAAACGAGCCGACTTTGGCAAATCCAGAGAGCGACTCATCACCACTCTCAGGGGATTATTGCTATTAGGTTGATGGCTCGTCAGTTGGGGATTATCCAGACGCACCGTATTTCCCCCCACAATCACCGCATCACAGCCGACACGCACACTGTGTACTTCACTCCGAGCCTCCTCGCCTGTTACCCAAGCGCTGTGACCGCTACTTGTAGCAATTTTACCGTCTAAAGTCATCGCATATTTCAAAATTCCCAAAGGTCGGCGATACAAAATCCGGTGTACAAAACCCTCGTTCAGTTTTTGACAAGCTTCGCCTTCTACCCCCGCCACAACTTCAATCCCAGCTTCTCGCAATCGGGCCAGTCCTGTACCAGCTACCAAAGGATTCGGATCGACCATGCCAGCTACTACTTTTGCCACCTTTGCCTTAATTAAAGCTTCGGTACAGGGAGGAGTCCGTCCATAGTGATTACATGGTTCCAGACTCACATAAACCGTCGCTCCGGCGGCCAGTTCCCCCGCTTCCCGGAGTGCAAAAACTTCGGCGTGAGGTTGGCCTGCACCGGGGTGAAATCCTTCGCCGACAATTTTGCCGTCACGAACAATGACTGAACCGACGAGGGGATTAGGAGCAGTTTTGCCAAGAGCGCGGCGGGCTAATTCTATGCAGCGGCGCATCATGGCTCGATCGAACTCTTGAATTTCTGCGCTATTTTCCAGTTGTTTAGTTGAGGTGGCGATCGCATTAGCGCCCGTCGGAAAAGTTGCCATGAGATTTTGCTATGATATTTAACCTTGAGTCTATAGCTTTAACATAAAGGAACAATAACAGGCGCTTAAGAAAAAATGACTCACGACATGAAGCGAGAATTTGCCGATCGCGAAGAATTAATTACCTACCTGCGCCAACAGTTCCCAGAAGCCGAGGCTAGGGACAGTCACGTATCCCCCACCCTAGGCGGGCGCAAAGCCGCCGAAACAGCGCTACAACAAGTCGATCCCGCCAAGTACAGCTCAACCCGCAACTTCCTCAACGGCGCGGTAACTAGGTTGTCGCCATATTTACGTTACGGTGTTTTGAGCCTTGCAGAAGTGCGGGATTTCGTACTGACAAAGGTGCTACACCAAGAAGATGCAGTAAAACTTGTCAACGAGTTGGGTTGGCGAGATTATTGGCAACGACTTTATGCAGAATTGGGAAACGGTATTTGGCAAGACCAGGAACTCTACAAAACTGGTTATACTGCTTCACAATACGGCGAAACTATGCCGGAAGATATCATTGAGGGGACGACTGGTTTGGTTTGCATCGACAGTTTTAGTCGCGAATTGCAGGAAACTGGTTATTTGCACAATCACCAGAGGATGTGGATGGCTGCTTATCTCGTACACTGGCGTAAAGTGCGTTGGCAAACGGGAGCTCGCTGGTTTTTGGCACATTTGCTAGATGGAGATCCGGCGAGTAATAATCTTTCTTGGCAATGGGTGGCGAGCACTTTTAGTCACAAGGCTTACTTTTTTAATCGGGAGAATTTGGAGCGTTATACTAAGGCGGTTTATTGTCGCGATTGTGCTCTTTATGGACAATGCGATTTTGAGGGAAGTTACGAACAGTTGGAAGCGAAGTTATTTCCTTTGGGAGAAAAGGTCGATCGCAGCGGCGGCTCTAAAAGTTGGAATCGTCAGAAAAAAGGTCGTTGATTTGTGATTTGTTATTGGTTATTTGTTAACATTCAACAATGCCAAATGCCCAATGCCCAATGCCCATTTCCCATTTCCATTATGAACAATCCAATTATTTGGTTACACGGCGACTGTCTGAGTCCCGAAGGCCCTGCTTTCCAAGCGCACCCCGAAGCTAAGGCGATTTGGGTTTGGGATGATGCGCTAATAGATGAATGGCAGTTAAGTCTTAAACGGATGGTATTTATTTACGAATGTTTGCTGGAGTTGCCAGTAGTGATTCGGCGTGGCGATGTTGCTACGGAAATTATCGCTTTTGCTAAAGAATCTGGGGCTAATCAAGTGGTGACAGCAGAAAGTCCGAGTCCTCGGTTTCAGGATACTTGTCGGGAAATTACGCGATCGATCCCAGTAGAAGTTTTGCCCCCAGAATCCTTTGTGCGCTACGATGGTTACATTGATTTAAAGCGTTTTTCCCGCTACTGGCGTGTTGCAGAAAAATACGTTTTTTAATATCAAATTGGGTATGGGGAATTGGAATTGGGGAATTGGAATTGGGCATTATTGACAATTAACCACTAACAAATAACCACTAACTAATGCCCTATGCCCTATGCCCAATTCCCAATTCCCCATTCCCCATTCCCAATTCCCAATTCCCCATTCCATCAATTTCCTTTTAAACGCTCCAATAGCAATTGAAATCTAGATTGAGCCAAATCAGGATTTTCCAAAGTTTTAGAGATCGGGCGTTCATCGTCTGGTTGTTGATATACTAAATCATCACTCTCTTCACCGAAACGCTTCACAGTACCGCGCAATCTCGATGACAAAAATTTGGTAATCGCCCGATAAAACCGCAGAGAAAACAGCACATCTTGTTCCAGTTTCTCAGTGAGCAGACGCCTAGAAATTGATAGGATTAAGCATTCTTCAAGGGCTGTGACGCTAGCTGAGGGAAGTCTCCCGTCTACGAAAGACATTTCGCCCAATACTTCCCCGGAAATAATTGTCCCAATTTCTTTATGACCTAAAGCTGATACAAATACGCTCAAAGTGCCATCCAGCACTATGTAGAGTGCATCTAAGGGTTGACCTTCGGCGATCAGTGTGGTGCCGGGCTGGAGTTTGGTGCGCTTGCCGTTGGCAACCATCCAGTCGATGTCGCGATCGCTCAATTCGCCTAATATAACTAAAACTTTACTCATAAAAATTAGATTGAGATTAAATTATTTGACACTTCTGGGCGTGAACGTGCAAGGATTCTTGAATCCAAAAAGGGACACCTTCAAATTTTTCGAGCTTGGAGCCATGCCTGATTATGCCATACACAGTAGATTTGGATGAATTCCTAGATTTACCGCGTTAAGCGTATATGTTGAACGCTTGAGTGACAAGGTAGGAACAACACTACTCAAATTTATGTCAAGTTTAAACAAAGCTCTCGACAGTAGCTCTGATACACTTTTAACAAACCATTGATTAAGGAGAATTTGTGAATAATCTATTTTCCAAGTCTACTTTCGCTTTAGTGAATCTTGCAGCCTTGGCTGTTTGCTGCACCGCCCTGTCTGTGAAAGCTGAAACTGGCAACTTGTCAGATGTGGCTACAACTACCAGTTTGCAATCTCAAAACCTGGCTGGACTTTCGGATACTGCTACAACAAAAGCCCCTGAAGCCAATGCAGAAGCAACTGCTAATACACAAATTGATTCTATAAGTGCGCTAGAACTAGATCCCGCAGTCCAATCTGGGTTAGCAGCAGAAGCAGTGGCTTCGCAACCAGCCACCAACTTGCAAGCATCTGTTGTCGCACCAGAAAAGTCTGATATCGCAAATTCCGAAATTGCTGGAACTGAAAATACATCAATTGTTGCTGAGACTAAAAACTCGGAAGCAGCGACTACCATTGCTGATGGTAGCGTTAAAGTGCAGCCAAGTGTGAAAATTGTTGCCGATCGCGATCGAGCCACAGCAACTGTTGCGCGCGATAACTCCGAACTGACAGCAGCCAATACTGAAAAAGAAGTCAAGACAGCACAAGAAGTCTTAAGCAATCCTGTCAGCACTTCGGCATCAGCCTTGACAAACGAACCGACAACTGTAGCAAAATCGGAAACTGCCTCAGCGCCAACTCAAAAAGTGGCTCAAGACAATAAAGTCAGACCCGGACGCTCAACCCGTTCTGGCCCCAGCTACATCGGGATTGGCGGTAATCTCGGTTTTGGCGGAGATACAGCCTTGGGCGACAGTTCCTTTGCGATTATCAGCAAAATTGGTTTGACGAGTAATTTCTCGGTGAGACCGACTGTTTTGTTCCGCGACAACGTAACTGTTTTGATTCCCGTTACTTACGACTTTGTATCTCAAAATGCAGTGGAAGTCAGCGATGATTTTGTGATTACTGCTGCTCCTTATGCAGGTGCTGGCGTGGCATTTTCTACGGGAGATGACAGCCATTTTGGGTTCCTGATTTCGGGTGGTGTAGATGTGCCGCTGTCGAGTAATTTTACAGCTACCGCCGGCCTGAATATTGGTTTTCTGGACGGTGCTGAAGTGGGACTGTTACTCGGCGTTGGTTATACATTTCCGAACATTGTCAGATAGTTTTGCTGTTTGAGCAAATCTATGACCGATAAATAGGTGGTTGGCTGTAAGATTGCAGCCAACCTTTTTTTGACCTGGAGATTTCGACTACGCTCAATGATATCAAGAGACTGTTGGCGAATTAAAAATAAAATGTACATAGTGTAGGTTGGGTTGAGGCTTTGGGAAACCCAACTCTTTCA
>NZ_JAKJHX010000184.1 GCF_021648855.1 Tychonema litorale BBK16 | reverse complement strand
CCACAGCTAAGTCGGGTTTGCCGTCGCCGTTGAAGTCGCCGATGCTGACGGAGAAGGGACGATCGCCAGTAGCGAAGGTAACTTGGGTGGCGAAAGTGGGAGTGGTGGCTCCTGTTGTAGTTGTGTTGAGCAGGATACTGGCGTCGTCGCTGTTTCCGTTCACCACAGCTAAGTCGGGTTTGCCGTCGCCGTTGAAGTCGCCGATGCTGACGGAGAAGGGACCAGTGCCAGTAGCGAAGGTAACTTGGGTGGCGAAAGTGCGAGTGGTGGCTCCTGTTGTAGTTGTGTTGAGCAGGATACTGGCGTCGTTGCTGAAATCGTTGGCCACAGCTAAGTCCGGTTTGCCGTCGCCGTTGAAGTCGCCGATGCTGGTGGATAAGGGAGCAGTGCCAGCAGTGAAGGTGACTTGGGTGGCGAAAGTGGGAGTGGCGGCTCCTGTTGTAGTTGTGTTGAGCAGGATACTGGCGGTGCTGTCTCTGTTCGGCACAGCTAAGTCGGGTTTGCCGTCGCCGTTGAAGTCGCCGATGCTGACGGAGCTGGGGTAAGTGCCAGTAGCGAAGGTAACTTGGGTGGCGAAGCCGAGTACGCCGCTGTAGGTTTTGAGGGCGGTTTCTGTCAGCGCCAGTTTGGGCTTGTGGGGCGATGGAGGGCTCAGTTGGGGGATGTCCCAGGTGCCGCCCAGCACCCTGTTGCCTGTCGGGCCCTCGTTGGCGGCGATGTTCGCCCCGGTGAGTTGGTGGAGTTGAGTCAGGAATTGACGGCCTGCTTCCCCGGAGGCTGCGTTGCATCCATATAATATGATGTTCGCACGATCGCTCAGGGCTCTGCGCCACTGTTGCAACTGCTGGCGGTAGTTTTCGATGTTGCTGTGATTTAGTTCTGTTGTTCCTAAATAAAGGCTGCCGGGACTACCGTGCGAGATGATGTGTAGGGTTTGGATATTTGCGTGTTTGCCTAAGATTTTGGTTATTTGTGCTGCACCATCGGTTTGGCTGTCGAGGCTGTAGGTTGCTATCGAGGGCTTGATGCCTTGGTGCAAGCTTTCAAAGTCCGGTATCGCGGAGTCTACGATCGCAATTTCTGTTGGCTTTTGGCTCGCTGCAACATCGGACTGCCACTGTTTTTGCTTGGGATAGTTAATTTGAGTTAGGGTTTTCATTTGTCGGTATTTCTGTAAGGTAATTTGCGGTTTTTGTTAGCAGTTCTCGCCGGATTGCTTAATCCCGACGATTGTCTGTGTTTTGCTAGGTGACACCTTAAAATCAAAATTTCCTGACACTTAGCACTCGCTGTTGTTTGCGAAAAATGAGCGCAAAAACCCCTCGTTCTGCCTTCGCAGATGTCAAGTTGCGCTCTTTTCACAGCCGGATCGCAAGCGGTGCGATCGCCCGTGAAAGCGCGGGTTCGATCTCGATCGAATTGCCAGCCAAGCAAAGCCATTCCTCGAATCTGAGGCAGGCTGTTAGCTGTTACTGACTGCTCTTACCCATCTAGTAGGGGAATGCATATAGTCGATGAGATGCACTAGCGAACTATACAGAAAATTTAGAACTATTATACGCACATTTTTATTGGAGATGCCACCAAAAAATTGAAACTTTACATAAACTTTACATTGAGAAAATAATCGCGATCGCGCCTCACAAGTTAAGCAATCTAACATCTCAACTTAAGCAGATTTCCCTAAGGATTCGCCAACTCCTCACTGAATAAAGCTTTTGACCCCCCCTTTATTCTTAAGCATCCAGGGGCGGACTCTGTTTGAGAAAGCAGCGGTTGCAACGGTCGATCGATAAAGGGGATGTTCGATCGGGATTCGATATAATTCCTGTTATCTGCGCTCTTAATGCGTAAATGCTGTACAACATAGATATAGCGATCGCACACGATCTGTAAATCTCTTGCCCCCTCCCCTTTATAAGGGGAGGGTTGGGGTGGGGTAAAAAATTTACAAATGATTTATGACTGCTATAGCAGTCATTCTGGAGGTTATATAAATGTCCGATCGAGCTTCTCCCGAAACTATGTACGATCGCGCCCTCACCCTCCAAAAACAAGGCAACTGGGAAGGCGCCCAAAAAGAATACCAGCAGATAATCGCCCAACAACCCGATTACGCACCCGCCTACTTCCAACTGGGGAATGCTAAATTAGTCAAACAAGAATGGCAAAGCGCGATCGCCCGTTACCGCCAAGCCTTAAATTGCGAACAGCGCTACTCGCAAGCTTGGTACAATTTAGGCGTATGTTTGGAAAATATCGGGGATATTGAAGGGGCGATCGCCACCTACCAACAAGCGATTACTTACAATCCCAATTACGCGATCGCCTACAATAGTTTGGGCAGCTTGCTTGAAAAACAGTACAAGGGAGAAGCAGCCAAAATTGCCTATCAAAAAGCAGCAGAGATTCAACCGGATTCGATCGCGTATTTGGGAAATTTAGCTAGAATTCAATTTCTCTGCGAACAGTATGCTGAAGCGGCAGCAAACTATCAAAAAGTCTTGCAACTCGATCCGACTAACATCAATGCGATGTCCGCTTTAGTGAAAATCAATCAGTGGGTTTGTCGCTGGGAGCATTTAACAGCCGCTCTCGAAAAAATGTGGCAAATCGGCATCAGTTTAATTGAACAAGATAACTTGCAAGACTTCTCGGTTTTTGACTTTATTATGTTCTCGCCCTTCGGGCCCGATCGCATTTTCGCGATCGCCCGTTACTATGCAAAATTTATTAGCAGTAAAATTCCTCAAAATTACTTGCCGCCTCATGTTTCCCCCGACGCAACACCCCAAAAACTGCGAATCGGCTACATCGCCGGCGATTTTTACAAACACGCTTTAACCCATTTAATGCTCGAATTGTTCGCGCTGCACGATCGAACTCGCTTTGAAATCTTCACCTACTCCCTCGGCCCCAACGACGGCAGTTTCGAGCGTCAAAAAATCGAAGCAGACAGCGATAAATTCATTGATTTGCGAGGTCTAACAACCGCAGCAGCAGCCGAAAAAATTTACAGCGATCGGCATCACATTCTCGTCGATATGGGGGCATACACGCAGCATTCCAACCCCGGAATCTTAGCAATGCGCCCCGCACCGATTCAAATTAATTACCTAACTTACGCGAGCACGATGGGTGCCGATTATATCGATTACATCATCACAGACAATACAGTCACGCCGCCGCACCTCGCCGAATTCTTTAGTGAAAAATTCATCTGCTTGCCCGACAGCTATCAGATTAACAACTATCGGCGAGTTTGTCCGGCCGAAAATCCGCAAGTCAAGCAGCAAAATCCCAAAGCAAAATATGGCTTGCCCGAAGATGCGTTTGTTTTCGGCTGTTTCAATTACAGTCGCAAAATCGAGCCTGTAATGTTTGATGTTTGGATGCGAATTTTGCAGCAAGTACCTAACAGTGTGCTGTGGCTGTTGGAATGCAATCCCGAAGCAACGCAGAATCTAAAAAATGAGGCGCAATTGCGGGGAATCGATCCGAATCGCCTGATTTTTGGTGCGAGATTGTTGCAAGAAGAACACCTGGCGCGGCACGTTTGGATCGATTTATTTCTCGATACTTTGTATTGCAACGCCCACACGACAGGTAGCGATGCTTTGTGGATGGGAATTCCGTTTATTACTTGTCCCGGCGAAACTTTTGCAGCGCGGGTTGGTGCGAGTTTGTTGGAGGCTGTTAATTTGCCCGAATTGATAGTTAATAATTTGGCAGAATACGAACAATTGGCAATTCATTTAGCAACTAACCCGCAAGAATTGCAGCAGTTAAAAGATTACCTGTACGAAAACCGCCGCCAATTTCCGCTGTTCGATACTCCGCGAACTGTCAGGCATATAGAATCAGCTTATTTGCAGGTTTGGGAAAGGTTTCGATCGCACTTACCCCCCGCAGCCATCCAAATAGAGCCAACTGAAGAAAATCCGCAGGAAACAGCACCAAAAAACAGCATAAATCTCCTATCCAATAATGCGATAAAATCGTCAAATGGTGAAATAAAAACACAAATAAATGCAGCAAAAACCGGACAAAACGGTCAAATAAATACAAGTCCAGACAGCGATATTGTAGGGGCGGGTTCGCCGAAATCTTCGCCCCAAATCGAGAATATATTAAACCCGCCCCGGCCGGATCTAACAATAGAGCGATCGAACCCTAATTCAAATGCAGCAAAAACCGGACAAAACGGTCAAATAAATACGAGTACAGGCAGCGATATTGTAGGGGCGGGTTCGCCGCAATCTTCGCCACAAATCGAGAATATATTAAACCCACCCCGGCCGGATCTAATGATAGATCGATCGAACGCGAATTCAGAAGAAATTTCGGTAATTGCCGATCGCGATTTTCCGCTGTGGTTGCAAGAACAAAAATTTAGCATTGCTTGCACAACCTATCAAACTAGCAGGTTAATCTTAATCGGTGCCGGGGCAGAAACTGACAGAATCTCAATTCATTGGCGGATCTTCGATCGCGCGATGGGGCTTTACTGTACGGGCGATCGGTTTTATCTCAGTTCCAAATACCAACTCTGGGTGTTAAACAATGTTTTGGAATCCGGCAATTTATACCAAGGTGGCGATCGCCTTTACGTCCCGAGAATTGCTTACACTACAGGAGATATCGACATTCACGATATTGCTGTCGATAAGCGCGATCGCATTATCTTTATCAGCACTCTGTTTAATTGTATCGCTACGGTGAGCGATCGGCACAGTTGCAAGCCTTTGTGGAAACCGCCGTTTATTTCGCAATATATCAATGAAGATCGGTGTCACCTTAACGGTTTAGCGATGGTGGATGGAGAGGCGAAATACGTTACTGCTGTAAGTCGATCGGATGCAATTGATGGTTGGCGCGATCGGCGGAAAAATGGCGGTATAGTTATTGATGTTCCGTCTAATGAGATTGTTGTTACGGGATTGTCGATGCCGCATTCGCCTCGCTGGTATCGAGATAAATTGTGGTTGTTAAATTCGGGCAGGGGTGAGTTTGGATATGTGGATTTAGCTACTGGGAAATTTGAGGCGATCGCATTTTGTCCGGGTTATTTGCGGGGTTTGGCTTTTTGGCAAAATTGGGCGATTGTTGGACTTTCCAAACCTCGGGGCGGTGACAATACTTTTAGCGGTTTGGAGTTGGATGAGTTGTTGGCACAAAAAGATGTTGAACCGCGTTGCGGCATGATGGTTATTGATTTGAATTCGGGGGCGATCGTGCGTTGGTTGAAGTGGGAGGGATTGGTTACTGAATTGTACGACGTGCAAGTTATTTCTAATGCGGTAAAGCCGATGGCTTTGGGTTTTCAGACTTCTGAAATTGCTCAGTTGGTTACTTTGGAAACTTAACCGCAAATAACTTATATAGCGGTTCTCAGAAAGATGAGGTACGTTTTTGGGCTTGGGCCCTCTTGGTTTAATTAGTTATATAAACTGTCACTCATACCTGATCTTTTTGAGAAAGGCTATAATTGTTGTCGGTATCGATCGAGATAAATCGCACCTTGAGTCGTAGGGTGCGGATCCATGAAAAATTCCTCACTAAATATTGACAATTTCATGGATCCGCACCTCTCTAATGGGTGGGTGGGGGCGGGTTTATAAATCCTCTGCTTTTTCAGCATAAATATGGGTGAACCCGCCCCTTGTATCTTAAAAGAGTGAGTTAGTCGATCGCCACGTCATTGATTCAATCATACCGACAATCAAGCGATCGAGCCGATAATCAGGCGATCGAGCCGACAATCAGTCGATCGTACCGATA
>NZ_JAKJHX010000183.1 GCF_021648855.1 Tychonema litorale BBK16 | reverse complement strand
GGATGGGGATGAGGCTATGGCTTTTGGGGCTGATGGTTCGGGGCCTGCTTGGACGGAGGGTGTGGCGATCGCGGGTGGTTCTCTGGCTACCTTGGATGAAGATGCTGCACCTGAGTCGGTGCCTCTACGTTTGCAGTTGGTCATTTTGGAAACTCTGGCTCTGCGTCGGGATGTGTCGGCTGACCCGACTCAGGGGAGCACGAATACGAGGTTGTTGGTGGAGGATGGTCAGGAAATTGCTCCTGGTGCTGTGGTGGCGCGGACGGAGATTTTGTGTAAGGAGGCTGGGATTGTCCGGGGTATCCGCGAGAAACCGGGTGAGCCTGTGCGTCGGTTGTTGGTGATGCGGGATGTGGATGCTATCACTATTGATGTGGCTGGGGTTCCTGATGTGAGTCCGGGTGAGTTGTTGGTGGCTGGTACTGAGATTGCGCCTGGGGTCTTTTTGGAGGAGTCGGGTCAGGTGGTGAAGGTTATTGCTCCGGCGTTGCTGGGGGGGTCTGCGAGGGTGATGTTGCGGATTGCTCGGCCTTATCGGGTTTCTGCGGGGGCTGTGCTCCATGTGGATGATGGGGATTTGGTGCAACGCGGGGACAATTTGGTGATTTTGGTGTTTGAGCGAGCGAAGACTGGGGACATTATTCAGGGTTTGCCACGGATTGAGGAGCTACTGGAGGCTCGGAAACCGAAGGAGGCTTGTATTTTGGCAAAACGTCCTGGGGTGGCTCAGGTGGAGGCTGATGGGGATATTGTGGAGCTCAGGGTTGTTGAGGATGATGGGCGGATTGAGGAGTATCCTTTGTTGCCTGGTCAGAATCCAATTATTTCTGATGGACAGCGTGTGGGAGCGGCGGAGGCTTTGACGGATGGGCCGGCGAATCCTCATGAGATTCTGGAGGTTTATTTCCATGTGCTGAAGGAGCGGAAACCGACTTATGAGGCTGCTTTGGAGAGTTTCCAACAGGTGCAGACTTTGTTGGTGAATGAGGTGCAGGCGGTGTATCAGTCTCAGGGTGTGGATATTTCGGATAAGCACATTGAGGTGATTGTGCGACAGATGACTAATAAGGTGAGGCTGGAGGATGGTGGCGACACTACGATGCTGCCTGGGGAGTTGGTGGAGTTGCGCCAGGTGGAGCAGGTGAATGAGGCGATGTCGATTACTGGTGGTGCGCCGGCGGACTATATTCCGGTGTTGCTGGGAATTACGAAGGCTTCGTTGAATACTGATAGCTTTATTTCGGCTGCTTCGTTCCAGGAGACGACGCGGGTTTTGACTGAGGCTGCGATCGAGGGTAAGTCTGACTGGCTGCGGGGGCTGAAGGAGAATGTGATTATCGGGCGTTTGATTCCGGCTGGGACTGGCTTCAATGCCTATGAGGATCAGGGGAATGCGGATGCTTCGGGGGATGGTGCGCTTTTTGATGATGATGTTCGGGATTCTCTGGGGAATGGGGTGGTGGACGATCGGACTGCGCGGCGTGCTTATACGATCGAAACTACTTTTGGTGTGCCTGCTGCACCGAGTGAGTCGGTTGATGATGATTTTGAGGAGGAGGTTGAGATTGGGGATGATGATTTTGTGGCTGAGGTGGATGATGATGCGATTCTCTCTGGGGGCTATGCTAACGGGGCGGGTCTCTCAAGCGATTATGCGGGGGAGTCTGATGATGATTTCGATCTCGGCGACGATGACTATGAGGATGAGGATGATGAGTAGTTTTCGGTTTTGAGTAATAAGTCAAACTATTTTAGACTTTGGACATTGGACTTCGGATTAAACTACGGGATAGTCCAAAAGTCTGAGGTCTCAAACCTAAAATAGTTTGATTCCTGTGGTTTTCAGTTAGATAGATAGGCTGTTCGATGTCTAGAAGGCGACTGTAGGGTGGGTCAGTTTTGAGACATTTCTCATGTATGGTCGGTGTTCTGGCTGACTCACCTTGTGGGCTCTGGGGGGAGGAGGCTATTGGTCAACAATCAACCCAACGCAGGGCGTTTATCCTGAGCCCTTTAAGTCGGGGCGATCGATACAGTTTGCCCTGAGCCCTTCGACTCTTGGGCGCAGTTGGCGGTTAACTTTCTTTATTCCTTGGGAAGCAGGGCTTTGATTTGGTTGACAAACTCTTGATGGTCTACTACGGGTTTAGAGATGTAGCCATCTGCACCACTCTGATCGAGAAATGTTTCTCTATCACCGGCCATCGCATGGGCTGTCACCAAAATAATTGGTAAGGATGCTGTTTGCGGGTCGGCTTTGAGTAGTTGGGTAATTTTGATGCCATCAACTGCTTTTCCCTGGTACACACTGCGTGAAAGGGACACATCCATTAGGATCAAATCTGCTTCCCCTTTTGAGGCAATCTGCATAACTTCCTCGACATTCTCTGTGTGCTTTACGGCTAGGCCTCCCCTTTTGGTCAGAATTTTGGAAAAGACACGGGCGTTAACCAAATCGTCCTCTACAATCAGAACGGTTTTCATAAATTAGTATGGGAAGTTGAGAATCTTTGTGACTTTAGTCCAAAGAGGAACAAGGCACGGGGATTGCTTTCCCCGTCAAATCGTGCAGTGTTTTTAGTGCCATAAGCCGGGAACTCTGCAAAACCCGTATTGGTAAGTATTTGTTTCCTACTTGCTCTTAGAATAAAGCAATGTTTAGTAAAACAGGCATTACCGATTTTGGCAGAGCAACTGATCGCTTCGCCGAAGCATCGTTGTTTAAATAAAAGTTATGCGCCTTTGAAGGCAACATAGAGGTTAGGGTAAGAGTGGAGGATAAAAAGCAAGTTTTGCCAGTCTTCGGCACTCTTACTCTTCTTTGATAGGTTAATTTGATTTTTATTCTCCTGCTTGGCGGTTTTGCGATGCCCTTTTCATTTGAGATAGGCAAGCTTTCAGGAACGCAGACTCGCCGCACTCAGGAATTAACGGACATAAGGACTCATGGCTAAACAACTAAACCTACTTTCCGGGCAAGTAATTTCTACGGCTCTGCACTCCGAGATGCAGCAATCGTATCTTGAATATGCCATGAGTGTGATCGTCGGGCGAGCGTTGCCTGATGTCCGCGACGGTTTAAAGCCCGTTCACCGCCGAATTTTGTACGCGATGCACGAACTCGGCTTGACTCCAGACCGCCCCTACCGTAAGTGTGCCAGGGTTGTGGGAGATGTTTTGGGAAAATATCACCCCCACGGCGATCAATCAGTTTACGATGCTTTGGTGCGAATGGCTCAAGAGTTTTCGAGCCGCTATCCTTTGGTTGCGGGTCACGGCAATTTTGGTTCGGTGGACAATGATCCGGCTGCTGCCATGCGCTACACCGAAACTAGATTGGCGTCGATCGCTCATGAAGCCATGCTAACGTTTGTCGGCGATGCCACTGTTGATTTTACTGCTAATTTTGACAGTTCGCAGCAAGAACCTACTGTATTGCCGGCTCAGTTGCCTTTTCTGTTGCTGAATGGCTGTACTGGTATTGCTGTGGGCATGGCAACGAATATTCCGCCACACAATTTGGGCGAGGTGGTGGATGGTTTAATTGCTTTGATTGAAAACCCTGAACTCTCGGATGAGAAGTTGATGGAACTAATTCCGGGGCCGGATTTCCCGACGGCAGGGGAAATTATCGCTACAGAGGGCATTGTTGATGCCTACACGAAGGGTAAAGGCAGCATTGCGGTGAGGGGTGTGGTTGGGGTTGAGGAAGTCGTTGGCAATCGAAAAATCAAGACTAAAACGGCGCTGGTGGTGACTGAGTTTCCGTTTCAGGTCAATAAGGCTGCTTGGATTGAAAAGGTGGCGGAATTGGTAAATGCGGGCAGACTTGATGGGATTGCTGATTTGCGTGATGAAAGCGATCGCGATGGGATTAGAGTTGTGATAGAACTCAAACGGGAATTTGCCCCAGAAACTGTTTTGGCTCGTCTTTATCAACAAACTGACTTGCAAACTAATTTTGGCGCGATTTTGTTGGCAATTGTCAACGGACAACCCCGACAGTTAACTCTCAGGCAACTTTTGCGGGAATTTCTGGATTTTCGGGAAGTGACTCTGACTCGTCGCTACAATTGCGAGTTGGTGGCGGCAGAACGCCGGTGTCACATTGTCGAAGGGCTGATGTTGGCTTTGAATAATCTCGATGTCGCGATCGACATTCTCCGAAATGCTCCTGATGGCACTACTGCTAAAGCAAATTTCCAAGTTCGGCTCAATTTGAGCGAAAGTCAGTCTGATGCGATTTTATCGATGCCGATGCGCCGACTGACTGGTTTGGAAAGGCAAAATTTGCAGTCTGAGTTGGATGAGTTGTTGGCGAAAATTCAAGAATTGCATCGGCTGTTGGGTGACAGACATGAGTTTTTGAAGGCTTTGAAGAAAGAATTCCGATCGCTCAAACGCAAATATAATGACCCGCGTCGGACTAAATTGGTGAATGGGGCTGGACGTGGGGCTAAGGAGGAATCAAAACTTTCTGGCAAAAACAAATCTGTAGTACCCTTGACAAGCGCACAATTGTCCACGCCTCAGTTGGTGTTGCCAATGGTGGAAGCAGAGGAAACCATTGTTGAGTTTAGTCACAAACATTATGTGCGAAGATTGCCGGCTGCCGACCGCACTCGTGCTAAAAGTCAAAAGTCGGTTCAAGCTTTAGAAAAAAATGAAGATTTTATTGTCACAGCCACCCAGACTAAAACCGATCGCAATTTAGTCGTCTTAATTCCCAGCGGTAAGGCTTACCCGCTGAAAGTCGCAGATATTCCAACCAGCAGTGGGCGCGATCGAGGAACGCCAATTGTCAGTTTGCTTTCGCCATCAGCCGCCAAAGAAAGTGCCGGTCGAACTTTTTCCGAACTCACCGTCGCACACTTTGTTTTACCTGAAAATTCGGAAGCGACGGACTTAGTAACTCTGACTCAACAAGGAAAAATTAAGCGTCTCCAACTTTCTGAGTTTGCTGATTTGACTAATCGCGGTGTCACTGTGGTTAAACTCAAGGAGGACGATCGACTACGTTGGGCGAGTCTCACCAAAGTCGGCGAACAAGTAGCTATCGCCACGACGGGAGGCCGAGTCCTCCGGTTTGAGGTCAATGACGAACAACTGCCGCCAATGGGCCGCACAGCCCAGGGTTCTCAAGCCACAAGGCTACGAAAGCAAGAAGAGTTGGTTGGTTGTGTCACTGTTAACCCGGATGACAGTTTGGTGCTATTTTCGGAGTTGGGTTGGGCTAAACGAATGCCCGCAGGTTCTGTCCGACTGACTAACCGTGGTGAAATTGGTACTCAAGCTTTCCGTTTTGCTGAACCTAAAGATGCTTTGGTTGGTCTATTGCGGGCTGTTCCTGGTTCTGATGTCAAACTTTTAACTAATACTGGTCGGTTTTTGCGATCGACTATTGATGCTATTGCTTTTTGGGGGAAGGATGCTGCGGGCGAAAGAGTTTTTGACCTCAATCCTGCTGAGAAGATTATCAAAGTTATTGGTTGTCAGTAGAAGGAAGAAGGAAGTTCGGCAACGGATTCTGTAACGGATGTAACGGATGAACCGAAGAAGGAAGAAGGTTCTTCGACACTTCGACTGCGCTCAGTGTCCAATGCCCCATGCCCCATGCCCCATGCCCCATGCCCTATTCCCAATGCCCAATTTTAAAATTGTCTGATGGCTAAAGTTGTACTAGAAAATATCTACAAAAGTTTTCCACTCCGCCCAGGAGAACTGGAAAAAGAGGCTAATACCGCAGAAAATGCTTCACCAGATAGCTCTCATTCCACGTCTAACACGGTTTTGCGGCGGATTAACCTGACTATCGAAGATGGGGAGTTCATGGTGTTGGTGGGGCCTTCTGGCTGCGGAAAAAGCACTTTACTGCGATCGATCGCTGGTTTGGAAGCGCTGACTGCTGGTAATATCTGGGTAGGCGATCGGCTGGTGAATGATTTGCCTCCTAAAGACCGAGATATTGCGATGGTCTTTCAAAATTATGCTCTCTATCCTCATTTAACAGTTTACGATAATCTGGCTTTTGGATTGCGGCGATCGGAAAGGAAAAAGAAGTCATTAGTCATTA
>NZ_JAKJHX010000182.1 GCF_021648855.1 Tychonema litorale BBK16 | reverse complement strand
GTTCCAGTGACTTTAGAACTGTTTAACCACTAGCGACAGAGCAGGGGACTAGCTTCGCATCCACAGGGTGTCGTGACCCGAATAACGTAGACCTCGAAAGTCTGAGGCTGGTCAGTACAGCTTGCTCGATTGCTCTTACAAGCTCAGTGGCGTTGATTCCCTGAGTTACTGACTACGCAAATCTCCAAATAGATATAATTACGACGGACAAGTTTCTATTCTATATTTTCCAAGTCTTGCTGCTTAGCAGAAAATGAGATGGATTATGAACAGACTTTACTTTTCTTTACCGTAATCACGATTATAGGGGTAATTCTTTACAAGAGCAAGTATTTCTTAAAGATTTTTTCGGATTTTCTCTCCCCATCTCCCCATCTCCCATCTTCCTCACCTGGATCTGGGGACTTCTGCTATATATACTGAAGGTAGAGCTCCAAACTTAAATTGTTAAGACTATATGTTCAGCATTGACATGATTGTGAAGAACACGCCTGTATCGCTTTCGGTGCAGCGGAAGTCGGCGGAGGACGCTGAAGCTGTTTACCAGCAGGTTGTAGAGGCGATTCGTAACTCGCAGCCGCACATTTTGGAACTCACCTGTGAGAAAAATCCTGAGAAAAAGGTGGCTGTACTCAGCAGCGAGATTTCTGGGGTGGTGATTTCTCAGAAATCGGGGGCTTCATCTACAGGAAGATCCCCAGGTTTTGTCTCGATGGCCGTAGCAGAATGAGGGCTGGGGGTGTTGGTGGCGAGATGAGTCAGCCCGCGGTTGCTGTGCATGATTTGAGTTTTTGCTGGCCGTCGGGCGATCGCGTTTTGCAAAATTGCTCTCTGGATGTACCAAAGGGCCAGTTTTGGATGCTTTTGGGTACTAATGGTAGTGGCAAATCTACGCTGCTGAGGCTGATGGCGGGGCTGCTGCACCCCCAGTCGGGGGAAGTTGATTTGTGTGGACGGGTGGGTTTTGTGTTCCAAAACCCGGATCATCAATTGGTGATGCCCACGGTGGGTGCGGATGTGGCTTTTGGTTTGGTGGAGGAAAAGCTTTCTAATCTTCAGGTGCGCCAGAGGGTGGCTGAGGCTTTGGAGGCTGTGAATTTACTGGATTTGCAGCGGCGGCCGATTTATGCTTTGAGTGGTGGCCAGAAGCAGCGGATTGCTCTTGCTGGTGCGATCGCGCGTCACTGTGAAATTCTATTATTAGATGAACCGACGGCTTTGTTAGATCCTGATTCGCAGTTGGATTTGGTGGCTGCTGTGCAACGGTTGGTGAAAAATCGCGGGATTACGGCTTTGTGGGTGACTCATCGTTTGGATGAGTTAAATTATTGTGATGGGGCTTTTTTGTTGGAAAAGGGTCAAGTGGTCGATCGGGGAGATCCAGCCCGTTTGAAACAGCGGTTGATGCAAAATCCAGATATTTAGCTGAGAAGTCAAAGAGTCGCTAGGAGCAAAAAAAATGACTGTGGAAGAAGCTATCATTGACTATGTGGCTGAAATTTGATGCCAAATCAATCTCGCAATCCCCGATCGCGCAACAAGCCATCTGCCCAAATTGTATCCGCCTCTGACAGTGCTGGTATGACTTCCCAGTTGCGATAATTTATTTTGAGGTCATAACTTGCGATATCGTATATTTGAGTGAATAATTCCTGCAAATTGATGACAGGTTCAGTATCGCCCGATCGCAATGGCAGAGGAAAAGCGGGCATCGAGTTCTGCACATTAAAAGCGTACAAATCGGCTTTGGGACGGCGATTTCCCCGACACACCAAAATTCGTAGGTGAGAGGATTTCAATAACTGTGATTAATTTTTTTTCCCCCCTTTCTCTAATTTCTAAATAGCTTTCCCGAACCGTGTATGGCATGGGAATAGTTACTGTTAATGGTTGTGTCGGCCGCACTGCAACTGCTACGTTTGATGTGATTAATTCGGTGGCAGTCTGCGGCTGGATTACATTTATATCAGGAATGCCAATTGATAAATCTTCGTCAGCCGTTTCATACATTCTCACTTCCAGCGACACGAAATACTTAGGACGCAGTTGGGGAGATAAAAACCTGAAAATTTCACTAATAAGTAAGTGGTGTAGGGCGGGCCAGAGTTCTGGATGCTCTAAGTACGGGTCCATACCGGGAAAGGGAGATGGCATTGATGTGACTCCTTGACTTAAGTCTATTTACAGTTTAGTTGAATATTTGTGGAACAGGCATCTTGCCTGTTTATTGGGCGGGCAAGATGCCCACCCCACAAGACAATTTAATATTTGTGGAACAGGCATCTTGCCTGTTTTTACCATTTTTGAACAATTAAACTTCGATCGCCAATTGCATCGGAATTGGCACGCTGTTTTCATCCAACACAGACACCGCATTCACGAACACAATTGTATGCGGGACTGCGGGCATTAAGCGGCGCAGTGCATTGAGGTAAGATTCGGCATCACGACGGCGGTTGAAACGGGCGACTGTTAACCGCTGACAGTTGGGGAGGTGGCGAATTAGATGCCAAGGTTGAATTCGATCGCGATATGTCGGTTGTTTTGGTATCATAGGAAAATCCTTCCCACTTTTGTGGGTGGTGAATGAAAGGCGATCGCTCTAGATTTCTGAGGTCCGAGGGCGATCGCTGTATCTGTATATATTAAAAGATATGAGCATAGCTTCTGTCAAGCATAAATGGGATTAATTCGGTTGCGAGTTCGAGAACTAGCTGAGGAAAAGGGTTGGACGCTCAAAGAAGTCTCTGACAGAACGGGCATTCCCTACAGCACGGTTAAAAAATACGCCCAAGCTCCCAAAATGGCAACGGTGGACTATACGGCTTTGCAGAAACTTGCTGATGTCTTCGATTTGATGATCGAAGATTTGGTTGAGGTTTTGGAAAATTAGGGTCGATCGCAATATGTCAATCGTGTTAATATCAAAAAATCCCGTCAACAGTTGTGGCTGATTGGGAAAAAGCGATCGCCCTTAATTTTATCAGTCGATGATAATTGGTGTACTTAGCACTTTTATTACAAGATCAGGATGTACTCTCTATGTAATTTACTCTGGAGATAGTGGGAAAATAGCTTATGTTAAATACAGCAAGACTTTTTGAAAAAAACCCAATTCATGTAGATACTCAGGTTTTTTCAGCGGAAATTCCTGACTTATTTGGCCGCAAGTTCGATCGCCTAAATCTGACTAAAAACATGGCAGTCAGCGAAACAAATGTTTTATTTGATACCAACTCTCACTTGACTCGGAAACCAGATTTAGCTGATGCTGCGACTGGTGGCGCGATCGACCTTTTTGAGCAATTTAGCAATTTCGGAATCCTGGAAACAACAGACAAAAGTCAGAAATTAGCTCGCAATCTCATATCCGCCCCAGATACCAGCAGTAAAGTTCAGCGAGACGAACTTACAGGCATAGATTTTGCCGTTAGCGATACAGGCGAAAATCCAGAGAGACTTGCATCTAGAAATTCTTCTCCATTCCCTTCAGAAAACTGGGCTTTCGACTTTAAGAATTACACCATCGACCACCAAGGTTTAAACACCCTAAATATCAACGTTGGTTACGAATTAAAACCGGGAATTACCAAACAAGAATATCCCGATTTTGTGCCAATTTACAAAAGCATTGATAACTTTCTAGTTAACTACCCAAACGAAACAGATTTTTGGGAAATTCTTAACAAAAACCTCAGTCAAAAAGTGCTAGATGAAAATCCGGCACTGACAGATATTATTCTGGAACTGGAGATTTTGCCAACAGATAGATTGCCCTACGATCGCGCCAGCACAGTTTTTCGTAGTCAATCAGGCAAAATCCAAGAAGATTTTGATTTTTCTTTCAAAGACTATGCAATTAATCACCAAGGATTAAACAAGCTCAATCTCGATGTCAATTACCAGTATAAGCCGGGAATTACCCAGTCTGAATATCTCGATTTTGTGCCAATTTACAAAGGCATCGATCGGTTTTTAACCAACTATCCGAACGAAACAGATTTTTGGGAAATTGTCAATAAAAAATTGACCCAAGATATCCTGAACGAAAATCCGGCGCTGGCCGAAATCAAGATTAATTTGAACGTTTTGCCAAGCCAAAGCTTACCCTACAACCGCACCAGCAAAGTTACCCGCACTCAACCCAATAACCCTCAAGGAACTTTCCTGGTTGGCAATACTAGGGGAGATAACATAGTGCAATTTGATGGTAAAACTGGTAATTTTATCGACGAATTTATTCCCGCAGCAAGTGGCGGTTTGTCCAAGCCAGATACAGTCATCTTTGGCCCTGATGGCAACGGGGATGGCAAGTCCGATATTTACATTGCTAGCGGTGACAAACCAGGGAAATCGGGAGAAGCGGGAGCGTCTGCCGTATTGCGATATGATGGAGTTACTGGTACATTTATTGACAAATTTGTTGGAGACAATCCGAATACCAGTAATGATGAAACCGGGGGATTGTCTCGTCCTTATGGTTTAGCTTTTGGCCCGGATGGTAATTTTTATGTTAGCAGTTTTTTGACTGACCAAATTCTCCGCTACAATGGCAAAACTGGGCAGTTTATTGATGTATTTGCTGCGGGGAATCAGCAAGCGGGAGGACTGAATGGCCCTAATGGTTTGGTATTCTCTCCTGATGGCAGTTTGTACGTGACGACTCAGGGAAGTGTTGCTAAAAATGGTCAGGCAGATTTTAGCAATAGTTTCCTAAGTCAGATACTTCGTTATAACCTGGAAACCAAGCAGTTTAGCATTTTTGCTTCCCCGGATGCTTCGCCCAGGAGTCAGGGATTTGTGAGTCTTTTGGGCATGGCGATTGGGCCGAATGATGGCGACCTTTATGTGAGCGATTTTGCCAATGATATCCGGCGCTATAATTTGAAATCCGGGGAATTAGTCAAGACTTTATCGACTAATTATACTGATACAGTTCCTAGTAGTAATTATGTAGGCAGTTTGGCATTTTCGCCGATCGGGAATTTGTTTGCAGTTGGCTTTGACAACCGGGCTAATGCTAACTCTGTCGGTGCTGTGTTGCGCTACGATGGCAAAACTGGCAACCCGCAGCCAATTGGTGGGAATATTGGTTCTAGTAACAATTCTATTTTTGTGGCCCCTGACAGTAAGCTACAGCGTCCAGTGGGGATGACTTTCTTTCCTGCTGATGGTCAATTGACTGAAAAGTGGAATTTTACATTGGCAAATTACCCTATCAATCATCAAGGACTCAACAACCTAAATATTGATGTCAATTACCAGTACCAAAATGGGATTGAAAATTTTCAGTATCCCGATTTTGTGCCAATTTATAAGAGTATTGACAATCTTTTGGTGAACTACCCGAATGAAACGGATTTTTGGGAAATTGTAAATAAAGATGTGACGCAAAAAGTGGTTGCGGAAAATCCAGAACTTTCTTCGTTGACTCTGAAATTGGATGTTTTGCCGACGAACCGATTGCCTTACGATCGCAGCAGTACCGTTACTCGCACTCAAGATGGTAAGTTAGGTGAGGCGTGGGATTTCCAGTTTGCTAATTACTCGATCGACCATCAGGGCTTGAACAACCTAAATATTGATGTCAAGTATCGGTACAAACCAGGAATTACGACTGCCGAATATCCCGATTTTGTGCCGATTTACAAGAGTATTGACAATTTCTTGGCTAATTACCCCAATGAAACGGATTTTTGGGAAGTTGTGAATAAAAAATTGACCAAAAAGGTGCTTGCTGAAAATCAGACTTTGGATTCGCTACAAATAGCCCTTGAGGTTTTGCCGACGAACCGATTACCCTATGAGCGAAGTAGTATTGTTTCGATCGCATAGCAAAGAGTTTGATATTAAAAAACCTGGTTTCTAATCGTCGGAGTACCTGCTGGACTCTAGACTAGAAGAAACTGGGTTTTCAAATTAGCGTAAATATCTATCTAAAGATAGATGTTTATGAACATCAAGTAATATTATTTCCGTTTGCACCGGAATGAAGTTGACCGTTGACTGTTTGAACAATATCAATACAACCAGAAACGATATAAAATAATCTGTGTTAATTTTGTAAGGATACAGCTAGTACATACAGCAGATTCCAGGTTTATAGGTACTATCAATATCCCGTAGGGACGCGGCACTGCCCATAGGTGTCAACTTAAGCCTGAAAGCCTTGATAAATGTCGTTTTTACCAT
>NZ_JAKJHX010000181.1 GCF_021648855.1 Tychonema litorale BBK16 | reverse complement strand
GGAGTCATAAAAGTAAGTTCCTAGCTAAAGTTCCTCGGCTGCTTTCTCCATCCTAGTGCAAAATCGAAATTATGAAGCAGCTTTAGCGTCAGGATGAGAATTACTTCGATCGCAATAAACGGGCTATCGCTCGATAGTTTGACGAGCGATCGCACCTACAAATCGTGAGACTAATTTAACTTTTGCTCCTTGGTAGACTTAACTGGAGTATGAGGAAGCGATCGCCTCGTGATGGCTGCTTCTCGATCGGATTGCTGGCGATCGGGTAAACACCGAGTTGTCCGTTTGTCCTTGTCTGTTTCACTCGGATCGTCTTTCTGCAATGCAGTCAGGATTTGAAAGCACAGCTTGAGCAGAAAGAGCAGAAATCCTGCGTGGGGATTGAGGCAAGTGGCAATACCCACCACTGTAAACTCGGTTACTTTGAGCCATTTTTTCTTATTTGAAATCTTCATGTTTGTCATCTTTGTTGAAACTCTCAACAATCTGCCAAATGCAAGATAGGAGGCTGGTTCAGGTCATGTCCAATGGCTTGCAATCTTCTGTCCAAGTTCTGTTCAGGTTCTGTTCAGGTGGCTATAATCATTAAAAGGCTGAAATAGGAACTATGACTGGACAGGTGGGACGATCGCTCAAACTCTCGACTACAGGAATACAAAAAGCAAACGAGTCACTTGCAAACTCATTTGTCACCAAATCCGATCTGGCAGCCCACATCAGCGCTACCCGTGTAAACAAGAAAGGATCTTCTAAAAAAAATACGGTTGGCATTTCTCGGACAACCATTGACGAATTTTTTGATGGCACTCCGAAAAGCGCCAAAGTTTTCAAAGAAATCTGTGCTGCGTTGAAGCTGAAGTGGCAAGAAGTTGCCGATCTGCGGACCGCTCTCAAACCAACAACGTTGTTAACCAACACCCCAACAGTATCTGGCTCAATCCACACAGGTGATATTGATGCGTTAGTTCAGCAGGTACGATCGCGCCTCCACGATGACATCCAACGCTTACACGGCACGATGCCACTTTGGGGGCTCGATCGTTGGGTGTCTTTGGGTGACTTGTTTGTGGATGTCAATATTCTGGAGGAACTCAGTAGTAGTCGTAAGTCAGAAATCCATGACTTGTCACAAGATTTCATGAACAATCCCAGCCATCGAGGTTTAGATCGCATTGGCTTGGGTAGGGAACAGGAACGAGTGTCAGGCTTAGAGGTGCTGGCGAAGAATACAAACCTAATGGTGGTGGGCAAACCGGGTTCGGGCAAAACGACATATTTGCAGCGAGGGGTAACGGAGTGTAATGCAGGGAATTTACAAGCGCACCGGATTCCGGTTTTGATTAGGCTGCGGGATTTTGTGAGGGATGGACGTGAGGCTTCCTATGCCCTAAAGCCGTATCTAGAGAAGTGTTGGCAGTTATCAGATGCAGAAACCTTACTCAAGCAAGGTCGGGTGCTGGTTTTGCTGGATGGGTTAGATGAGGTGACGGGGAAGAATGGGAAGAAGATCACCGAGGAAATTAAGAAGTTTGCTCGTGACTATCCGCAGGTGCAAGTAATTGTGACGTGTCGAACGCAGAGTTTTACTGGCGAAATGGACTGGAAATCTCTACGTTTTCAGTTTGTCGAGGTGGCGGATTTTAATGAAGGCCAGGTGCGATCGTTTTCAGAACATTGGTTTAAGACAGTGATGGGGGATGAGTCGGCGGGACTTGCGAAGGCAAAGGAGTTTTTAGAACAGCTTTTTTTGGAGTCGAATAAGCCGATTCGGGAGTTAACAATTACGCCGATTTTGCTGAGTTTGACCTGTGCGGTGTTTTACAAGACGGGGAAGTTTCGCTCGAAGCGTTCTCAGCTTTATGAGGAAGGGTTGGAGTTATTGCTGGAAAAGTGGGACAAGTCGCGGGCGATCGATCGGGATGAGATTTATCGTGATTTGTCGGTGGAGCGGAAGCTGGAGTTATTGAGCTTTCTGGCAGTGAAGAAGTTTGAGCAAGAGCAATATGTGCTATTTGAGCAGGCGGAAATTGAGGGATATATTGCGGAGTTTTTGGGGATTGGGCAGCGGGATAGTCGAGCGGTGTTGGAAGCGATGGAAGCACAGCATGGGTTGTTGATTGAGAGAGCACAGAAAGTTTGGTCGTTTTCGCACCTGACGTTTCAGGAATATTGTACAGCTTACTCCTTTGCAAAGATTCATAGTCGTAACTCAGAAGGCAAAGCAACATTGCAAGCACTAGCTCATCATGTTAATGAAAAGCAATGGAAAGAAGTATTTTTATTGACTACAGAAATGTTGGACAATTCCAGTATTCTAATATTGAACATAGAATCAGCAGTCCAAAATTTGAGCGTAGTGGGTAAACTTACTGCTTGGTTTAACTGGGTAAATTTATCAACAAATAAAGCAATAGGAGATTTTAAACCTGTTATAAAAAGAGCGGTCGCTATGTATATTGCTTGTGCATTGTCTCCAGATATTATCCATAATATGGCTCTGGGAGACTGTATGGATTACCTTTCAAGATTAATTAATAAAATAGCACATTCTGACGATATTAACGATGTGTTTAGAAAAATTGATGCCTTATGTCGTAATCGCGATCGCCCTCAGAACAAAGTTATTTATTTAGCTCAAGAACTTGTGCCTCTCATTCATGAATTAGGAGTTTTTAGTGTTGTTGATTTTGACAGTTTAAAAAAACATCTTCAAATGTTAGAAAATGAAATGCCAAAAATAGAGAGAGTTTATGACCAAGAATCCTACAAGGTACTTCGATGTTTTGTAGATCGGGTTTTACAAGTATGGGCTGAAAGTTTAAATCTTCAGCAAGAATGGGAAGCAATTTTTAGAACAGAAGCTGAATTATCTAATTATTTGTATGCCAACGAAGTGATAATATCTTGTAAAGAAATGGCAGTAAAAATATCGCTAGAAACATGGGAATCAGTTCTTGAGAGAATGTTACTCCCGATCGCCGAAATCGAAAAACGCAAACGTGAAAAAGCCGAGTAGGGCGATTCTACTAAAGATATGGAGCGATGGGATATTTTTATCGCTCAAACCATCTATATTCGACATTTCCAAAAACCAATTTTTCAGCTAGCCGTTCAACGGAATAGAATTAACTTATTAGTTTACGAACCAGAGCAGGAGGCTATTGTTCAATGGATCGCTCACTAAATTATGCAGATATCCTGAAACAAACCCTACAAGAAGCAACACGATCGCAACCTCGCTTACAAGCCATTCAGCTTTATCCTGTCTGCGATACCGATTCAGGCCATTTCCTGATTCTCGCTACAGGCTGGGACAAGCAACGCTGGATGGACACGATTCTGTTTCATGCTCGTTTGGTCGATCGCCATGTCATCATTGAAGAAGATAACTTCGAGGAAGGGTTAACCGCTGCACTGATTGTCGCAGGTATCCAACCAGAGCATATTATGACTGGCCTCGATTATCAAAATAGTGCTAGCCCAGTCGTGTTTCAGGCGGTGTAGCGATCGCCATTACAGACAGATCGATCGCAATAACTCGATCGATACAATATACCTGAAAAAAGAACTTAAATATCCAGCAATACATGGTTTATTAAAATAAACCCCGCCTTGAGTATGCTTAAATAAGTTTAGACACTTACTAACCAGATTTAAACCAGTGAACTTTCAATCAGTCATTGCCACCTTAAACAAATTCTGGAGCGATCGAGGCTGCCTGATCGCCCAATCCTACGACACAGAAAAAGGTGCAGGCACCATGAATCCCCACACCTTTCTCAGAGCGATCGGACCCGAACCTTGGTCAGTCGCCTACGTCGAACCCTGTCGCCGTCCCACCGACGGACGCTACGGCGAAAATCCCAACCGCTTCCAACATTACTATCAATATCAAGTCTTAATTAAACCATCTCCTCCTAATATCCAAGAAATCTATTTAGACTCCCTGAGAGCATTGGGAATTAAACCAGAAGACCATGATATTCGGTTCGTTGAAGACAACTGGGAATCCCCAACTTTGGGAGCTTGGGGAGTCGGCTGGGAAGTTTGGCTCGATGGCATGGAAATTACTCAATTTACCTATTTTCAACAGTGCGGTAGCATTGATTGTCGCCCGGTTTCGATTGAGATTACCTACGGACTAGAACGCCTCGCAATGTATTTGCAAGAAGTCGATGCCATGACTAAAATTCAGTGGAAAGATGGCATCACTTACGGCGATGTTCACTTGCAAGGGGAAATAGAACAGTGTACTTATAATTTTGAAGCTTCTAGTCCAGAATTGCTGTTTACTCTCTTTGGACTGTACGAACAAGAAGCTGAACAATTGACTAAGAAAGGATTGGTTTTACCGAGTCTTGATTATGTGTTAAAATGTTCGCATACTTTCAATTTGCTCGATGCTAGAGGTGTGATTTCGGTAACGGAAAGAACTCGCTACATTACCAAAATTCGGAATTTGGCGCGACGGGTGGCTCAGCTTTATTTGGAACAGCGCGAACACTTGGGTTTTCCTTTAGAAAAAGCAGTAAAAGCCTGATGTTAGATACCCGACTTCTTGAAGAAGTCTGGTATCTGGAGATCCTGTTTTTTAATGCCATATTTGAAATTAATTGAATGCTTAATTATCCAGACAATAATACAGAAATAAGTCCTCAATTGCGAGTTGAGAGTGTAAGTTTGAAAACTCCGATCGCACCAAGCTACTTATTGGACAATATTTCGTTTCAGGTACGTCAGGGCGATCGCATTGCAATTGTGGGCCCTTCTGGTGCGGGGAAAACTACCCTGTTGCGGTTACTAAACCGACTCAGCAGCCCCACAAACGGCTCGATTTATCTGGAAAATACGGAATATCGACAAATTCCGGCGATCGCACTTCGCAGACAAATTACCCTAGTTATTCAAGAATCGAAGCTGTTGGGAATGTCGGTGCGAGAAGCATTGACTTATCCCTTGAAGCTGCGGGGAATTCATTCATCAGAAATAGGGGACAGAATTAGCGGGGTTATTCAACTACTTCACATCCCCGAAGAATGGCTGAATCGTACAGAATTGCAACTTTCGGTAGGCCAAAAGCAATTGGTGGCGATCGCGCGCGCGATCGTCTTACAACCCAAAATCTTGCTATTAGACGAGCCCACATCCGCCCTAGATGCCGGAAAAGCTCATCACCTGATCCAGGTATTGACAGAGTTAACTAACGGTAATACTACTATTTTAATGGTAAATCACCAGTTAGAATTAGCCCAGGAGTTTGCAACGCGAGTCTTATATTTGCAGCAGGGTAAGCTGCTGGAAGATGCTATGTGCGATCGGATAAATTGGGAAGAAATGCGGCAAAATTTAATCAAAGCAGAAGCAGAAGCAGAACAAGAATGGTGAAACTCGAACATTGGAGGTAGAGCCTCTGGTGTAATTAATTCCGTTGAACTCCGACTACGCCGAGCATCCAAGGTGAATCGCATTGTCCCTAAACTCATTGTACCGATCGCCTAGGATTGCGGTATCAGCCGGAGGTTCTATTTTGTGCTTCCCAAAAATCAGGAAACGAGAAATTTATTCTCGCAACCCGATTCCGCTGCTTCTAATCAATGCTCAATAGCCAAGTCCCCAGGTAACGTAGCAATGGCACGTCTCCGGGGGTGCGGATGCGGACGTTGAAATGATACATTCCCCCTGGACTTGGATTCGTGACGTTGGAGAGTACAACCTCAACATTGTTGCCGGCTGCAATTGGTTCTTTGGGATAAATTTCTATGAAACGATTTTCTTTGTCCCAGATTACTTCTGCTAATTCAATTGTTTTGTCTTTAACGCGGACTTTAATGTCTTTTTGGTCGAATTCGCCTTTGTAGTAGTCTGGATAGGAAATGTTGAGTTGCGCGATCGCCAAACTGACTTTCTTGGAAGGAATTCGCAGCCGGTATCTGTCGCCACTCATTCCAGATTTGCCGTAATCCAAGCGGTAGTTTAACTGGTTGCCGCGATCGGGGCCGCCGAAAATTGTGAATCCCGGCATTCCTTGGGCTAAACTGATGGCGGGTAAGCCTGTCAGTAAGCAACCTGTAACCGCTAGTGCTGAAAATAATCGTCGCATAACAACTCCTCTAATTTAACTATTGTTGAAATACTCACCGGCCTCTTATGTGCGGTGATTCTTGACGCTTCATCGGGTCTTGCTACCGAAGTAGTC
>NZ_JAKJHX010000180.1 GCF_021648855.1 Tychonema litorale BBK16 | reverse complement strand
AGACCCGATGAAGCGTCAAGAATCACCGCACATAAGAGGCCGGTGAGTATTTCAAAAAAGCCCGATCGCGCCAAACTTTCTGTAATATTAGCACCCAAAGCGCCTGCACCGCATACAGTGACAGGAAAGTTTGTGATCGATGACATCACCGAGGGCGATCAATAAAGTTGTTGGTGAAATAATATACTCATATTGATGGGAATGGGGGAATGGGAATGGGAGAATTGGGAATTGGTCATTGGTCATTGGGATTTTAGATTGGGGATTGGGGATTACTTCATGATAAATCTTGACATCGATCAAAGTGCTACTTTAATATTGGTTAAATACCCAGGTTTAACTATGCAAAGGTAGCTAGTAAATATGTGCCAAAATTTATTTTTTAAGTGTGCTATAGTAACAGCTTTGATAGTGCCAATCCTGCTATCTGCTAAGACAGCTCAAGCTCAGAATAGTTATGGAGCTACTGCTTATTCTGCCACTTCTAGTGCCACCGGGATTAGTTGGGCTCATGCTACAGAAAAAGCAGCACTAGATGCAGCAGTAGCCGCCTGCAATCAACAAAGTGGAGGGGCTAATGATTGCAAACCACTGACATCAAATACTAATAATTGTGGAGCTATTGTCGTCGGTAAAGGAGGAGCTGGTGCGGGCTGGGGTGACGATAAAGAAGCGGCAGAATCTCAAGCCCTGGCGGCTTGCAGTGAATTACCAGGGGGCAGTTGTAAAGTTCAACTTTCAGCCTGTAATAAATAATTTAACTGATCGAGAGCGATGGGTATTTGGGATTTTTGACTAGATAATTGAAAAATACATTCGACAGATGAAGCTTTAAAAAAGAGTGCCTTTTAAATTACATAAAAAAGCACTCTTTTTTATTTTTAGAGCTTTTGATTGTATCTTATAAGCGTCAGTGGAACATCAGCATATTACCCAGGATAATCTCCCATTTCAGAAGTAACAATATCCGGCTTGAGCAAACTTTCCAATCTATCTTTCGACCAATATTCAGTTGGATAAGCGACTGCAATAATATCTGAAAGTCTAATTACCCAACTGACTTGTCCGTAAGAATCATTATTTTCTCCATGTTCGCTAGGAGGCACAATTACCAGAATTTCGGCGAATTCCCCGGACAAATTAATGGGGATGCCACCGAAACTGCTACTATTTGTTTTCATCCAAACTTTACTGCCTCTATCGAGAGCTTCTTGCAGTCGTTGGGAGAGCAAGCATGATTTTTTGACCTTAGATTTTTTTCCCATAGTTCAAGCTTAAGTAGTTGTACTGTGTGTTAAGATCCAGGATGATCGTATTTTTACTGACTAAACGGACAAAAGCAAAAATGGCGATCAAGCTCACTGCTCTTACTCTACTGTATAAGAAATTGAGTTATTGCGATCGGTATAAAAAATTAATTTTGAATTTGATTAAAGATCTTTGAGATAAGCAATGCTATTCCGAATATTATGAAAGCCGACTGACTCGTAAAGTCGCAATGCACCGGAGTGATTGTCAGCATCGACTCCGAGAATCGCCGTCTCGACACCCGCAGCTTTCAGTCGGTGCAAACCAGCTAGCAACATAGCTCGTCCCAATCCAATTTTGCGGAACCCGCGCCGCGTACCGAGACACGCAATCCAGCCTTCATTGCGCCCAGTCCGATCGCACTCATCGACGCTAATTTCGCAGTAACAAAAAGAAACAAGTATGCCGTCATCAGCAACAGCAATCAAGTCTAAATCATTTCTATAATCGGGTTTGGCTAAATCGTACTTGAATTTCTCCACCGTTAAATCGTGATGATTCCAATGATCGATAAACGACTGGTTGAACATTTCTACCCAGGCTTCGGAATCCTGTTCGCCGGGGAACTGAATGAGGGTAAAACCTTGTGGTAATTTTGGTTCTGGGATGGGTTCCCAAAGCGATCGCGCCAACCGACAAAAATAGCGATCAGGCTTGAAACCAGAACTTGTCAGCACAGAAATGCGATCGGCATCCTCAGCGTGAGCCGAGGATCTGAGCTTCACGGGAGCACCCGGTATCGCAGACACCTCACGCATCCGTGCTTCACCCCAGGCGATCGCGGCTGCTTCCAAATCGCCTCCACGCGCGTCAGGGTGGACGCGAAACAATAGTGAACCGTCGATTACTGCGGCTGGTTCAGAAATCCACAACTGAGCAAAACCAATTAATTTTCCCTCCGCATCTTCCCAAAGGCGGATATCGCGGGCTTTGTCGAAGGAAGGCTTGTTAAATTCTTGTTGTAATTGGGAAATGGAAGTGCCTTCATCTAGGCGATTAACTGATTCACAAGTATTGATTAAATGGGCGATCGCTTCCAGGTCACTTTCACCCGCGTAGGGTCTGATTAACACACTTAACATAAGTTGTAAACTCAGGATTTGAGGTTAATTAAAATATAGTATCATTGCCAATAAGTCTTTCAAGGGCAGGCTCTTGAGCGTCCTTATGTCTTGTGGAACAGGCCGGACAGCCTGTTATTGAGCATGGTGGCAGATATCTGTTCAACGAAAAAATGTAACTTTAGCCACAAAAGTAACAAATTGTTACTTTGTTTCTAAGGAATGAGACAGAGGCAACATCCCAGAGATATATTCAAAACCATCAAGTTCGTCACCAAGTTGACCAACTGAGATAAGAAATAAATTTTCGTCTAAGTTAAGGAGAACTCAATGCTTGACGCTTTTTCAAGAGCTGTAGTTTCAGCCGATGCCAGCACCTCCACCGTTGGTGATATTGCTGCCCTCAGAGCTTTCGTTGCCAGCGGCAACCGACGCTTGGATGCAGTAAACGCGATCGCCAGCAACGCTAGCTGCATGGTTTCCGACGCTGTTGCCGGTATGATCTGCGAAAACCAAGGCTTGATTCAAGCCGGTGGTAACTGCTATCCTAACCGCCGCATGGCTGCTTGCTTGCGCGATGCAGAAATCGTTCTGCGCTATGTCACCTACGCTTTGTTGGCTGGTGATGCTTCCGTTCTTGATGACCGTTGCTTGAATGGTTTGAAAGAAACCTACGCAGCTTTGGGCGTGCCAACCACATCCACCGTGCGTGCCGTTCAAATCATGAAGGCTCAAGCCGCTGCTCACATCCAAGACAACCCCAGCGAAAAATTTGCTGGTGCTAAGTTGCGGAAAATGGGATCTATCGTTGTTGAAGATCGTTGCGCTAGCCTCGTTGCCGAAGCTTCCAGCTACTTCGATCGCATCATTTCTGCACTGAGCTAGTCAATTGCTAATCGCAATCCGCTCGGCAAAATTGAAACTATGCTCACTGTCAAAATCACTTTAGGAGATTTAAGGAAATGAAATCAGTTCTCACCACCGCTATCGCCTCTGCTGATGCAGCAGGTCGTTTTCCTAGCACCTCTGATCTAGAATCAGTTCAAGGTTCTATCCAACGCTCAGCCGCTCGTTTAGAAGCTGCTGAAAAATTGGGCAACAACCTTGATTCCGTTGCTAAAGAAGCTTATGATGCTTGCATCAAAAAGTATCCTTACTTGAACGAAGCCGGTCAAGCTAACTCCACCGATACTTTCAAAGCAAAATGTGCTCGTGACATCAAGCACTACCTGCGCTTGATCCAATATTGCCTAGTTGTTGGCGGCACAGGCCCTCTTGATGAATGGGGTATTGCTGGTCAACGCGAAGTCTATCGCGCTTTGAGCTTGCCTACTGCTCCTTACGTTGAAGCATTGAGCTTTGCTCGTAACCGTGGTTGCACTCCTCGCGATATGTCTGCTCAAGCTTTGACTGAGTACAATGCTCTTCTTGACTACGCCATCAACTCCCTGTCCTAATTAATTAGCAGGTTTGTGATGTCGTGACTGGGTAGTTTCTACCCCGACAAGTCTGGGAAATCTGGGTTCGTTGCATTACCAATTTTGGTAAAGTAAGAATCAAGAATTCCTAGGCTTGTTATTATGTTTAAATGGGCATATCCTAATTTCTATCGGGCATCGGGCATCGGGCATCGGGCATTGGACATTGGGCATCGGTAGCCCCATCTCCCACTCTCCCCCTCTCCTCTTCTCCCCATCTCCCCCTCTCCTCTTCTCCCCATCTCCCCCTCTCCTCTTCTCCCCATCTCCCCCTCCCCACTCTATGGATAAACGCTTTTTTAGTTTTTTTAATTTAACGGAAGATCAGGCGATCGCGATTTTAGATACACCCCAAGCTGAGATTGGCGAAGAGGATTCCCGCTACATAGCCGCTTCCCACTTGATCAATTTCTCCACAGATCGATCGATCGCAGCATTGATTCGAGCCGTACAGCAAACCGATCCGGTGTTGGAAAACCGGATTGTGCGCCGCAAGTCGGTGGAAACCTTGGGAAGACTGCAAGCTGTGTTAGCATTGCCGGTGATTCGCACCTGTCTGGCCGATGATGACTGCTACACTGTGGAAAATGCCGTTTGGGCGATCGGCGAAATTGGCACTCAAGATGCCGACGTTTTAGAAGAAGTTGCTCAATTGCTAGATAAACCGGGACAAACCTACCGCGTAATTATCCACACCCTGACAAAATTAGATTATCAGCCAGCCCTAGCCAGAATTCGCAGATTTGTCGATGATATTGACCCGCCGACTGCTAGTGCTGCGATCGCCGCAATTTGTCGCTTAACCAGAGACTTTTCTCAAATGGGTAAAGTTGTCGCCATGTTGCAACACAAAAATGTCCTAGGGCGCAGATTATCCATCCAAGATTTGATTGATGCGCGTTACTACGATGCAATTCCTAATATTGCCAGATGTCCTGTATCTTTAGTCTTTCGGCTGAGAGGAATTAGGATGTTAACCGAAGCAGGAATTGCTGACAAATCCCTGACTTTTGCCACCATTCAACCTTATTTGGAACAAACCTTAAGAGACTACCCAGCCGATTTAGATTTAGTACATAGTTATGAAAAATTACCAGACTTACCGTTTTTGATTCGCCAGTTATACGAAACAGATTTTGGACGTTGCTATTTAGCAACTAAAACAATTCTCGAACATTACTCAGAGGAAGCACCAGCCGCCTTGTTTGCCACCTTTGACGAAGAAGCAAATAATGACTATGGAGCGCATTTTCATGTGGTAAAATTGTTTGGTTGGTTAAAACATTCTCTCGCCTACGATTTGTTATTGGAAGCTTTGCATCACTCCCAACCCCAGTTTCAGAAATCCCGTGCGGCGGCTGCGATCGCCCTGGGGGAATTGGGAGAACAGCGGGCGATTCCCGAATTGAAAGCTTGTCTGGAAACTAAAATCTGGGATTTGAAGTATGCTGCATTAATGGCACTCGAAAAACTTGGTGATTGCAGTGGTTATGAAACTGTTGTCACCGACCAAGATTGGTTAGTTCAAGCTAAAATAGATGCTCATACTTCAGTAACATCCGAAATATCTTAATAGGGCATTGGGGATTGGGCATCGGGCATTGGGCATCGGGCATCGGGCATTGGGCATACCTCACCAAACTTGAGAACTACCTGTATCAGTCAACAGTCAACAGTCAACAGTCAACTGCTATAAAACCCCAAAAACCATGACAACAGATGCTTTGTTTGAACAATTAAAACACCCGAATCCTCATATGCGCGATCGGGCGATGTTTGAAATTGCCGATTCCCGCGATGAAAATACAATTTCTCGACTGGTGGGCATTTTAGATGATGAAGATGTCGTCTATCGTCGGGCGGCTGTGAAGGCTTTGGGTGCGATCGGTGAGGATGCCATATCACCGGTGGTTGACGCCATGTTAAACAGTGAGAATGTGACTGTGCGAGGGAGTGCTGCGAAGGTATTGGCACAAATTGCGATTAATTATCCAGAGTTGCCTTTCCCGGAAGTGGGCTTGCAGGGATTGAAAAAGGCGATCGATGATGCTAATCCTGTGGTGCATATTGCAGCCGTGATGGCCTTGGGGCAGATGGGTTCCTCTGCGTTTGAGATTTTGGTAGAATCGCTGAATACAACGGATAATGTAGCGGTACAAGTTGCGATCGTGAGTGCATTGGCTTCTGTGGGCGATCCTCGTTGTGTAGAAGTCCTCACCACCTTTGCGAATGATGAAACCGTGGATTCCTATGTACGGGAATCAGCGACAAGTTCTTTATCGCGGTTGGATTTGGTAATGAATTACCAAAAAACTGGGTCTAAAGCCCCGTCCTTCTAGGACGGCTTTAATTCGAGTGTAAAGATTCTTGAAATAATCGATTTATAGAAACACCTA
>NZ_JAKJHX010000179.1 GCF_021648855.1 Tychonema litorale BBK16 | reverse complement strand
AGACCCCTGTGAAGCGTCAAGAATCACCGCACTTTTAGGGCGGTGAGTATGTCAAACTCTAACAGTCCGCTAAAAGTTAAAGGGAATTAGTAATTGGGAATTGGGAATTGGGAATTGGTAGCCGCTCTCCCTTTCTCTCCTTTATCCCCCTATTCCTTCGTTGCAAACCGAGGTAATTCATGAGTCAAGTTAAATTTTGGGCGATCGCGCTAATTGCTCTACTGATTAATTTTTCAGGTAAATCCGTTGCTTCCTCACCAGTTTATATTTTAGGTCAGGAAACTCCGAAGTCTTCGCCATCTGCGATGCCAACTCCATCAACTTTGCCTATTCCTGCTGCGGGATCATCTAAAGTCATTTTAGAAAAAAAAGCAGAACTCACTCCGGCTAAATCTTTAGTGCTGCCATCGGACAGCAGTTTATACGATGAATATAGATTTGAAGGCACTAAGGGTCAGACGGTAGTTATTAGTCTCGAAAGTACCGAGTTTGATACTTATCTAGGTGTGTTCGACTCCCAAGGGGAATTACTTGGAGAAAATGATAATGCCACTGACAAGAATACCAATTCGGAATTGACCATTACTTTATCTTCAAATGGTGTTTGCCTGGTCATTGTCAATGCTTTACAACCGCCCCCTAAAGGTAAAGGAAAATACAGTTTGACAATCCGAGAAAGAGTCAAGAATTAGTTAGCTATCAATCATTTATTTTCTGGTTTCAAGATTTAGTACAGAAGGTGAAAATTGGATAACTATTTATTTTTCACCTTCGATTTTCTATGAATTTAACGCAAACCGATCCAGGTGAAAAAATTCTGGTTTGTGAAGAATTCTAGCAACAGAAGTGCCACAAATCCAACCATCGCAAATCGTCCATTAATTTGTTCAGCATAAAGATTCCAACCAAAGGCGGGTTCTGGTTTTTTTGGTGACTCTGGGGTTGCTGGTTTTACCGAAGTAGGCGTTTTAGCTTTCATTGAAAAGTTGTGAGTATGGTCAATAACTATCTATGATATAGCAATCCTAAATAAATCGTAAATTTTACCCCACCCCAACCCTCCCCTTATTAAGGGGAGGGAGTAAGAAGTTCAAAAATGATTTAGGATTGCTATAGACGGATCTAATATCTTGATTTAAGAAAAATCATTTTTCCCGCAATGTTCATCGCCCCCTTACACAAATTTCTGACTACCACAATTGATGAAAAAGCCCGATCGCGTACCGTATTTTGGTTGGCTTTAAGCTTGACATTTGCCGCAATCTATGGTTTTTTAGGACTCAGACAAGCCTTCGGTGGCGAGTATATCGTGCAAGATGATGCCAGACAACACGTTTTCTGGATGATGCGATTTGTCGATCGCGATTTGTTTCCCAATGATTTCATTGCTAACTATTTTCAATCCGCCGCCCCCGCAGGATATAGCGCACTCTACCAAATAGCCGCCACAATTGGCATTCATCCGCCATTTTTTCAGAAAATATTGCCGCTTTTCCTCAGCT
Source organism: Tychonema litorale BBK16 (assembly GCF_021648855.1). Classification (GTDB taxonomy): domain Bacteria; phylum Cyanobacteriota; class Cyanobacteriia; order Cyanobacteriales; family Microcoleaceae; genus Microcoleus. Next base: position 4,875 of record NZ_JAKJHX010000179.1, on the reverse strand, counting down.
TAATCTCCACTTATTACTGTTTTAGCATTGCCCTAGAAATGCTGCCAGTGCCGATGACTGGATTTATTGCCTCTTTGCTGCTCAACCAACATATGTGGATGACCGATGATTTGGCTTCTGCAACGCCAAGAGCCTTTATCTATCCGATATTTCTCGCTTTTTTATATTATTTACTGCGACGTTCCTTGCTGCCTTGTTTAATTGCGATCGGCTTAATGGGACTATTTTATCCTCCTTACGCATTGGTGGCTGCGGGGATTTTAGTTTTGCGGTTAGTGGGTTGGGAAAATGGTCGTTTGTGCTTGTCGCGCGATCGGACAAATTACCTATTTTGCACTACAGGTTTGGGAGTTGTGTTTTTAGTAATGCTACCCTATGCCCTAGATAAATCAGAATTTAGCCCAACTTATACAGCAGCAGAAGCTAAAAAAATGCCGGAATTTGCGGCAGATGGCAGAAATGCTTTTTTTCGGGCAAATCCCAAAGATTATTGGCTGACTGGTAGGGGGAGCGGGATGTTTCCGCAGTCGCTATTTACGCCTGTGACACACTGTGCTGCATTGTTATGGCCGCTGCTATTGATATTGCGATCGCACTTTCCTTTAGTAAAACAGATTCAAAGTAGCATCTGCGTGTTGCTTCAGCTATTTTTAGCATCTTCAGCAATGTTTTTGGTTGCTCACGCCACTTTATTTAGATTATATCAGCCTGGACGCTATACTGCTTATAGCTTGCGATTTATTGTAGTGTTCTTAAGTGCGATCGGTCTCACATTGATCGTAGATGGAGTTCTAAATTGGGCCAAGGAAAATGAAACCAACTTTGGGATTAAAAATGTAGTGGCAATAACTACTACAGCGATAATTGCTTTTGTAGTTGTCTGTTATCCCAGCTTAGTTGAAAATTTTCCCAGGGTTGGGTATGTAGAGGGTAAAATGCCCGCTTTGTACGAGTTTTTTGAGCAGCAACCGCAAGATATTCTCATCGCTTCCATCGCGGGAGAGGCGGACAATCTGCCAACTTTTAGTCAGCGCGCTGTTTTGGTAGCAAAGGAATATGCAGTGCCTTATCAGAAAGGCTATTACAGCCGATATTTACAGCGAATTAACGATTTGATTCGCGCTCAGTATACGACTGATAAAGCGGTATTGCAAAAGTTTATTAATCAATATGGAATTGATTTCTGGATGCTCGATTATAATGCCTTGACTCTTCAGTATGTAGAGGATTACGGTTGGATCAGTGTCTTTGATTCTACACCGGAGGCGATCGCAGATCTGAAACAAGGTAAAATTCCTGTGTTAGCTGAAGCAATGACAAGTTGTGCTGTTTTTCAGAACGGTATTGTAGTAGTTTTGGAAACATCTTGCATTACGAAATTGGGTGGGAGTTAAGGTGATGCAGCGGTTCCTGCTGTTATTAGGTACAGCAGCGGGGTGCATCGCATTTTTGTAGGGGATTCGCATTCGCGCCCATATCCTATAGATATATCAGAGATTTTCAACGCGAATGCTTCGCCCCTCTAGGCGCTTTTACCAAATCGGGATGCTGCTCAGCAGTAGCAATTAACAAACCAATTTATTAAATGTTGAGGATTGATTAAGTGTGCCGCAATGCAGTGGGAATTGCTGTATAAACAGGCAAGATGCCTGTTCCACAAAGAATGGTGCAATATTTCAGTTATAATTCCCATAGGAGATGATGGTGCAACTCAATGACACAAGTTCTCGATCGCGAAATTCTCGATGGACGAGTGGTGCTCAACGGCACTTGGGAACAATTCAAGTTGATCCAGAAGGGTTCGGAAAATTCCCCTGGGGTAAAGTTGTCTTTCTTTGCAGGTGCGATCGAGATTCTGATGCCGGGATTCCAACACGAAAATTTTTCGGAAATCATTGGTTATCTAGTGACAACTTTTCTGCTAGCCCAAGGCATTAGGTTCTACCCTTCTGGTTCAATGACGCAAGAGAAAACGGGAGAAGTTTTAACCCAAGCCGACAAATCATTTTGTTTGGGACAACCTAAGTTGATTCCCGATTTGTCGATCGAGGTGGTTTATACTAGCGGTGGACTGAACAAGTTACCAAAATATAGAGCTTTGGGTGTGCCAGAAATCTGGTTTTGGGAGGATGGTACTTTGCGGCTGTATCATCTTCGGGAAGATGGATATGAAGAAGTAATTCAGAGTCAACTTTCAGGATTGGAAACCCTGGATATTGATTTGCTAAAACGCTGCATTTTGATGGGCGAAACTGATTTGGCTGAAGCGGTGAAGGTTTTTGGGCAGGGAATTTCGACTGTCGGCGAATGAAACAGAATATATAGCAATCCTAAATCATTTGTGCATTTCTTACTCCCTCCCCTTAGTAAGGGGAGGGTTGGGGTGGGGTAAAAATATTACGACTCCTGCAAGGATTGCTATAGATCCGGGGTCAAGTTGGTAGAGAATGAAAATTATACAAAAGCTCGATCGCACATTACCTCTTTAGCAAAAACATGGCAACACTATACGTCAACTCGGTAACAGGCTCCGATGCAGCAGCCGGTAGCCAATCAGCCCCATTGAAAACTATAGCCCGCGCGATCGGCATGGCTCCCTTCGGAACTATCATTCAGCTAGCCACAGGAACTTACAGCGCAGCCAGCGGCGAACTATTCCCCTTAGACATTCCCTCTGGAGTCAAAGTTATTGGTACTGAATCCAACAAAGGTAGTAGCACTATCATCCAAGGAAGTGGCAAATTTGTTAGTCCCAGCGCGGCTGGTCAAAATATCACTATACTGCTGCAAACTGATGCCGAATTGCGCGGAGTAACAGTCACCAATTCCGAAAGTCGGGGCACAGGAGTTTGGATTGAATCAACTTCTCCCACTGTTGCTAACTGCACTTTCACCAAATGCAAGCGGGAAGGAATATTTGCCACGGGTAATGCCAATCCTGCTATTCTCGATAACCTATTTTTGGAAAATTCTGCGGCTGGCGTGATTATGGCTGGTAGCGCTAAAGGTGTAATGCGACGCAATGTTTTTCAAAATACGGGTTTCGGCATTTCTTTACAAGCTCAATCTGGCCCTTTGATTGTTGACAACCAAATCATCCAAAATCGCTCTGGGATTGTGCTAGCTGGAGAATCGAAACCAGTTGTGCGTAATAATCGCATTGAAAAAAATCTGGAAGACGGTTTGACTGTAGTAGGAAAGGCGATGCCTGATGTTGGTACTGCTAAAGATTTGGGTGGTAATCTATTTGTGAATAACGGTGAGTTTGACTTGCAAAATGCCACTACAGTAAAAATTTCTGCCCTGGGAAATCAGATTAATTCGTCGCGGGTGAAAGGTTTAGTTGATTTGGGTTCGATGACACCAACTCCGACTCCGACTCCGACTCCAACTCCAACCCCAACTCCAACTCCAACCCCAACCCCAACTCCAACCCCAACCCCAACTCCAACTCCAACTCCAACTCCGACTCCAACTCCAACCCCAACTCCAACACCAACTCCAAACGAAATCACATTTAGTGACATTAACAGTCACTGGGCTAAGGATTTTATTGAACGTTTGGCAAAAATGAAGATTATTAGTGGTTTTCCTAATGGCACTTTTCAGCCGGATCAACATTTGACTAGGGCTCAGTATGCGGCTTTGCTGGCGAAGGCTTTTGAACTTGCGCCACGGCGTGATGCGACGAAATTTAAGGATGTGGCGGCGGATTTTTGGGCAAAAGCGGCGATCGAAAAAGCTAATCGAGGTGGCTTTTTGGCTGGGTATCCCGACATCACGTTTCGCCCAAATCAGAATTTGACTAGGGCTCAGGCGATCGTTTCTTTGGTAAATGGTTTGCAGCTTGTGGGCGGAAACCCCAATTCTTTGAGCGTTTACAGCGATCGCGCTTTAATCCCCAGTTTTGCCACCGCTCAGGTTGCAACAGCCACAGAGCGCAAAATGGTGGTGAATTATCCAGCGCGCGATCGGCTTTCCCCCGCCCGTGACATCACCCGTGGTGAAATATCCGCTCTCATCTACCAAACTCTAGTCGCAACCAACCGGGCCCAGCCAATTAATTCTCCCTACATCGTCTAGGAGTATGGGGAATGGGGAAAGGAAGATTGGAAATCAGCCAGTCTCTCTTCCTCTCCCCTCAACTCTCGATTTCCCAGTACCGAATCGTTTTATGATGGGATCTTAAGAAATTAAGCAATCTTTAAGGTTCGATCGTTAAATTATGGCTACAATTCAGTTTTCCCGTGGTACGGACGAAGATTCTGTGCCCGAAGTGCGCCTAACTCGTTCTAAAAGCGGTAGTCAAGGGACGGCTACTTTTATCTTTGAAAATCCCAAAGCTCTGACTACCAGTACAGAAGATATTACTGGGATGTACATGATTGATGAAGAAGGTGAAATCATCACTCGTGAAGTTAAGGCTAAATTCATCAATGGTCAGCCTGCTGGTTTGGAAGCTCTTTATTTAATGAGAAGTGCTGAAGAATGGGAGCGTTTTATGCGTTTTATGGAACGCTACTCTGAAGCAAATGGCTTAGGATTTAACAAGTCATAGTTTATGGGGCATCGGGCATAGGGCATGGGTTATTGGTTATTAGTTATTGGTTATTAGTTATATCGCTTCCGGCTGCATCGGAATAATTACAGCATATTCCAGCAATAACAACCAACCAATAACAAATAACTAATAACCAGTAACAAATAACTTATTCTATATGACGCAAATTCCTCATCCTGATTTATCTGAAATGACCGTAAATTGCGCTGTCATTACTGTTAGCGACACGCGCTCTGCCGAAACAGATAATAGCGGAGTTTTAATTAAGAAGTTGCTGAAAGATGCTGGTCATGTTGTGGTAGCTTACACAGTTA
>NZ_JAKJHX010000178.1 GCF_021648855.1 Tychonema litorale BBK16 | reverse complement strand
GGCTAAGGGCGCTTCAATATTACCTTTGGTAAACTCTAGATTCCAGTTACCACCACGGCCTGTTAAATCTGTAGAAGCTGCAATATCAGCCCCAGTGAACTCGCCTAGGCGATCGACAAAATCACTCCCCGCACCCGCCGCCACATCACAACCATAAAGCATGATATCAGCTTGGTCACTCAGGGCATTGCGCCACCCTTGCAACTGACCTTGATATTCTGATAAATTACCCGAATTCAAAGTAGTAGAACCTAACTGCAAGCTACCAGAATTGCCGTGAGAAAAGATGTGAACTTGGTCTACAGTTTCGCCAGCAGAAGCAATTTCTTGTAATTTACCACTAATTTGCTCAATGCCGTTGCGATTTTTGTCTAATATAATTGCCTCAGTACCTGGAAGTACCCCACTAGCCAGAGTTTGATAGTCATCCAATTCTGGATCAATAAAAACAATCGATTTAGGACGAGAATTGTGGAGAACAGATTGTGAATTAATACTGGTAAGATTGGAATTCATTTTGCATACCTATGAGAATGTTTACTTTCAGATGGCAGATGCAACAATGAGATATTTTGCGATCGCATTCGCCGAGGCACTTTGGTCATTGAGCGGAGTCGAAGTGGATGATGAGTAATTGGTAATTGGTAATCGGCAATAGTTTCTAACCAATCAGATATACAATTATACAATTACCAATCCTCCGCTCAGGAAACGATGACCAAATAGCTTTAGTAACTTGCTATATTACTGACAAAGACGATTAAATGGTGACTTGAGTAAAATCGCTAGCGGTGAGAGTATTTGGTGCAAAACCATTTAGTTTTGCCAACAATTGATTACTACCAGTCACACTAATCAAGGTTTGATTATTGCTCGAAGTAATGCTGAGTTGATTGAAACTCAAACCGGAAGTCAACCCAATTAAATCATCGCCTTTACGGAAATCAGTGATTGTATCACTGCCGACACTTTGAGTCAGCAAGAATACATCATTTCCCGAACCACCGGTTAAAGTGTCATCCCCAACATCGCCGGAAAGGAAATCGTTGCCAGCATTGCCGAAAAGACTATCATTGCCTTTACCGCCGTAAAGCGAATCATTGCCCGTGTAACCTTCGAGCAAATCGTTGTCATTGCCGCCGAATAATAAATCGTTGCCGTCGCCACCACCGAGACTGTCATTATCTTTACCACCGTAAAGCGTGTCATTTCCAGCTTTACCAAAAAGCAGGTCGGCATCCTCATTTCCAAACACAATATCATCGCCGTTGCCACCATTAATTGTGTCTTTTCCTAAGTTGCCAGAAATGTAGTCGTCGCCGTCTTCGCCCAGCAAGATATCGTCATCTTTGCCACCCAAAATAGTATCGTTGCCAATACCACCAGCAACAGTATCCTTGCCAAAATCTCCCCTCAAAAAGTCGTTGCCATCTCCGCCAACAACAGTATCGTTGTCTTTGCCGCCGTAGATGGTATCGTTACCAGCGCCACCAGAGAGAAAATCGGTGCCCTCATTACCGAAGATTGAGTCGTTATCGGCCCCACCGTCGATGTTATCGTTGCCACCCATGCCGTAGAGGGTATCATTGCCGCCTAGTCCGTTAATTGACTCATTTTGGCCACCACCCATGATGAAATCGGGAACTTCACCGCCATTGAGAGTTTGTTGGGTGGGATTGGGGGTAATGCTACCCAGGTTGAGTTCTGGAGCATTTAGGGGCTCGATGATGGCATCATCTATGCCCGGTGTGGGCGCGGGTGTAGGTGTGGGGACTGGTATGGGTGTGGGCGTGGGCGCGGGTGTAGGAGTTGGCGCAGGAGTTGGCGCAGGTGTAGGAGTTGGCGCAGGAGTTGGCGCAGGAGTTGGCGCGGGTGTCGGCGCGGGAGTTGGCGCAGGAGTTGGCGCGGGTGTCGGCGCGGGTGTCGGCGCAGGAGTTGGCGCGGGTGTCGGCGCGGGTGTTGGCGCGGGTGTTGGCGCGGGTGTTGGCGCAGGTGTCGGCGCGGGTGTCGGCGCGGGTGTCGGCGCGGGTGTTGGCGCGGGAGTTGGCGCGGGTGTTGGCGCGGGTGTTGGCGCGGGTGTCGGCGCGGGTGTTGGCGCGGGTGTCGGCGCGGGTGTCGGCGCAGTGGTGCTAAATTCAAAGGAACCGCTATCTACGATCGCACCTGGGATAGTATCACCATCTTGAGGACGAGTCACCCCACGTTGATCCGTACCTGGTGCTCCAGCAGCAATTCCCTTGTCAATGGCTGGACTTCCTATCAGCAAAGGTCTAACTAAAGCGCCGTTGATGGTTGCTAGGGGGCCGAGTAGGGGATCTGCGATCGTAATACTTGCGGTGGCATTGTAATCGTTGAAGTTATTGGTCTTTTTGACAGGCCACTGAAAATTGCCACCTTGGTCAGTTAGTTCGCTGCTAGTGTTTTGCTGAATGCCAAACTCATTCCCCGCCGTGTTGTTAGAAAAAATCGTGTTCTTGACGGTGACAGACTTTCCCCCAGCAGCCGAGATGCCTCCGCCAACCCAACGGGCGGAATTATCGGCAAGGGTACTATTGACAATGGTGGTGTCGGCATAAAGAGCCATTGCACCGCCGACATTTCCGAATTTTTCGGTAGTCCCACTAACCTGGTTGCCAGAAAAGGTGCTGTTGCTAATCGTGGTAGGCGCATCCATGATCCACATTGCGCCGCCTTGACCGGGGGCTTTGTTGCCAGCAAAGGTGGTGTTGGAGACCGTAAGTCCTTTGTTGAGGCCGTTGCTCAAGTTCACCAAGCCACCTCCAACTCCGTCGTTACCACCGGGTAGTGACAAAACTTCGTTGTTTTGGAAGGTGCTGTCTGCAATACTTACGCTGTCTTGGGTGCCGGTAAACAGATAAGCTGCTCCGCCTTCGCCCCGGCCTTTGTTGTCTTGAAATACACTTTTGGTGATCTTAATTGTGCCGGAAGCTTCACTGGGATTGCTGGCGCGATCGGTGTAAATAGCGCCACCGTTACCCCTTAAACCTGGATTATTTTGGCCTGTAGCGAAAGTGGCTGCGGTGGTGTCGTTACCGATGAATCGCGAGTTGTCAATTGTTAACTTACCTTGCAGGCTGTTAATTGCCCCACCGTTAATTCCTTTGTTGTTGGTGAAGTCACTGTTGGTGACTGTAATAGCTTTGAAACTCAAAAAGCCGATCGCACCTGCACCCCGTTCATCGTTAGCTGCGGTGGCTACGTTGGCATTGAATTTACTGTTGCTGACTGTCAGAGTATTGTTGAAATTCCCAAAAATTGCACCGCCACCTTTATCAGCGACGTTATTGTTGAACTGAACATTGTCTACTGTGAGGTTCACTTCATCCGTTGTACCGATCGCACCACCTGTACCAGTAGTTTTGCCCTTAGTAACAATCAGGTTTTTGACAGTAAAATTGGTAGCAGTCTGAACGTTTCCAGTGACAAAAAAGGCGCGGGATGCGTTATTACCGCTGATGGTTAAACCTGCGGCGGCAGCGCCATCAATTGTGATGTTTTTGCCAACCGGAATGTCCAGTTGACCGCTAGTCAGGGTGATGGTTTGGTTGGCTAAACCGGGTGCAAAGGTAATGGTATCACCAGCAACTGCGGAGGCGATCGCAGCTCTTAAAGAACCAGTTCCACTATCGTTATTATTAGCGACGACGATATTAGCTAAATCACCTTGGTAATTTGCCATCACATCGGCGCTTAAGGCAGAGAGCGATTCAATATCACCCTTCGCAAACTCTAAATTCCAGTCGCCGTTGATGCCTGTTAAATTAGTGGATGCAGCAACATCTGCTCCGGTTAATTCCGCAATGCGATCGACGAAATTATTGCCTGTACCCGATGCTACATCACATCCGTAAAGCATGATGTCTGCTTTTTCCGATAGTCCATTGTGCCACTTCTCCAACTGGCTTTTGTATTGCTCGATGTTGTCTGAACTCAGAGTAGTGTTGCCGAGTTGCAGATTGCCAGAATTACCGTGAGAAATGATGTGAACAGAATCGATCGCCCCGTTAGTAGAGGAGTAGTTTTCAATTTCTGAGGTGATTTGTTCGATGCCGCTTTTGGTGCGATCGAGTATGACTACCTGCTGTCCTGGCAAGACTCCTGCCGCAATAGATTCATAGTCTTCCACACCAGAATCAATGAATACTAAGGAACGTGGGGGAAGTTTTTCGAGTGAAGATTGTGAGTTAACTTGAGCGAACGTAGAATTCATGTTAGATACTCCATTGAGGGCATTATTGGTAGATACAGCCCCGGAGTAATGTTATCAGCCTTGTTTGATCACATACTAACATCTAATTTCAATTATGTGCAATATTTTAATCATTTTTTTTTAGTTTGTTTTTATCCGGATTGCTGATTTTACTCTTGTAGTTAGGCGCAATTATTGTGGCAAATATTGGCTATTCAAATGACATAAATTACCTAGAATATACCAGTATATAATTCATCTATCTTACGAAAGATACTTCATGAGCTAGGTAAATTATACAAAAATTAGTTGATATTTAAGTCCTGATTTTTCTTTGTTGCCACTCAGGAAATATAGTTATCAATAGCAAATAACATAATAATTTAATTGACTAAGAAATTAGGAGACGGCAGTGCCGTGTCCCTACCCAATATAAGATTGTAGGGAGACGACACTGCCGTCTCCTCTATCATTCCGATGCTACCGGAATTAATATCACATACCTCAGTGTCGCCTATTTCTGCTGGCTCTGCATCCGCGATCGCACGGAATTCATGTTCTCCGTAATTGCACTGAAACGTTAGACTCTCAACCGTCAACCATCACTTCTTGATATCAAGAATCTGTAGTAGAAGGCGGCTTTTTACCTGCATTGCGAATATTGATAATCTTGCTCAGCACATCAAACCAAAAAATTGCTCCCATAGAAATAGCCAAACCACTCAATACCCAACCGAAAAGTTTTCTCACAAAAGCGGGCCACAATATATTTCCTTGGGAATCTATTTCTACTCTGTTAGGCTCGCTCCAGCCAAAAGGCACTGCTAAATTATCCAAAGCTAGACCAACTTCATTTTGAACCTTTGTGACACTTGGTAAATTATCTAATTTCGTTGCAGGATTTTTTGATACCAACTGCTGAGCGTACAAATTTACAGTCGATCGCAACATCGAATCCTTCGACAAGCGATTAATAATGTTGGTAGTATCAGCATTCGCACCGATCGCGATCGCAGTACCGAGCAAAATTGCCACCCCCCTAGAATTCCGCTTATAAACCCCCGAAGCTCGTTCCATACTGCGATCGAACCAAACCTCAATTTCTTTCTGAAACCGCTGCAACTGCTCCTGACTATCACCGCCCCCTTTTTCTGCCCGCTGTGCTAAAATATAAAGACTATTTTTCAGAGATTCTGGCATACTATCAACAGTTGCTTGGATTTGTTGATAAATCGGACTGTCCTCCTTCTCCTCCAGAATTTCTGTTACAGTCTCCTCAGTTTTCCTAACCTTCCTAATCTTATTTAAAACATTGCTCAAACTCGGTTGCAGTTGCTTCCGCAGCGCCTCCCGTTCAAATTTACTATCAAAATTAGCTTTAATAAATCCCATTTGCCGCTGAAACTCTCTCCCTTCCAGCTCAGTTTCCGGCAAATAAACCTGAGAATCACTAATGAAAAAACCGAGTTTTTCCGACATCCGATCCAAGCTATTGTTCAGAGTTACTATATCATTTTTATAATCTTCAATAACTCGGTCAAACTCCCCAGTCAGCCACACAAATTCTTGATCAATAATCGGTTGAGTAGACTCAGACAAATCCAAACCTTCTCCAATAACTTTAATTTGTGTCAACTGTAGATCTTTAAATCTTTCCAATCTAGCTTCAGTGATAGATTTCATCAACTGATTAATTTTCAATGTATCCAAAAGGCTGCTAGAAAAACTCTCCGATGGAATGTAAGAAGGCCCAGTTGATTTATCTCCAAAAACATTTTTTCTGCCACTAATTCGGCGATACAATGCACCTATACTGTGTATCAAAGACCGAAAAATCTGTGATAAAGGCCCTTTAGCTCCCTGATTCAAATCATTAATGATCGGATTGCTATAAATCAAATTTGCTAACTTTCCGACACGCTGCAATTGAGCTCGATCCCGCACACCTTCATTGCCGCCAGCAATCAGCACTTCGATCGACTTTTTTAAATGCTCTGCCCGCCACTGCAACACAGTAGCAATCAATTCCTGAATTTCCGAAGCTAGTAAGCTTAAACTTAGGTAGATAAAAACTAAGCCGATGATAATATCTATGATTACGGGTAAATTCATAAAAAATCCCTGGTCGTAAATAGCACTTGTCTCAGTTTACCAAAAAACTGGGTCTAAAGCCCCTTCTTCAGTGGCCGGCTTTAATTCGAG
>NZ_JAKJHX010000177.1 GCF_021648855.1 Tychonema litorale BBK16 | reverse complement strand
GGATGTGCGATATGCAGCAGTAAAAGAATTAGCACGGGGGTGGAAAGATGACCCCGAAACCTTACCTATCCTCAAAGAACGCGCTCGTTCCGATGATGATTCGGATGTACGAAGTGCAGCAGTACAAGAATTAGCACGGGGGTGGAAAGATGACCCCGAATTATTTGAATTATTGTGCGATGTCGCTATCAATCATCCCTTTGAACGTCAGTATGATTTCCAAGATAACCCCAGACAAGTAGCTCTTGCAGCTATGATTGAGCTATATACCGATCGCCCTCAAACACTAGAACTTATCCGCGATAGAGCTCAAAACGATTCAGACGAACAACTCCGCGAATTTGCCCAGAAGAAATTGGCAGAATTAGAAGGCCAATGAGCGATCGCCTGGCCGAAAAACTGCGAGAATTAAATATTGACCCTGATACAATTTAGCAATGTTTCTTGATAGACTAACGAGGTTGATATGACCGAAATAAATCCCGATCGCACTAATGGAACAATTGCGATCGACGTTTCTCCTCAATCCAACGGGCAGTATCTTTGTCAGATATCATCATCCCTGAGCGATCGCCCTGATGATACCATGAATTTTTACGGACAAACGAAAGAACACGCGATCGCGATCGGCTTAGAATATTTAGCCAAAGAGTATCGCCACAAAGCCGAAGATTCTCAAAATAATATAGATTGGGATGCCGTGGAACTTTCGGATTCTGGACAGCCAATCGAAAAGCGTTATCACGTAATTTTGCACTACGAACGAATTGCCCAGGATGAATCTAAGTTTGAAGCAATGCAAAATACTCTTCTCGGAAATACAGTAGTTGAAAGGGGCAAACTTTCAATTATTGAAATTTCTCCAGATATCCCGATTCAGCGGTTATAGCAAGCTATTGCTTCGCAAGTTAATAACGCAAAAATCGACAATAGGCGGCGTTAGTTGAGTTTTTGATAAGATTTTAACTGGTTCCAATGCTCCAGCCTGGGAACCCATATCTAGACACTCTGCCTCGCTATTATTAGTGGCCGAAATTAGGAGACGGCAGTGCTGTATCCCTACAATATTATTTTGGGTAGGGACACGGCACTGCCGTCTCCTCTTCTCCTCTATATCATAGGTCGTTGCAACCGGAATTGATATCACGGGCGATCGCCCCTTCACCCCAACTCGATATACTACAATATATAATACAGATACTAGAGCCAAAATCCTGAGAGCTCAAAAAAATCCGAATCGCGGCCCCTTGAATGTGCAAAAATATTCAAGCAAACATGACTAAATCATACACGGAGAAATTTTTATGGAATCCAAATATAATCCCCAATCCATAGAAGAAAAATGGCAGCAGACATGGGCTGAGCAAAACTTAGACCAAATGCCAGAAAATAGCGAAAAACCTAAATTTTATGCCTTATCCATGTTCCCCTATCCATCGGGAAGTTTGCACATGGGCCACGTCCGCAACTACACAATTATTGATGTAATTGCCAGACTCAAGCGGATGCAAGGCTATCGCGTCTTGAATCCGATGGGATGGGATGCTTTTGGTTTACCCGCAGAAAATGCCGCCATCGAACGAGGAATTCCCCCCGCAGAATGGACGTATCAAAATATTGCCCAAATGAAAGGCTTATTTCAGCGCCTCGGCATTTCTTTTGATTGGACAAAAGAAGTTACAACTTGTTCTCCCGATTATTATCGCTGGACTCAATGGATTTTCTTACAATTTTTAGACGCAGGATTAGCCTATCAAAAAGAAGCGGCAGTTAATTGGGATCCCATCGACCAAACAGTCTTAGCAAACGAACAAGTTGATAATGAAGGTCGTTCCTGGCGTTCTGGTGCCCAAGTCGAACGCAAATTATTGCGACAATGGTTTCTCAAAATTACCGATTATGCCGAACAGTTATTAAATGACTTAGATAAATTGCCAAATTGGCCGGAAAGAGTCAAGTTAATGCAAGCAAATTGGATCGGCAAATCTGTCGGTGCTTACTTAGAATTTCCGATTGTGGGAATGGATGATGAAAAAATCGCTGTTTTCACCACTCGTCCCGATACAATTTATGGCGTGAGTTACGTTGTTTTAGCACCGGAACATCCGTTAACTCAGCGCGTGACCACGGCAGACCAAAAAGCCGCTGTTGACACCTTCATCAAAGAAGTTGCATTGCAAAGCGAAATGGATCGCACGGCTGATGACAAACCGAAGCGCGGTGTTCCCACAGGTGGCAAAGTAATCAACCCTTTCAACGATGAAGAAATCCCGATTTGGATTGCCGATTATGTGCTGTACGAATACGGCACCGGCGCAGTGATGGGAGTACCCGCCCACGACACGCGAGATTTCAAGTTTGCCACTGAATACAAACTGCCAATTAAAGTAGTAATTGTCGATGATGATGAGTGGCCGTTGACTGAAGCTTACACCGAACCTGGAATTATGATTAATTCCCAAAGCTTCAATGGTATGGATTCAATTAAAGGCAAAGCCGCAATTATTCAAGCTGCCGTAAATTCAGGTTGTGGCAAAGCACGAGTCCAATATCGATTGAGAGATTGGCTGATTTCTAGACAGCGTTATTGGGGCGCTCCGATTCCGGTAATTCACTGTCCCAACTGCGGTATAGTCCCCGTTCCCCAATCGGATTTACCCGTATTGTTGCCGGAAAATGTGGAATTTACGGGCAAGGGTTCGCCGTTAGCAAAGATGGATGATTGGGTAAATGTTCCTTGTCCTAGTTGCGGGACTCCGGCGAAGCGAGAAACCGATACGATGGATACTTTTATGGATTCTTCGTGGTATTTCTTGCGCTATCCCGATGCGAGTAATCAGGATGAAGTGTTCGACAGTGCGAAGACTAACGACTGGATGTCGGTGGATCAATATGTCGGTGGCATCGAGCACGCAATCCTCCATTTGCTGTATTCTAGGTTCTTTACGAAGGTTTTGCGCGATCGGGGTTTGATCGATTGCGATGAACCATTTAAGCGCCTATTAACTCAAGGTATGGTGCAGGGATTAACCTACAAAAATGCCGTTACTGGCAAATACATTCCTTCCGCAGAAGTAGATGCGACAAATCCCAAAGATCCTGAAACTGGGGAAGATTTGGAAGTCTTCTATGAGAAGATGTCTAAGTCAAAATACAACGGTGTTGACCCCTTGCAAGTGATGGAAAAATATGGGGTTGATACGGCGCGGATGTTTATTTTATTCAAAGCGCCACCTGAGAAAGATTTGGAGTGGGATGATGCTGATGTAGAAGGGCAATTTCGCTTTTTAAATCGGGTTTGGCGACTGGTGACAGAATTTGTTTCACCCCCCCCTGCCCCCCCTTGCCAAGGGGGGGAGAAAGAGAATTTCCCCCCAGCCAGGGCGGGCACGGGGGCACCGCCCCTACAAGGGGGGGAGAAGGAGAATTTGAGTAAACCTGAGCAGGATTTGCGGCGGGCGATTCATGTTGCAATTAAGGAAGTGAGCGAAGATTTGGAGGGCGATTATCAGTTCAATACTGCTGTTTCGGAAATGATGAAACTGAACAATGCTTTGACTGATGCTAAATGTAAAACTTCACCAGTTTATGCAGAAGGAGTTAGCACTTTAATTTTGCTGTTAGCGCCTTTTTCGCCGCATATTGCTGATGAGTTGTGGCATTTGATTGGTAACAGTGAATCTGTACATACTCAAGCTTGGCCGAGTGTAGATACATCAGCATTAGTTACGGATGAAATTACGTTGGTAATTCAAGTTATGGGCAAGACTCGCGGTACAATTCAAGTGCCTTCTGGGGCTGACAAAGCTGCTTTGGAAAAGTTTGCCCGTGAGTCGGATTTGGCTAAGCGTCACATTGAGGGTAAGGAGATTAAAAAGGTGATTGTGGTGCCTGGAAAGTTGGTGAATTTTGTGGTGGCTGGATAAGAATGAGAAACCCGGTTGATTTTAATTAACCGGGTTTTTGATACTTGTTTTTTCGTATTAAAACGGCGATTTCAATCGCTTCTACACAAACAAAGTCCGCCTGCGCGGACTGAAAGAGATGATTTTAATTGTTAGTTTCAAAAATCAATTGCACGATCGCACCAAACTCCAATTTTAGTACAGATTGAGCGCTGCCGCCGTTCACAGAAATCTCCACCCAACCCTCAGAACCTATGATAGCAAGTAAATCCCCCGGTTTACTGTCGCTGTAGGTTTTACCGCTGGGGATGATAATTGGATCGGAAGTACGATCGAGCTTTACTGACCAATTTTTGCTTTTAATGCAATGTTCTGGGATATTAGTGATTAGGTTGCCAAACCGATCGCAATATTGAACACAACCGACAATACCTGTGGCTGTAACGGCACAATTTGGTATCTGTAACTGGAGTAAAGTTGCAGGGTCGATGCGCTCTCCCAACTCTTCCAAGCGCACCCCATTCGCCAAGTGAGCGCCCACAGCAGCGAAAATATCTCGACCGTGGAAAGTGCTGCTGGGTTGAGTTGTACGCCAATATTTGGGATTGGTGAGACAGACGCAGGCGATCGCACTTTCCCGACTCAACACCCCGCTAAACAACCCATTATCCGGCCCCACAAGCCAGCAATTAGCGCATTGAATCGCCACTCCACGCCTGCTACTTCCCACACCGGGATCGACGACAGCAATGTGCACGGTTTCTGTGGGAAAATAAGCATAGGCATTCATCAAACAAAACCTCCCTGCTGCTATATTTTGAGCAGGTATATGGTGCGTAATGTCAATGACTTTGAGTTGTGGGTTAATTTGTGCGATCGCACCTTTCATCACTCCCACATAAACATCGCTCAATCCAAAATCCGTCAGTAGAGTTATAATTCTATTTTTAGACATTTGGGAATGGGGAATGGGGAATGGGGAATTGGGAATGGGGAATGGGGAATTGGGAATTGGGAATTGGGAAGTTTAGTATATATTTAGAGGTAAAAATATGGTAGCACAATGGGAAAACTTTCTACAAAACTTGGGAGAATGGCACGGTTCCTTTACTCAGTTATCGCCACGGGGAGAAATAGTTCAAGATACTCCTAGTATTATTACTCTCGAAGGTTTAAATGACAACAAAACTGTGCGATTAAAACTCCAGCGGTTTTACCCAAATCCCAGCGGTGTCGGAGCACAAGAAGTCCGTGAAATAGTTCGAGAATATCAGAATTTAGGACGAGATATCCTATTTTTTGAGAATGGGGCTTTTTGTCAGGGAACTATTCAAATAGCACCTTTTGCTGAATCTGGGGCGGAGTTTGGTTTCATCTACAATTATCGCCGATTGCGGTTCGTTCAGTTGTACAATACCAATGGCGATTTATCAACACTCACCTTAATTCGGGAAAAGCAACCAGATAAAAATATCCCCGAACGTCCGCCTTTAACTATTGACGATTTACTGGGAGAATGGCATGGAGAAGCAGTGACAATCTATCCAGATTGGCGAAATCCTGACAGTTATTCTACTAAATTACAATTACATTTAGAAAATTGCGATCGGCTAATTCAGAAAATTACCTTTGGTACTAATGCTGATGCTAAAGTTATCACTTCTGGAGGTATCATTGATGGTTCAGTGATTAATTTTAATGAAGGTAGTACGCCAATGCAAGTTTTGCTACTTCCCGATGGCGGTTCTTGCACAATACCTGTCAAAGTTGAACTCAGAAAACCAGTATTTTTCGAGGCTGGTTGGTTGGTTGAACCTGACTTGCGGTTTCGGATGATTCGCAGTTATAATGACAAAGGTGAATGGGTAAGTTTGACTTTAGTTACTGAACGTAAAATTAGTCAATAATCTAACATATAGCAACTCAATATAGTTAGGACACTTCGACTTCGCTCAGTGAACGTATAGGCATCTCGCTTGTTGTTAATACGTTCACATCAATGCTATAAAATCTGATAACTCTTAATTAAATGGAAAACATATCAATTCTAGAACAAGCCGCCAACTCCAATCCTAAACCATCTTCCAACGCAGTAGTCGCAGCCCTCCTAGAAACCGAAAAAAATGCCAAAAAAACCAAAACTCGCTATTCCTTTGAGCAACTAATCGGCAACTGGCAACTCTGCTTTATCACCGGGACAAAAAAGAGTCGAAAAAAAGCGGGGATTGTCTTAGGTGCGGGCAGATATATTCCTCAGTGGATTGCAAAAATTTCCATTGCTTACTCCGCAGAATCTGTGGGTGAAGGAGAAGCGCATAGCGAAGTTGGCAGAGTAGAAAATTCCGTGAAAGTTGGCACGATGGAAATGACTCTTTCCGGGCCGACTAAGTTTTTGCCTAATAATATTTTAGCTTTTGATTTTACCAGAATTACGGTGAAGTTGTTAGGGAAAACAGTATATCAAGGATATATTCGCGGCGGTGAATCGCGGGAGACGGAATTTTTTAGTTTAAGTGTGGGGAAGCAGGCATTTTTTGCTTATTTTCTAGTAGAAGATGCGATAATTGCGGCTAGGGGAAGAGGTGGCGGATTGGCTTTGTGGGGGAGAGTTTAGCTACCCTCTCGCGATTTCAATCGCCGGGTGAACTGTACGGCATTTGTGTTTACACTCTTGGACGCATCAACACCAAGGAAACCGGGTTTTTCGAGAGAATACTTCGTTATAGCCCTTAAACCTGGCAAAAAACCCGTCTTTTGACCACCCGTGCGTAAGTCCTAGTTGATTGATTTCAGACTTTTAACTGGTTTCTGAGCGGGAGGGTGTCAAAATGAAATATGGCTCCTAAGCTGTGAAAGATGCCAGGATTGTTTCAGTTTAACTGTTGGCAGTTCCAGAATCTCAGCAAAAACAAATGTAGCAGATCGGGAGTAGCTCCTCACCGTCCCAAGCGCTCTATACGTAAGGAGGATTTGCATTTTGACACTCTCAGGGAATCAACGCCACTGAGATTCTGCTGACGTGTGTAAGACTC
>NZ_JAKJHX010000176.1 GCF_021648855.1 Tychonema litorale BBK16 | reverse complement strand
TCTGTGAACCATGAATTAGAATCCCCGCGCCTGTTTGTCGGGGAGTATGTCAAAAATTTCTGTATTTAAACCTACGTCAATTATACTGTTCAGTCCCACATCCTGCCTAACTCATGATTGAATCCAGATTTTTCAATCCTTAATTTGAACAGGACTTGGGTCTAAAGCTATACTAAATTATTACTGAATAGGAACTTGAATGAACGTTTTACTTCTGTATCCACAATTTCCCAAAAGTTTCTGGTCTTTTGAGAAAACCCTAGCTTTGCTAAACCGATCGGCAATGTTGCCACCTCTGGGTTTAGTCACAGTAGCTGCCATTCTGCCACAAGATTGGCAATATAAGTTAGTCGATCGCAACGTGCGTCAAGTTACCGAAGCCGAATGGGCCTGGACAGATTTAGTCATTCTGTCCTCAATGATTGTCCAAAAAGAAGATTTACTCCTTCAGATTCGCGAAGCAAAGCAGAGAAATAAGCAAGTTGCCGTAGGTGGGCCCTATCCCACAGCATTACCCGACGAAGCAAAAATGGCTGGTGCAGATTATTTAATTTTAGATGAAGGTGAAATTACCTTACCATTGTTTGTAGAGGCGATCGGCAATGGAGTCACTTCCGGCATCTTCCGTTCCGGTGGCGAAAGACCCGATGTCACCGGCACACCCATCCCCCGATTCGACTTACTAGAATTTGAAGCCTACGCCGAAATGTCAGTGCAATTCTCACGAGGTTGTCCCTTCCAGTGCGAATTTTGCGACATCATCGTCCTCTATGGCCGTAAACCACGAACCAAAAACCCTGAGCAGATCATAGCAGAACTCGATCGCCTATATGAACTCGGTTGGCGGCGTAGTATTTTCATGGTTGATGACAACTTCATCGGCAACAAACGCAACGTCAAACTATTCCTAAAAGAACTTCTACCCTGGATGGTAGAACATCAATATCCATTTTCCTTTGCGACAGAAGCTTCCGTAGATTTAGCCAACGATCAAGAATTGATGGATGCAATGGTTGCCTGTAATTTTGGTTCTGTATTTTTAGGTATTGAAACACCAGACGAAGAAAGCCTAGCCCTGACTCAAAAATTTCAAAATACTCGTAGTTCACTCAGCGAAGCAGTCGAAAGAATTACTCGCACAGGTATACGAGTTATGGCCGGATTCATCATCGGATTTGATGGTGAAAAGCCGGGAGCAGGTGCACGAATTGTCAAGTTCGTAGAAGAAACATCAATTCCCACGGCTTTGTTTAGTATGCTGCAAGCGCTTCCAGATACAGCACTCTGGCATCGGTTAGCAAAGGAAGGACGACTACGCAAGGAATCCGCTAACATCAATCAGACAACTTTAATGAATTTTGTGCCAACAAGACCCCTAGAAGACATTGCTCAGGAGTATGTTGAAGCATTCTGGGAATTGTATGAACCAAAGCGTTTTCTCGATCGCACATACCGTCATTTTCGCCTCTTAGGAGAAGCAACCTATCCCAAAAAAGGCAAAAATAGTAGCAAGAAAGTCAACTGGGTCACAATCCGCGCACTGCTCACAATTTGCTGGCGACAAGGTGCACTTCGCAGCACTCGTTGGCAATTTTGGAGCCATTTGTTCAGTATGTATTACCATAATCCCGGTGGTGTCAGCAGCTATCTATCCGTTTGCGCCCAAATCGAACACTTCTTCGAGTATCGCCAAATTGTCCGCGATGAAATTGAAGCACAAGTTGCTGAGTTTCTAGCTGCTGATGTTGAGCCAATCAAATCAGTTGAAAAGATGGCACTGATCTAATTTTACAGCAGATTGCAGGTTTATGAAGTACATTCAATATCCCCGTAGGGACACGGCATTGCCGTGTCCCTACAATTGATGGTGGTAGTAGGGACACGGCACTGCTGTGTCCTCTATATCCTGACGGCCCAACCGGAATTGATATGACTAGACTATTGAGCGCTTACACCCATATATTCTAACGCCATACGCAGAGAATTCACATCGATTCGGGTGCTAGTCAGAGCAAAAGCTCTGGGTTTTTCTTTGACATCCAGTTCTTCGATGACATCTTTGGTAATTTGACCACTAACGCCACACCAAGTTCCGCCCATAGCGTTTGCCATGTGCCGGTACATATTGACTATATAGCCAGGGTGAAATAATTCTATCAGCTTAACTTTGTTGCGGTTGAATACCAGACTTGAGAGCGCAGCACCGTGCATTGCCACTACAACTTTAGCATTTCTGGCGATCGACCACTGTTCACTAATCGAGATATCTTCAAAATAATATTTCTTAAACCCATATGCTTGTAAAATTTGTTCTATTTCGCTTTCATTAATTAAATTTCTCGTACCTTTTCGAGCGATAAAAACTTTTTCGGGAGTCTGTGGATTAAACCCCTCAAACTCTAAATCCTGGAATAAACTAGCAGAAGCCCCCTCATAAGCACAGGGATAGTGGTCATCTGATAATATTAGTTTGCCGTTAATATCTTTGTCGGTACAAATTATGGATACTCCCAATAATTTGTAAGCATTTTTACCCATGTTTGTGGCATTCGATCGCAAAATCAACGTTACTCGATCGCAATTTTTTTTAGCCGCTAGCAATCGGGGAGCTACCCCCGAAAGAATGTGGGCTATATTGCCATCTGTTTCGTAGCGAGAATCCAAAACATATTCTCCGTCAATTTGGATCGGAGCTACCAATTTTCTGTAGATTTTTTGGTAAATATTGCCGCTTCTGTTTTCAATAGACCGTGTAGATTCTTGACGAATGTTAATTTCTATGTCCGGTTTTTTGGTCTGATATGCCGGTAAGTTAATTTCCATAATGTCGGCTTTCCAAGCCGCAGCCAGTCGCGTCGGGTAAGTAAACATTTTTGATGCTAATACATCTATCGGCTGATTAGATACAAGGATGTTTTGTTCGGCTTCACTGTTCATCTAAATTTACTACTTTTTGTGTATTTTTTACTGAAATCGGGAACCATCTCGGCCCCATTATGCTAGCCGATGTCTAACTCAGCGACAAGGGTTTTCGGAACCTATCGAAGGAGTCACCAACCCGGATTCGGTATCACACCTGACTGAATCCTCTTCATAATTTCCTCAGAATTAAGAGTTAGTGTAAATGAAAAACGATCGCCCGATTCACTCGATCGAGGAACCATCCTATGAAAACAGATTACCTCATCGTCGGCAGTGGTTTATCAGCACTGGTTTTTGGGGCCTTGATGGCAAACTCAGGCAAAACTGTGCAAATCCTCGAAGCCCACGAACATCCAGGGGGCTTTGGTCACACCTTTACGATGGCAAAAAAATACACATTTAATGCCCAATTTCACTACGTTTGGGATTGTGGCGAAGGACATACCGTCAATCGTGTACTCAAAAAACTCAGTCTCGATCGCGATGTCACCTTTGAACGTTACGATCCCAATGGCTACGACCACATGAGAATGCCTGGGTACGCGCTCGATATTCCCTCAGAACCAGCAGAATTGACCCGCAGATTATCTGCACTGTTTCCCGAAGCGGGCGATAAAATTCGCAAATTCGTCAACGAAGTCGAGCAAACTGGCGCAGGACTCAGAAAACTCGCTCCTCCAGTCAAACCAATTGAATTGCTCAAAAATTTCGGTGACGTATTCTGCGCGCTCCAACACCTCAATAGTACGCTTCAGGACGTTTTCGATAAGTTCCAACTCCCGCAAGCCGCCCAAACCCTATTAGCCCTGCAATGGCCAGACTTTTTGCTACCCCCAAACCAGCTTTCTTTCTATGCTTGGATTGCCTTATTTAGAGGCTATCAAGAAGGTGCATTTTACCCAACTCAGCACTTTGAAGATGTCATCAATTCCCTAGTAAAAGTCATTGAATCCCACGGTGGCAAAGTTCTACTAAATCATGAAGTTACGAATTTCAGAGTCACAGATAGAACTGTTACCGGAGTTGAAGCCATGGACTTGACCAATCATCAAACCCATGAATTCACGGGCGATACGGTGATTTGTAACCTCGATCCAAAAAGAGCAGCGAAGATGATTGGGGAAGAACTATTCTCTAAAAAAGTCCAGCGAAAACTCAACTATGAGTATTCTGCATCTAACTACATGGTCTACTGCGTTGTCAAAGGCATTGACCTCCGAGACTATGGATTTGGCAAGTGGAATACATTTCATTCTGAACATCTAGATCTGAATGAATCCTTTGCTCAAATGTATAACAAAAATGATTTTTCTCATCCCAGTTTTGCAATTACAACACCAACTTTATTGACAGAAGCAAGTCGAGATTGTCCAGATGACTGTCAAATTGTGGAATTTTTGACGGTTGCTAATTATAGCTATTTTAAGCAACTTTGGGATAGCGACCGCAAAGCTTATCGCCAGAAGAAACAAGAGATTTTTGATTCAATTTTAGACGTAGTTGAAAAACACTACGTTCCTAATTTCCGCAAACACATGGTCTTTCATATTACCGGAAGTCCTACCACTAACGAGCGCTTCTGTTGGTGTCCAAATGGCAATTCCTACGGTTCTAGTCTAACACCGCGCAACATGGGAATAGACCGCCTAAATCACGAAACTTCCCTCAACAATTTCTATTTCTGCAATGCCTCATCTGGCTACCCAGGATTTGCGCCGACATTTTGGACAGGAGCACTTTTGTATCAACGTTTATCAGGCGATGCGATTTTAGGTTGACTCTCGTCTCTCGTTCCTTGGCTTTGTCAAGGAACGAGAATTTCTTCCTTCTTCCTTCTATCAACTTAGGAGCGAACCATGAGAATTGCAATTATTGGGGGCGGAGCTAGTGGAATGGCCACAGCCTACTGGCTCGACAAACAGAAACATCATGTTACTGTGTTTGAAAAACAGCCAATCTTAGGCGGACATATTCGGACACTCAACAAAAACGTTATGCCAAATCAATCTGAGTGCAATGAGATATTAGAAAATGGGGTGCTAGAATTTCCGACAGTGTTTTATAACTTCGTCGCTCTCATGCAAGAACTAGGAGTTGAATTAGAGCCTGTGGAGATTGGTTCGGCGCTGTTTTTCAAAGACAACCGCCACTTTTTGTCAGCAGTCGCAATTCAGAAAAACTTCACGGGAATTCAACGCCTGATCGAATATTTGCGACTGGATGCTCTCTATGCTCGTTCCGCTGGATTCATCATGAAAATGCGATTTTCTCAAACGCACGATTTCGACAATCAGTCACTATCTCAGCCTTTGAAAAGCTCCTCTGTCCGTAATACTTGGCTGAAGTTGCTGACGATGTATAGCTACTCGATACCTTTTGAAATAATCAACAATTTTCCGGCAGAATTGGCGATTCCTATGCTGCGGGAATATGCCTCGGTTAACTGGGTAAGGATTAAAGGTGGCGTGTATTCTTACATTGAAAAAATTTTAGAGCGGTTTCGGGGTGAGATTGTGACGAATGTGGAGATTGGGAGTATTTTTCGAGGTGCTGAGGGTGTAAAGATTGTGCTGTCTAGTGGCGAGATTCGGGAGTTTGATAAGGTGGTTTTTGCAATGCCTCCTGACGAAGTAATGAGGCTGTTATCTGACCCGACAGAGGCGGAAACGAAGCGATTTTCAGCGTGGAAAGCCAATTATGCTACGACTGTACTCCATTCGGATACTTCAATGTACGATCGCTATGGCATCCGCAAGTTATCAGAATTTGATTTCTTCGAGACAGACAAGGGATGGGGCTACAATGCTAGTTTAAATCAGCTTTGTGGCATCTCATCAGCGCGAGAGTATAGTTTAGCTTTTCACCTGGATGAATTGATTGCCAAAAAGCAGATTATTCACATTCAGAAACATCACACGCCGTTATATACAGTCGAGTCTTTCCAATATCGAGATGAAGTTATCGAGACTAATGGGGAAAACAACACTTATCATGCGGGGGCTTATTTGGGGAATGGTTTGCATGAAGGAGCGGTTACGTCTGCTTTGCAAGTCGCTAAACTAATCGGGTGAGAACTGTTAACTGTTGACGGTTGACTGTTCACAGTGGTTAAAAGTTCTCAATATCAACAGATGTTTCAATCTATGTTATGATGAATAAAAATTGAGGAATCATTATGTCAAAAGAGAGAAAAAGCAACAAAGAAGTCAAAAAGCCCAAGAAACAGCCTGATGGTGTTGCGAAGCCGAAGGATGACCAAAAAAAGGGGATACAAGCCCCGTCCTTTTAGGACGGCTTTTCTTGATTTCTAATATACTCCTTCAAAACTTCCAATGGTGCTGAGCCTACGGAAACCGCAAAATAACTAGGACTCCACAAAGCTTCTTTATGGGGTTTGGGGTATCCAGCTTGTCCGTAACGACGGCTAGAAACCCCTTTTAAAGCGTTCACTATTTGAGAGACAGACCAATTTTAACACAGTCATGAAAGCAAGATATCGCTACAGATTTTACCCAACCAGTCAACAACAGCAGAGCTTAGCTCAGCTATTTGGCTGTGTTCGAGTAGTCTGGAATGATGCTCTTGCTATTTGTAAGCAGTCTGAGAAAAAACCAAATTCGGCGGACTTGCAAAAAATCGTGATTACTCAGGCTAAGAATACCGAAGAAAGAGTTTGGCTAGGAGATGTGTCGTGCGTTCCATTACAACAATCAGTTGCCGACTTGGATGTGGCTTTCAAGAACTTTTTCAACTCCTGCAAAGGAAAGAGAAAAGGTCGGAAAGTTGGATATCCTAAGTTTAAGAAAAGAACCAGCAGTCAGTCGGCACGATTTAGAATTGGAGGATTTTCGTTAAAAGGTGATGGGGTTTATCTAGCAAAGATTGGAATTGTCAACCCAATTTGGTCAAGAGATTTACCCTCTGAACCTAGTTCGGTTACGGTAATTAGGGACTGCGCGAATCGTTACTTCCTGAGTTTCGTGGTAGAAATTCAACCAATTCAGATTGAGGCCAAGAATCCAAGTATCGGTATCGATCTGGGAATCAAAACCTTTGCGGTGATGAGTGATGGCGAGAAAGCCGAGAGTCCTAGCTATAAAAAGTTAGACCGAAAAGTTCGCAAGCTGCAACGTAAGTTAGCTCGTCAACCGAAGGATTCTAAAAGACGGAATGTGACTCGAAGAAGAATCGCCAAGCTACACAACCGCATTGCCGA
>NZ_JAKJHX010000175.1 GCF_021648855.1 Tychonema litorale BBK16 | reverse complement strand
GCTCTTCTTACTACTCGCACCCGATTAATCTTTGATCTATGCAAGTCTTCCTGAGTTTCACTGTTGCAAAATATAGATAAAGTTCCAGCCTCAAAGCCATCAGTGAAAGTGATTGATTTACAATCATCTGATAACTTCCATCCTGAAACTTTATACTCTACCGAGTGACAATGTTTCTTGAACTTTGGATAGCCTTTCTTCCCTGCGCCTTTTTTGCATCGGGAATAAAAGCTAGAGATAGCAGCCCAAGCCCGTTCAGCACTAGCTTGTCTAGCGGCAGAGTTTAACTTTTTTGCAAAAGGAAACTCTGTGGCTAAATCCTTGCACAAGGTGTATAAAATAGCTTTACTAACCCCTTGATTATCCATCCAAAAACGCACGGCTTTATTCCTAATAAACTGCGCTGTACGGATCGCCTCATCAAGGGCTAAGTATTGCTCTTTTGTACCGTTTTTTAGCTTTGCTTCTCTTACTATCATGTTCTGATTATAGCATATTTATCCGCTATATTGCTAGATAAATATAATAATATAAAGCCGTCCTAGAAGGACGGGGCTTTAGACCCAGTTTTCTGGTAATCCGAGCAATTTGAATTTTGTTAGTAGTATTGATATACCAACACAGAATCTTGACAGAAGGATCGGAATTTACTGAGTTAATTGTTAAATTCATCTTCTTAACTTGCTTGTGCAATTATGGAAATCATCAAAAAGTTGACTAATTCTAAAGTAACACACAAATTTTTAAATGGCAATCATTCAGTTATCTGTCTTGATTTTTTAAGTATTGAATTGATTATTTTGCCTTTTCAATTTACTCCCAAGCAGGTGGAAAAACAGGCTTTCCTAAACAACAAGACTTCCATGCACCCAGAACAGGTGCGTTCAACAATTCACACTGACCAAAGGAACCTGTTTGCATTTTGTAGTGACTGCAAAAAGTGCATTTAGAAATAGAATTGCAGTCGGGATTCACAATTGCAAGTTTGAGTTTGTTTGCGATTGCCTTCCGGCCTAGAAGTAGAGTGTTCATTAAATTACTTTTTAAATTATTACTTTCAATTATGACAGCGTGACTTCAATCCCTACGTCTATCTAAAGGCTTATTTAGTGTTATTTTTTTGAGGGAGCAATCAAAACAGCATGATTATCTACATTAAAAATACAGGGATCAACTTAAAATTCAGTTAGCAGATGTAAGCCGATGCCCTGTGTACAGGAGGAATTTATTTGATCGACGCTATACTGTCCTCTAATTTGTTAAATAAAGTTGCCAATATAGTATTAGAAAATAAAAAACCTTCTGGATCGCTCAACCTCAAATTCCCCGACAGCGGCAGCCCATCACCTTCATCTAAAATTGCGTGAAGTGAAGTTATCTCGTAGGGAATCGCACTATCGGCATCCACAACTTGCACCCACCCTTGTCGCCAATAGGGTTGCAGACACTGCAAAATCTTATCAACCGTTCTTTGACCGAACTTATCAGCTAACACTGACAAACTCAGACCTTTTGCTAAACGTAAACCCAGCATTAGGGTTTCTAACAAAACTTCATTTTCTGACATTGGAAAATCTTGCTTAATTATTTTCGAGTCAGCATCTGGCTGGGAATTGATGGGATAAATTGATCGCACCCATTGATAATATTCCTGAGTTTTGCGAGGTCTTGTCAACCGCACTCCTTCCACGTAACTCGCCGCCCCCATTCCGAAACCATAATAAGCGCGATTTTCCCAATAAACGCAGTTGTGGCGACACTGATAACCGGGTAGAGCATAATTGGAAATCTCGTAATGTTCGTATCCAGAACCCGTCAGGATTTGTTGTGCTAAACGGTACATTTGAGCAGCGGTTTCATCTGCGGGCAAGGGTTGTTCGCCTGCTTGAAAGTAGCGGCCGAAAGCAGTTACAGGTTCAACAACTAAGTCATAACTCGATAGGTGAGTTGGGGAAATTTTTACCGCCGATTCTAGGGAAGCTTGCCATTGTGATAAAGTTTGGTGTGGCAGTCCTGAAATTAGGTCTAAACTGAAATTGAGAATACCAGCCGATCGCACTATTTCGACGGATTCAAAAATATCAGCTACAGAGTGCGATCGCCCACAAGCTTGCAACAATTCATCCTGAAAAGCTTGGGAACCCAAACTAACTCGATTGACTCCTGCCTTCACATATCCCTGCAACTGTTCTAAAGTAAACGTACCGGGGTCTATTTCTATCGAAATTTCCGCCTCAGCAGCAATGCCAAATTTGCTGTCGAGAGTTTCTAAAATAGTGCTCAACTGACTGACTGAAAGCAGGGAAGGTGTGCCGCCACCAAAAAAAACTGTCTTCAGGGATTGACCTAAATTTGGTGTTTCCCGAATTTCCTGACACAGTACGTCTACATATTGGATAATTGTGCCTGAGTTATCGCCATTTTTGCGATCGCCCACCACGAAAACTGGAAAATCGCAGTAATAACAACGGCGACGACAAAACGGTATATGCAGGTAAGCTGAACTGGGAATACCAGAATTTGTCATTTTTGCCCCTGTCTCCGATTCAAATGTTAAATAATCTGTGGTATATTTCATTAGATATCAGCTAAAATTTGTTATTTCAAATCTAAAGTTTTAATTAAACTATCATTAATAATTATGTATTATATGACAGTTTGTTAACCAAATCACAATGGGGTCGATCGCCTATTTCGATTTGACCACAAACAATTTTGAGTAGCAGTAATTCCCGAATAGACCGCCTAGCAGCCCTTTGGAGCAATTTGGTTGATGCGATCCCGCGCGAGTTATGGCGCGCAGGGTGATCGCACATACCAAAACTGATAAGCGTGTCAAATAAGTTTATGAAAATTTATCAGTATATATAGCGATATCCGTCCGTAAATAGGAAACAACTATCACCACTTGGAAGATATAATGAGGGTAAATTCATTAACCTAGAACTATGCTAGACGCAATCATAATTATCTCATTCATAATCGCAGGCGGAGGCATCGGCTTTTACGGAGTCGAGCTCTTACCCACTAACCTGCTGGAACAAGTTACAAATATACAAGGTTTAAGTTCCGTACTAGGAGCATTTGGGGCATTAATCGGCTTCGTGTTCGGATTAGTCGCTCAAACCACCTACCGACGAGTAGAAAGGCAATTCCGCGATATGCCGGTGGAAATGCTGCTAACACGCGCGATCGGCTTAATCATCGGACTGCTAGTAGCTAACTTAATGTTAGCACCACTTTTTCTACTACCAATTCCCCGCGAATTTGGCTTCATCAAACCTTTAGTTGCAGTCTTAGGTAGCGTCATGTTTGGGTTTACAGGAGTCACCTTGACCGATACCCACGGCCGCGCTTTTCTGCGACTGATTAACCCCAAAAGTTTAGACCCAACAGTGTTAATGGCCGAGGGTACTTTCAAGCCAGCCAGTGCCAAAGTTGTCGATACAAGCTGTATTATTGACGGCCGAATTGAAAACTTACTAGAAACTGGTTTTCTAGAAGGTCAAATCATCATCCCCCAATTCGTTCTGCAAGAATTGCAACTAATAGCTGATTCCGCCAACGACCAAAAACGAGTACGAGGTAGACGCGGCTTAGATATTCTCAACCGCATCAAAGAAGCCTATCCAGAACGAATTCAAATCCACTCTGCTGACTACGAAGAGATTGCGACAGTCGATGCCAAATTAGTCCGATTTGCTTTAGAGATTGATGGCATTTTGTTGACCAACGATTACAACCTGTCGAAAGTAGCTACCGTCCAAAAGCTGCCTGTTTTAAATATTAACGATTTAACTCATGCAGTGCGTCCGACTTATCTACCAGGAGATACTATCGATCTCAAAATCCGCAAAGAAGGCAAAGAACCATCTCAAGGCATTGGCTACTTGGATGATGGCACAATGGTTGTCGTCGAAGCCGGCAGTAGTTACGTTGGTGCTGAAGCCAGAGTTGTTGTTACCAGCGCCCTGCAAACAACCGCAGGTAGAATGATTTTTGCCCGCCCTCAAGAGTCCCTCATTGCTTAAAGTAACATGGCTAGAGCAATTAGGATTAAAAATTGCGATCGTTGTTCCCAACCAGCCCTGATTCTCTACCGTGTCCGGTATGATGAATCGGGGCTGTGGTTTTTTCTATGTCTTAACTGTTGGGAATCTCTAAGTAAAAATAATCCTTTTTACGCCTACGGTGGCACTTGGAAAGCTAGCAAGAAAAAATAGCCATTAAGATCAACCAAGCCCTATGACATCTTCATAAATTGAGGCGATCCCACATTTAAAATTAACACTCTTTAACTAAAATTCTTCCCCTTGAGTGTGAGGATTTCACAATTATTATAGCAGGCTGGATAATAGAATGTATGAATCCTAGCCTTAGCCTTTAGCAAAAACAAACTCAAAAGTTTAAAGGAACTAAATCCCATGTCCAACGCCATAATGGTAATATTCCCCTATCGAGAACAGTACACCTGGGTTTTTGACGACGAGAAAGTCGGACTTGTGCGGGAACCATTTGTTCAGGGCGTACCTGAAATGATTAACGTGCTTGTAGCAGACATTCCCAATGCCGAAACAGGTTTTCGACTGTTATTTTCAGCAACACCTTTTCCCGGATATCAAGCAGAAATGTTGTTATTAAGAGAAGAATACGGCGGCAACTGGTATCGGTGGGAATCGAAAAATATGGAAGGCTGGCTTTGTCCAGCTTTGTTCAAATATTTTACCCAAGCACCGCCCACATTCTACTGTAAAGCCGAAAAAATGACATAATCAAATAACAAGTCTATGAAAAACTTGTCAATCTTTAAAATAAACTTTTTCAAATCCTCCGATCGCGAATCTAGACAAAAGCCCCAAAAAATCCTGTATATGTTAGGGCTATGGTTGTTTTTTATCCTCGGAGTCATTTTCACTGCGATCGGGGCAATTACCGCGCTATTAGCCCCCGTAGAACCGCAAATTATTAGTACAGTCTTAGATGCTACTGGACTTAACCAGATTTCGTCAGTTACCTCAGCCTACCGAATATCACGGCCAGTTAATATCTTAATCATGGGAGTTGACCGCGTGCCCAAAGCTGCGGCAAATTCCCCTAAAACTTTTAACGGCCGCAGTGATACAATACTCTTATTGCACGTAGATCCTAGAGATAAATTGATTAACTTGGTGTCAATTCCACGAGATACAAAAATCGAATCTCCGGGGATTAACTTTAGGAAAATTGGTGAAGCTAATGCCAAAGGAGGTTCAGCTTTGGCATTGCGATTAGTTAGTGGTTTACTGAACAATATCACAATCGATCGATACGTGCGAGTCAACACCGGTGCGTTGCGAGAATTAGTGGATTTGTTGGGCGGAGTGGAAGTGTTTGTACCTCGCACCATGTCCTATCAAGATAATTCTCAAAAATTAAAAATCAACTTAGCAAAAGGTTCGCAAACTCTCAACGGAGAACAAGCAGAGCAATTTGCTCGATTTCGCAATGACGGTTTAGGAGATATCGGCCGCATGACGCGCCAGCAATCTTTAATTCAAGCTATTCGCAATCGCCTCGGAAGTCCATCAGTAGTAGTGCGGCTACCGGAAATTATGCGAGTGATGCAAAAATATGTAGATACTAATCTAAATTTTGAGGAAATATTAGCCTTAGCAACTTTTGGTGTACAATTAGAGCCAGATAGTTTTAAAATCGTGATGTTACCTGGACGTTCTAGTTCAGCGGAAGGGGATTTGAGGAGTTATTGGATTTTAGATAAGACTAAGCGCGATCGCATTATGACACAATATTTCAAACAAGGCGCATCAGATTTCACCCAAGGGCGATAAAATTATACACAAAGCCCAATTATCATGAACAAAATATCTGTGAAAAATATATCCCGAATTTTTCTCAACCTAATTTTAAGTTTAGTCTTAGCCTTTGGGTGGGTAATGCTGAGTGCAACCCCGGCATTTGCGTTGCCAAAAACCAATATTAACTACACTAACATCAATTTGTCCGATCGCGATTTTTCCAACACCGACCTAGCAGGCGGAACATTTGTCGCCTCTGAAATGCGAAATACAAATTTTCAAGGTGCTGATTTAACCAACGCCATCTTAACCAAAGGAGTTTTGCTAAAAGCCAATTTATCCGGCGCAAACCTCTCTGGTGCTTTGGTAGATAGAGTAACATTAGACGGCGCTAACTTAACCAATGCTAACTTTACAGAAGCCATTTTGACACGAACTCGCTTCTTTGATGCTGCAATTTCCGGTGCTGATTTTACCGATGCAATTATCGACGCTTATCAAGTCACTCTCCTGTGCGAAAAAGCAGATGGTGTCAATTCTGTGACGGGAGTTTCTACACGAGAAAGTTTGGGCTGTCAGTAGATTTAACATTTGAGAATTAGTCCACGGAGGTGGACTTGGTTTGTGTAGAAGCGGTTTCAACCGCCGAATCATAACCGCCGAATCATAAAGGAGATAACAAAATCCCAATCTAAAGTTCAAACAGCCAAAAACCTTTGAACTACCTCATTACTAAGTTCGCTAGTATTTCCCGATGCCACAATCCCACCCTTTTGCATAGCATAATACCAATCAGCTTGCCGCACAAAATGCAAATGCTGTTCCACCAACAAAACCGAAATTCCCCTAGTCGCAATCACCCGACGCACAGCAGCTTCTATATCCAAAATAATTGATGGTTGAATGCCTTCTGTCGGTTCATCCAAAACCAACAACTGCGGTTCTCCCATCAAAGCTCTAGCAATCGCTAACTGTTGCTGTTGTCCACCGCTCAAATCACCACCTAAACGAGTCAACATAGTTTTCAAAACCGGAAATAAATCAAATATTTCATCAGGAATTTGAGGATTTTTTGTTCTAGTTGGTTTCGCTTCTAAACCTAACAATAGATTTTCTTTCACAGTCAAGCGGGGAATAATTTCCCGTCCTTGAGGAACATAACCAATTCCCATTTTTGCCCGCTGGTGAGTCAACTTAGAAACAATAGATTGTCCGCCAAAATTAATCATACCACTGCGGGGTTGCAGCAAACCCATGAGAGTCTTCAGCATAGTAGTTTTCCCGACACCATTGCGGCCGATTAAGCAAACCATTTGTCCCGCATTCACGCTTAAATCCACATCGCGGAGGATATGACTTTCGCCGTAGTAAACATTCAAATTAGAGACTTCTAGCATATTGTTAACCGTTGACTATTGACTAATAACTAATGACTAATGACTAATGACTAATGACTAATGACTAATGACTAAT
>NZ_JAKJHX010000174.1 GCF_021648855.1 Tychonema litorale BBK16 | reverse complement strand
ATTGGGAATTGGGCATTGGGCATTGGGCATTAGTAGCCAGCCGTCTCTCCCACTCTCCGTCCTACTCCCCGTCGTTTCCTCGAAGTCGATCGCACATACTTGATAATTGCAATTTCGTACTGACGGGCGATCGAGGTTGGGGTATTTCAGTATTAGGCCAGTTGTCTAAGTCGTTACAGGGACACAACTCTGGAGGCATTCCCGGATCGCGGAGTGGTATCGGCATAGCACAGCGGGCGCAGGGGCTGATGTCCCAAGCTGATGTCAGCAGTTGGGCGATCGTTTCGTCAGTGCCTTGCAGATAGGAGTCTTGGCTGTCGGGGGAGATTATTTTTTGCCAGCATTCTTCAAATTCGGGGCTGTAGCGATCGCCCGCGATCACCGTTTGAGGCAACAGCCCTTCAGAACCGCTGCGAATTAATACTTTTTTGCCTAATTGAAACCAATAAGCAAGATATTTTCTAACTTGACTTTCTGATGCCATAGTTTTTTTTGATTCTTCAACCGTTTTTTTATCTTAGACTTGAAAGCTGAATTTCCGACTCTTTCTCAAGAGTGATTAAAGTTATCTAGTGTTTATTTTTTACTTTTAATTTTAAACATTGTAACTTACTTTGAGTGGAAATTTTTGACTGCCAAATCTATGTTTTATTTCAAGTCGATCGCCACGCCGGACTAGAGATTTTTAGCTGGCAACGGTGTACCCAAAGTCCTGAGATTCAAGACGTAACCGCCGGTGGCTAGATAAACTGTATCAGCGATCGCCCCGATGTGGCGCACCAGGGTGCCCAGGCGATCGCGAAACAGCCGCCCGGCCGGATAAGCAGGCACTACTCCCCATCCCGTTTCCTCTCCTACCAAAATTACATCCGCTGTGGCTGACTTTAAACTAGCAATCAAATCTTGCTGCGTTTGTTCCCAAACAGGCGCTGCTTGTTCTAAAAGATTTGCCGTCCAAGTTCCCACCGAATCAATTAACAAGCATTCTGAAGATTGAGCCGATCGCACAACTGCTGATAAGTCGATCGGCACTTCCAGAGTTTTCCAATTAGGGAGACGGCGGCAGCGGTGCTCTTCAATGCGACTTTGCCACTCCAAATCCGTGGGATCAACTTCACCAGTAGCCACATAAATTACTTGTTTAGACGAATCGGCAGCCATAGTTTCTGCCCATTCACTTTTACCAGACCTAGCAGGCCCGGTTACTAAGATTATTTTAGTCATTTGTGATTTGTGATTCGTGATTTGTTTGATTGCCATTGATTTTTAAGCGATAATAGCATTGACTAGACAATACCAGACAAACTCGATCGAGCTTCCCAGCATTTCTCAAGCTGTTATTTATGCCAAAACCTCAGATATCAGCAATAATTTGCACCCACAATCGTCACAGCTATCTAGGCGCTGCGATCGACAGCTTGCTGGTACAGGATTTTCCCGACAACTTTGAAGTAGTAGTAGTGGATAATGCTTCTAGCGATTATGCCAGCCCCGACAGCTCAAAAACCCGCACCCGCGAAGTCGTAGAAGCAAGACTCCCCAACCCCCACCTGAAGTACATCTGGGAACCCGAACTCGGCTTGTCAGTAGCCCGGAACACCGGTGCGAGAGTAGCAGAGAGCGAAATATTAGCTTATCTCGACGATGATGCTGTTGCTGAGTCCAGTTGGCTCAGGATACTGCACAGCGCTTATCAAAGCAATCAAAAACTCGCCGTAGCTGGTGGAAAAGTCAATTTGCTGTGGCCTTGTGGAGTCAGCCCTCCCAACTGGCTTTCCCCCGGATTGGCAGAGAATTTGGGAGTATATGATTTAGGAGAAACTTGCGTCTACGTGACCGAGGCCCGATTGACTCCCAGAGGTGTAAACTACTCAATTCGGCGCACTTTTTTAGCACAAATTGGTGGCTTTGATGTCAAACTCGGTCGAGTAGGTCAAAAATTGTTGTCAAACGAAGAATTGAGGGCTACAGAATTAGCTTTAGAGCTAGGTTGGCAGGTAGTTTATCTCCCGGAAGCCCTGGTGCTTCACAATGTAGCTTCCTCCCGCCTTAAAAAAGCGTGGTTTGTAGAGCGCGGGTGGTGGCAAGGCATCAGCGAGTGTTACCGGGAACAGTTGTCAAATCGAGCCGGTATTGTTCAGCTTTGGCACGGGGGTGAAAGAATGTTAAGAGGTGTCTACAAATCTTTTAAATATATTAGAGATCCAGCCCTGCGATTTGAAAACTTAGTTTTTGCTTGGGGTCAAATTGGTTATTTGAGTGCAGCCGTCCACGGCCTAATTTTTGTACCAAAATCGACCCGTAGGCATTAGGCTATAAACGATATCCTTCGGTGCTAAGTTCTACCCGACAGTATTGATCGTACATACTTCGTCTACAACAACTCGACCGCATTCAGTTTCAAGCACTCGATTATGACCTCTAGTTCATCCAAGATTCCGGTTTCGGTACTCATTCCGGCAAAAGACGAAGAACTTAATTTACCTGCGTGTCTGGCGAGCATTACCAGGGCGGATGAAGTTTTTCTGGTGGATTCCCAAAGTAGCGATCGCACTGTCGAAATCGCCATCAGTAGCGGTGCAAAAGTAGTGCAATTCTACTTCGATAACCGCTGGCCAAAAAAGAAAAATTGGTCATTGGACAATCTGCCCTTTCGCAACGAATGGGTGTTAATTGTCGATTGCGATGAACGAATTACCCCAGAACTTTGGGACGAAATAGCTAAAGTTATCCAAGACCCAAATTTTGAGGGCTACTACCTCAACCGCAAAGTCTTCTTTTTGGGACAGTGGCTGCGTTATGGAGGCAGATATCCCGACTGGAATTTGCGTTTGTTCAAGCATAAAAAAGGCAGATATGAAAATCTCGGCACTGAGTCCGTGCCCAATACTGGCGACAATGAAGTTCACGAACACGTCATTTTGGTCGGTGCTGTCGGCTACTTAAAAAATGACATGATCCACGAGGATTACCGTGATTTATTTCACTGGATAGAACGCCACAACCGCTATTCTAATTGGGAAGCTAGGGTTTATTACAATATTATTGAAGGGCGGGACGACAGCGGCACTATTGGCGCTCACTTATTTGGAGATGCAGTGCAGCGGAAACGATTTCTCAAAAAAGTTTGGGTGCGACTGCCTTTTAAACCACTGCTTCGATTTATATTATTTTACTTCATTCAGCTAGGCTTTTTGGATGGAAAAGCTGGCTATATTTATGCAAGGTTATTGAGTCAGTATGAGTATCAAATTAATGCCAAGCTTTACGAGTTGCGCTGTTGTGGTGGTCAGTTGAATGTGGCAGAAACTGAATCTACTTTGTCACCATCAGTTACTGATTCGGCGGTTAAAACCGCTACTATACAAACGAAGTCTGCCTCCGCAGACTAAGAAATAAATGGGATATTTGAGTAGCCAAAATTAGGACACGGCAGTGCCGTATCCCTACGCCAGATTAATTGTAGGGACACGGCACTGCCGTGTCCTCTGTATCATTCCGGTGCTACTAACGCCTAGATAATGCTACCTTTTGCATTAATCTATCCAAAATTTGCTCGATCGCACTTACAGTCCAATCAATATCAGCTTCCGTTGTTTCCCGTCCCAAACTCAACCGAATGCCACCAACGGCCATAGTTTTGCTATATCCCATTGCCAATAATATCGGACTCGGAGTCAGTTTACCACTGTTACAAGCAGAACCAGAACTAATCCCAATTCCGGCTAAATTGAGCTGTCGCACCAAGGTTTTGCCAGTCACTTGGAGTGTATCGCCATTAGGAGAAACAATGCAAAAACTGACATGGTGTGGGAGTCTGCGATATCGATCGCCCGTTGGTACTAAGCTGGGTACGTGTGCTAATCGATCGAACAGGCGATCGCGCAATTCAATTAATCTGCTAGTCTCCGCATCCATCTCCTGCGATGCCAATTCCGCCGCCACCCCAAAACCGACAATTATCGGCACTGCTTGCGTCCCAGAACGCAGTTTCAATTCTTGCCCACCACCAGTCAATATTGGTGCTAATTTTACACCATGACGCACGTAAAGCGCCCCCGCACCTTGGGGCCCGTATAACTTGTGGCTGGATAGGGAAAGCAAGTCTATCGGCAGTTTCTGCACGTCTATCGGCAGTCTGCCTGCAACTTGAACAGCATCAGTATGAAACACGATATTGCGATCGCGCGCAATTTGTCCCAATGCTTCAATTGGTTGCAGTGTACCAACTTCGCTTTGTCCATAAATAATCGAAATTAACACTGTATTCGATCGCACTGACTGCTGCAAATCCCAAGGGTGAACTCGCCCAAACTTATCCACGGGTAGGCGCGTCACTTCCCATCCCGATTGTTCCAGTTGCCGCACAGTTTCTGATACTGCGGAATGCTCTACGCTAGAAATAATTATGTGCTGTGGTGTCGGATAAAGACGCGCAATTCCCATGATTGCCAAGTTGTCAGATTCAGTACCGCCGGAAGTAAAAACAATCGATTCTGGTAGCGAATTAATCAGTCCAGCCACCTGCATTCTGGCTAATTCCAAAGCTGTCGCAGCCCTTTGTCCCCACTCGTGCAAACTCGAAGGATTTCCCCAATGTTGAGTGAGAGCTTTTTGCATAGCATCAATTGCTTCTGGGCGTGTCGGAGTGGTGGCGCTATAGTCGAGATAAATTTGCATGGTTTTTAAGTTATTTGTTAGTTGCGTCGCCCTGAGCGGAGTCGAAGGGTTATTTGGTATCTTTTTCATTCTCAACGATTGATATTAAATCGGGTAATGTTACGCATTTAAACCACTAACGAGGCCTGTAGGGTACGTCAGCTCGATCGCTTATTAAGCAAGGAAAACGCTGCGGGCTGACGCACCCTACAATACTGTCAACTGTCAACTAACTTCCCGGTTTACAAACATTATAATCTTCATGGGACAAAACTTTTTGGGGAATTAAGAAAGTGCCACAATCTTTGCACAGCATTCTGTAGTGTCGCCCTACAGGAATACTGATAATAAAACGATTGTGACGCAGGCGTTTGCCACCAAAATCTCTGTAATTCTTATTTTCAGCCAAAGCTGTTATAATGGCGCGAGCTTTAGTAACTACATGGTCTGGTAGACCCCTGAGATTGATGATATCTCTGGCAAATGAGGCCTCCTTCTCCTGTTTTTTGGTTTGTTTTTCCGCCAACAATTGAACGCAATGCCGATTCGCCACCAACTCTTGCGTGCAGCGATGACACGCTTTACCATATCCTTTGTGACCACACGGAAAAAGTGATTTTCTTTTTGCCATAAAGCAGCAGTATCGGGCTTGATCCACGCCCCCTAAATGCTGCTACCCTACCAGTGATGCTTCCGGCATCGAGGCAGTCTTACAAGACGTAAAATCTATTCCCTTTCATAAATTTAATAGGTTCCAACTTGACATGATCGAATATATTTGAACTGTGAGCTAATAAATGACCTCAATTATTTTAAAATTTTTGTGAGTGAACTTTATTGTATTTTACGGCGTTTGTGCTGGCTTTTGCTACTGACAATCGGTCTCGCGTTTTGCGGACAACAAGAGGAAGAACAGCCTCAATTATCTCCCAGCCTGATTCCGTTGCCTCAAGACCCCTTACTGCAAGTATACTTCAATCAGTCACTTACTTCTAGCTATACAGAGCCTTATCGCCAGCAAACTAGACCTGGAGATGATTTGGAAAGGTTGATCGTGGAGGCGATCGCAACTGCTGGATCGAGGGTAGATGTGGCGGTGCAGGAGTTGCGATTGCCTGGTATTGCGCGAGTTTTGAGCGATCGCCAGCGATCGGGGATCAAAGTGAGATTGATCGTAGAACATATGTATAGTCGCCCTTGGAGCGATTTTACGGCTCAAGAGTTGGCGAAGTTACCGGAAAGAGAACGCGATCGCTACCACGAATTTGTCCAACTTGCTGATACAAATAAAGACGGCAAATTGAGTGCAGAGGAAATCCAGAAAAATGACGCTTTAGTAATTATTAAAAATGCCGGAATTCCTGTGATAGACAATACCGCTGACGGTTCAAAAGATAGCGGTTTAATGCACCACAAATTTGTAGTAATTGACGGCAAAACAGTAATTGTAACTTCGGCTAATTTCA
This sequence comes from Tychonema litorale BBK16, assembly GCF_021648855.1. Taxonomy (GTDB): domain Bacteria; phylum Cyanobacteriota; class Cyanobacteriia; order Cyanobacteriales; family Microcoleaceae; genus Microcoleus. The sequence continues at coordinate 1,462 of NZ_JAKJHX010000174.1, read as the reverse complement.
CTACCAGCGATGTTCATGGTGATTTCAAAACATCAGCCAGTCGTGGCAATGCTAACAATTTGCTAAAAATTGAGAGTGTTGAATTAGCACAACTATTTACTCAAGAATTTAACATTATGTGGGGCGACGGGCCTGGAGGCAAACCAGACAGTAAGTTTGGAATCAAAAAGCCGTTTCGTCCCATGCAAAAAGTCAGAGTGAGTAATACGACTATGGCGGTGCAGTTTTCACCGACTTCCAAGACTTTACCTTGGGAGAAAAGCGTCAATAGTTTGATTGATAAAAATTTGGGTAGTGCTAGAAAATCGGTTAATTTGGCACTGTTTGTTTTCTCAGCTCAACGGTTAGCAAATACTCTGGAAATTGAGGCTAATCGAGGAGTTGCAGTCCGAGCTTTGATTGATTCAAATTTTATTTATCGCCCTTACAGTGAAGGTTTAGATATGATGGGGGCGACTTTGATTGAACACTGTCAGTTGGAAGCTGACAATCGTCCTTGGAAACAGCCACTGACTACGGTGGGAGTGCCCGCGCTACCAATGGGCGATCGCCTGCACCACAAATTCGGGGTTGTGGACGGAAATACGGTGATTACAGGCTCTCACAACTGGAGTGAGGCTGCAAATCATGGGAATGATGAGACATTATTGGCGATCGCAAGTCCGGTAGTTGCAGCCCATTTTGAACGGGAGTTTGATCGGCTTTACAAAGGTGCAATTTTAGGCATTCCCCCTAGAATCAAGCAGAGAATTGATGCCAGGAAAAAAGAGTGTGAATCAATGCAATTAGCATCAAAAGCTTCAATACTTACAGGGGAAATTGTGGAAACAAAACCTCAAATTGCTGAAGCAAAGAAATTAGTTAATTTGAATACCGCGAGTCAGGCAGAATTGGAGACTTTACCAGGAGTTGGGCCGAAGTTAGCCGAGAGGATTATGGCAGCCAGGAAACAACAAAATTTCACATCTTTGGACGACGTGGCGCGGATTCAGGGCATTGGTGACAAGATTTTAGAGAGATGGCGCGATCGAGTAACATTTTAAGCTGAGATACTTGCGGATATCAATTCCGGTAGCATCGGAATTATTAGAAATTAGGACACGGCATTAAGAAAAACTCCGCACAGCTTAACCAGTAACTAATAACCAATATTAAATAAATTCAAGTTGGGCAATCGCTTGATTTCTAGCATTTTCTATGGCATCAATCATCGCTTTTATCAGCACTTTTCCTTGGGCAACAAATCGCCGATCGCTCAAATGGTCGTAAGCTTGCCAATCTCCGCTAACTTCCGAATCCTGCCAGATAAACCAGTCGCGGTAGATTTCACCGCTATCAATATCATCACATAATGCTAGCCAATCGTCTCCTGTCAAAACATTAGTGTCTAATGCTACCAATTCGAGCCACGCTATAGTTGTGCAGGCTTCGATTGCCTCAGCATTAACTAAGTCAGGTGTTG
>NZ_JAKJHX010000173.1 GCF_021648855.1 Tychonema litorale BBK16 | reverse complement strand
AAACAAGTTTTATCGCTTTGGATTATCTCAAATTGCTGAAGCACGGATGCCTGGACTAGATGCAGCTAATCGTTATAGCAAGCTAGTGGTACTAGGTAAGCCGGGAGCAGGGAAAACCACATTCCTAAAATACTTGGCGATGAAATGTTTGGATGGACAATTTCAGGCAGATCGGGTTCCTGTATTTATTACTTTAAGAGATTTTGCAGGAGTTTCACATAAACAGGAACTTCTAGAATTTATCACTAACCAATATGGTGAACAGCTAAAGAGCATTATTCAATATGGCAAAGCATTAATTCTATTGGATGGATTAGATGAGATTCGTGGCCAAGATGCTGCTAGAGTGGTAAATCAAATTCGCCAATTCTCTATGTCTTTCTCCGAAAATCAGTTTATAATCACCTGTCGAATTGCGGCGATAGATTATATATTTGAACACTTTGTAGAAGTCGAGATTGCAGACTTTGACTTCGCACAAATCAATACATTCGTGATGAACTGGTTCAAAGATAAGGATTCGTCTAAAGCACAAAGCTTTTTACAAAAACTCAGTAAATATTTCGCTATAAAAGAATTCTCAAGGAATCCTTTGTTGTTAACTCTTTTGTGTTTAGTCTTTGAAGAAAGTGCTAACTTTCCTATAAATCGCTATGAATTATACAAGGAAGGATTGGATATTCTGCTCAAACGATGGGATAGCCAACGAAATATTGAACGAGATCAACTTTCTAGAAAATTATCTCTCAAGCGCAAGGAAGATTTACTTAGTTATATTGCCTGGAAAACTTTTGAGCGCGGAGACTATTTCTTTAAACGACGAGATGTTGAGCAATATATCACAGAATACTTGTGTAATATAGCTGATTCAGAAAGCCCTGAAAAAACTCTAGAGTTAGACAGTAGAGCGGTACTTAGGTCTATAGAAGCACAACACAGTATACTTATAGAAAGAGTACATGACATATATTCATTCTCCCACTTAGCTTTTCATGAATACTTTACTGCCAAGAGTATTGTCTCTAGTATCATTTCCGATAAATCAGATAATCAAGCTCTGAAAGCATTCGTCAATCATGTTTCAGAACCACGTTGGAGAGAAATCTTTATCCTAGTAGTAAGTATGCTGGCTAATGCAGATGACTTATTGCTGCTAATGAAAAAAGCTGTAGATACAATTCTAGTTCATAATAATAGGTTGCAAGAGTTTCTCCTCCAAGTTATGAAAAAGTCAGTCTCAATTAATTTTGAGATTGAGCCTATTTTAGTTCGAGCTTTTCTATTCTCTCGTTTTCTTGACCTCCCTTTCGATCTGCTTGAAAGCTTGAGTATAAACAAAAAAGTCCCAGATCCGATTGCTGTTGCTACTAAAGTTAATTTGCCGGAGGTGTTTCATTTCTCAGCGCATGGAATTTTTTTAGACGATTCGTTATCTTCAATCATGAATATGGATGAAAAAAACAGCATAGATGCCAATCAACTCTTAGACTCTACTTTTGAAACTAAGTTGGTTGTATTATCTGCTTGTGAGACTGGATTGTTTGAAAATTCTAACTCTGATGTTACGAAATTGTTGCAAGAAATTAATAAAGAATTAAGCAATTATGTTCAGTCTCAGGAAATGACAGATGAATGGTGGAAGACAGAGGGACGAAGCTTAGTTAAAAAGTTAAGGTCTATAGAGAATGAGGTACAAAGTGTGTATGATGAAAGATTCAACCATTGCCAAAAAACTCTTTTGAGGCAGTATTATGATGCAAACAAGCTACTTGTAAATTGTCTGCATAGCGACTGCTATGTAAGCCGAGAAGTCAGACAGGAGATTTATGATACATTGCTTTTACCCATTGAAGAAATAGAGAAACATATTGGACGTAAATCAGCGAAATAGTTTCCAACTGAAAGGTGAATGCCATGCAAGCCAAACTTCAAGACCAACTTTCTCCTGCTGATGCCGAAGTCATTTTGAGACACTTGCCAGAACGAATTCAAGCGGCTCTAATTGCGCGTGCTGCGGAAATTGAATATCCGATCGCAGCTTGGATCACCATTTCGATCGCCAGTTTTCAAGGGCACAGAAGCATTAGGTTTCGTAGATTGCAAACCAGAACGCGGGCAATAAAATCGAGAAAAGGTGTGAAAGTTTACACTATACATGAAAGCTCAACTTCGATCGCCCGCACCAGTTTTGTTATCATTAAAGTCAATGGCTGCAAAAGGGAGCTTAGACCATGTTTGCCCTCGTCTCACCCGAAAAAATTCAATTGCCTGCGGGTTCCGTAGTGCGCTTACCTGCAACCTGGCAAGATTATCAGAGTTTGTGCGATCGCCGAGGAGATGGCTCAATTCCGCGTCTAAAGTATCGCAATGGAGAAGTATTACTGATGTCGCCTTTACCCGTACACGGAAAAGATGCCAACTTGATTGCTGATATTGTAAAAGCTATCCTAGATAGCGATGGGCGGGAATACGATGCGTTTACTCCTATCACCATGACAGTGCCAGAAGAAAGCGGAATTGAACCAGATTATTGCTTTTACATTAACAACTGGCAAGCAGTTTGTGGCAAAAAGCGGATTGACTGGCAAAATGATCCGCCACCAGATTTAGTCATCGAAATTGATGTCACCAGTTATTCCGATGTACAAGATTATCTTCCCTATCGGGTTCCTGAAATCTGGTTATATAAGAAACAACAACTCTTAATTTATCGGCTGCAAGGTGCAAACTATCAAGTTCAAGCCCAAAGCGTCTATTTTCCAGACTTCGATCTACAAAGTGCGATCGCCCGTTGTATAGAAATTGCTTACCAACGCAACACCAGCGCTGCTATCCGAGATTTGAAGCAACAACTAGCTAACCGATAAGCGACAAACGCAATTCCACTCCAGACGAACTCGCCTATGCTTTCCAACAAGGACTATCGCCGGAAAGTATTGTTCCGTCTTTCCCACTACTGACACTGGAACAGGTTTATGGGACGATCGCCTTTTATCTAGCCAACCGCGCTGAAATCGATGCTTACCTAGCCGCCGAAGAAGCTGCATTTGATGCCATGCCTCAACCTCTACAAACCAGCGATCGAGCTTTGTACCACAAACTGATGGTAGCTAAAGCCACAAGACAGCAGGTGCGATCGTGAATGTACGCTACCAAGTTGATGCTGACTTGAATCAGGCGATCGTCACAGGATTAGTATTGCTAAGCTACCCCTTTGATGCAAACTAAAATGGCGATTGAATATCCGATCGAAGCTGCGATCGGATATTCAATCGCCAGTTTTCAAGGGCACAGAAGCATTAGGTTTCGTAGATTGTAAACCAGGACGCGGGCAGTAAAACCGAGAAGTCCCAGGCGATGAAGTTTTTGATAAGATGAAAGTTCGATCGCTACATCCTCAACGCCCTGCAAGAACGCCTCCAACCTAGATTTCCAAGCACCCAACCTACTGAAAAAGGTTTCAGAAAATGGCATCATTTCCATTTCCCCCGCAATCTCTCAATGAGTGGTGCCCTCTCGACGAGGCCGGCCGCAGATCGTGGCTCAACTATGCCTCGCGACGTTTTTTCGACACCGGCGGTGTGTTAGTCTCAAAAGCTCCTGGTCGCGTAATCATCCTTGATGGAAGCCTTGTCGATACACTTCTCGGCTTCTATTGTGCGATCGGGGAAGCTGTGAACGGGCCGGGTGGCTACTTCGGTAGATCGATGGAGGCTTTCGATGACTGCCTTTTCAGCGGCTTCGGACTGGAATACCCGTACACCATCGTTTGGAGGGAGTCCCAGGGTTCGCGATGCGTTCTCGACGCGCAAGCCCTGCTGAAGTTCCTTGACGACGAATGTGGCTACGACTTGCCATCCGAGGGGTTCGCAGACGACATAGGCTTGCGCGAAGAAAGAAGAAGGGAGGTTCTCGCAGGCGCTCGAACATTGTTCGATAAAATCGCAAATACTATCCGAAGCGTTCCAGATCGTAATGGTAGATGTCGTAATGGTGGATATGGATCGGTAACGCTCGTACTTGAGTAGGGTAAAGTCGCAACCAGATTAAGTCTATGGTAGTTCGCCAACCACAATTAACAATTAACAATTAAAACAGACCCCTTAGTTAAAAGTAGATCTACTCAATAACTTATTGATACAATGGTGTAAAAGTACAATAGAAATCGGGAGAGTTTCCCATGCCCAATCCATTTTCTGGAATGAATCCCTACCTCGAACAACCAGAATATTGGTCGGATTTCCACAATCAATTGGTTGCAGCAATTGCTCGATCGCTAGTCCCGAAACTCGTTCCGAAATATCGCGTGGTGACGGATAAATCGGTGTATAAAATCGCAGGTTCGACAGCAATTGCCATTGGTAGACCAGATGTCAGTGTGCAGCAGAATCGAAGAAATACAGCAGCGAATACAGGCACTTTTGAAGGATCTATTGCTGTCTGCCCAATGCCAGAACCCGTTAAAGTAACGGTTCCAATGCTAGAAGAAATTCAGCAATCTTATATCGAGGTAAAAGATGCTGCAACTCAAGAAGTGGTAACGGCGATCGAAGTGCTTTCCCCTGCGAATAAATTCGGAGATGGTCGTAAAAAATATATCGCAAAACGGCAGAAGGTTTTAGAGGGTCTCACCCATTTGGTTGAAATTGATTTGCTGCGCGATGGTATTCCCTTGCCTGTAGAAACTGGCGATGTTCAGAGTCACTATCGCATCCTGATTAGCCGATCGCAAACTCGTCCAATTTCCGATTTGTATCCCTTTAACTTGGGCGATCGCATTCCGGCATTTTTGTTGCCTTTGCGATCGGAAGATTCAGAACCGATATTAGACTTGCAATCCTTGGTTGACGAACTGTACGAGCAATTGGGATACGATTATTTCATCGATTACAACAGCAATCCACCACCCCCTTGGTTAAAGTCAGAGATAACGGATGTTTTGTCAATCGATCGGCGATCGCTCTCTTAGTTCTTCCTCGATCGCAATTCCACTCCTGATAAACTCAATCGTAAGCGATTATCTAACCCTATGTCTGCCATAGATTTTTACCATAATGCAGTAAAGTCAGCCCTGACTAAAGATAATTGGGCGATCGCGTGAGTATTTTTGTTCTAACTTCCTCCAATTCCCTGGAATACCAAATCTGCCAAAAAATGAGACAACATCGCATATTCCAACCCCCAGCGCCAGTACAAAAATCCAAAAGGAATCCCCAAGAGAGCATTCAATAATCTCAATTAAAAGATATGCGTAAAACTTCATCGCGCATACCTTTTAATTCGACTGAATCTGTGCATTCAAAACCTTAGAAATGCGATCGCGCGTTTCCTCCAAATGAGCCCGCGTATAAGCATCCGCACTCCGATCCAAATTCCGAATACTTTTGCTCAAACCCTCCCGCAACTGCCGCAACTCGTACCACGCCAAACTCCGCGCGTCTTCAGGAACACTCGTTTGTCGCAACACCATTCCCATCAAAATTGACAAGTGTTCTCGCTGTAGCGATCGCCTAAAAGTCGAAATCTCCATCTTTTTATTTGTCGGCTGCAAAACCTCTTGCCAAATATCTTTTTGCAACGTATCGAACACTTCTGGCAACCTTAAAGCGCTTTCTGGTGAGGATTTTAACTCGGCATCCCGGAGTCTCACCAATCGCTCAGGAGAGAGCAAAACCCGTAGTACAAACCGTTGCAAAAAGGTAATGCGATCGCCGATCGGGTAATCTAAGGGAAACACCAAAGCTGGACTTCCCCAGTGATTCCAACGAGACGGCGCTAATTTATTCAGCAACTCCGGCGCAAAACTAAACGCATCCGGTGCAAAAACGTACTTATCCAGTGTTGCTAATGCTTCTCTTTGTTGACTAAGTGCGATCGGTACAAAGGGCAATTTACTCTGCGGATCACCAGGGCGACTCCGGCTAAACGATTGTCCCCCCACATACAAAGTAGTATTCATTACCTGCTGAAAATAATACCCGAACACCGAATCAAACATTACCCGGAGTTCATTGTAGCCATCATCTCCAACCGGAATTCGCTTTTCTAAACGCTTCCACATCACCCTAGAATTATCCAATTGTGACTGCGAATAGTTGAGCATATTGGCACTAAGATCGAAAATATTCGCAGCCGGATCGAGACTATCAACAGCATCCTCGTCAGCCGAATAAGCTAATTGTGGTTCCGCAGCACGACTGGCAATTTGCTGTAGAATTGGCAATTCGTTACTAGGATTGACAGCACCAAGAACTTTATAACCATACTCGATCGCCCAATCGTCATAAGGCCCCACAATCATTGGATAATAATCGCCCTGGACAGTTCCCGGCGCAGCCAAATTAATCGGCACATAATCCATCACCGAAGCCACCAAACCTTGCGTGCGAGTTAACTGAGTATTGTTCAACTCCTCCGGTTTCAGCATGGTACTACCATGAAAATTGTGCCTCAAACCCAAAGTGTGACCGACTTCATGGGCCGTCAAAAATCGGATGTATTGATTCACATAATTATCAATTTCCGAACTATTAGGTGTCGCATTTCCCAACAGAGACATCGACATTGCGCCCATTGCAAATTGTCGGTTCGATTCCAACCCGAAGCACAAATCGGAATCTGACATCAACCGCGACATAGGCGATCGCTTTTGCTCTTGATATTTTTCTATCAAAGTCGGCAAATCATCAACTATTTCACTAGGAGAATTTTGCTTTTTTCCTATTTCTAAATTTCCCTTTTCCAGCAGTTTTAAATAACGAGAATACATCCCAAACTGACAAGGATTAGTATTAGCACCGTTTCGCCCTTGAAAACTCTTGGCAACCGATCGATTTTGTTGTACCAAAGACCGATAGCCCTGTTTGATTTCCCGGACAATATTAGCATCCAATAAAATATCTGCATCCAAGATTTCCCCAGTCATCGGGTTAGTGCGAGATGGGCCGAGGCCTGCAAATTCTGGATTGAAGGAACTCGACCAACGAATAGTGTTGTAGCGGACATCAGCCGGATCCCATTTGGCATTATCCGGCATCTGTTTGACCTTGATTGCTTCAGCAAATCCCGCCTTTTCAAAAGCCTTATTCCATTCCAAAATGCCCTCACGGATGGCGTTGCGGTATTCTAGAGGCACATTGTTTTCGATCCAAAATACGATCGGCTGGACTGGTGGTGAAAGCGGGGCTGTGGGGATTTGTTTTTGCAAATGCCAGCGATTGATATAGCGGACAAAAGGCTCTCGACTACTATTGTCAGAAAAGTCTTTATATGCTGTGAGGAAATAACCAACTCTTTCGTCAGCAAATCTGGGGCGATAGCCGTTATTGAGCGGCATTTCTGAGAAACTGTAGTGAATCCGAAGATTGAAAGCTCGACTGTCAGGAATTGAGGGTAAATAGCTGACTGAACTGTCATTTTCGCTGGAAAATCCGTAGACAGAGGTAATTTCTACATTTAGGGGAAAGGCTTTAACTTCTTTAAAGTAAGATTTGTCCGCATCGATCGAATAAGATGCGCCTAATAGCATTGGTAAAAATGATTTTAATCCAGGCAAATCGCGCTTTTCGCTCATCAGCAAGTCACCCAAATCGATTAGCAAAGTTTTCCTGACTGGGTGAATGCTTTTAATCGGCAAAGAATACAGGATGGAATCGCTAAATGCTCGTTCTACGGAACCTGCTTGCGGATCGCCTGGACTGGTGCGAAAGTTGATGTTGGGAATTACAAA
>NZ_JAKJHX010000172.1:5918-7753 GCF_021648855.1 Tychonema litorale BBK16 | reverse complement strand
GCGGTTGTCTTCCTAAGCCCGCTTGGCCTCCGACTTGTGTCCCTACAATTGAGCGGTAGGGACACGGCACTGCCGTCTCCTCTATACCATTCCGGCGCAGCCCCGGAATTGATATCACTAGATTGAAGACAGAATACTAAAAACCCCGACCTCTTTAAAAAGTTGGGGTTCTAACAGCTATGGAATTTTAAGTTTAATGAGGTAGAGATACTTAATCGCCGAAAAGTCAAGAGTTTTGAATTGACAAATCAAACCTCCAAACTCCAAACATATCTTCTTTTCTCGTGACTACTGACCACTAAAAACAGGCAACATCCCTCCCTCACCAAACTTTCCCAAATCATCTGCAACTGTCAAATTCACAGGTTTACAACGTTGAATCAAAACACTAATAACTTGAGCATCTTCATTTTCTATGTCTTCTACATATCCTGCTTTTGCAGCCTCTGCCTCTGAAGCCGTCATAAACGGGCCAAAATAGTAAATGCACCGCGGTGCTGAAGTTTTAACTTCAACCCACCAAGCTAATCCGAAGAAGTTGAGCAAGCTAATCAAAAGTTCTTTCATGGGCTTTTGTAATGTATTTTACGGTTTTTTTCAGAGTGCTACGGGCAAAGCTGACATCTTAGTTATTTAGACTTGGTTATACTGTGCTGCATTCTTTTTTCAATCACCGAAAAGGGGAAACCTAGGGGACGACAAGCCCCCGGCTTTAGGGGTAATATCGCTAATGCCCTTGACGATTAGTGTACATGAAATTTCTTAGGCCCGCGCTGGCGATAAATTTCATATAAAGCCATGCCCGTTGCTACCGAAACATTTAGGCTAGAGGTTTTACCCCTTAGTGGAATTGAAACTAATCCGTCACAACCGCGCTGTATCAAAAGGCTCAAACCGTCAGCTTCACCACCGACAACTAAAACAGTTGGCCCAGAGAAATTGATTGTCTCTACCGATTGACTAGCATCAGCAGCAGTGCCGTAAATCCAAAATCCAGCCTCTTTCAATTCTTCCAAAGCGCGGCTGAGATTGACAACCCTCGCCACGGCTAAAGTTTCCAATGCCCCTGATGCGACTTTTCTCACTGCCGATGTAATCCCAACGGCTCGTCGTTGGGGAATCACTATGCCCTGAGTTCCCAAGGCTTCTGCGGTGCGAATGATTGCCCCTAAATTGTGGGGATCGTTGAGTCCTTCTGCTACCACAATTACCGGGCTTTCCGAAGCTAATTTGGCATTGGCAATTAGTTCACTCAAATCTTGGTATTCGTAGGCTGAAACCTGAGCTGCTACACCTTGATGGTTCGATTTGCGAGTGATGTAGTCGAGACGCAAATCGTCAACTTCGTCAATGATGCAACCATTTGACTTGGCTTCGGTTAGCAAGCTGTGAAAGCGGGGATCGTAACGAAGATGTGGCACAACCCAAATCCGGTTGAGGACTTGATCGCTTTCTAAAGCTGCTTGTACGGCATGACGGCCGTAAATCATGTCTGTATCTGCTTCTGCTTGTACTTCAGTGCTGCCGGCAGTCTCAAGTACGCGACTGTCTCCTCGGTTTTTGTAATAATTGCCACGAGATTCCTGGGGGCTGCTGTCTCTGTCTCTGTTGCCGAAACGACTGCTACGAGATTCTTGAGGGCTGTTGTCTCTGTTGCCGAAACGACTGTTACGAGGTTCCTGGGGGCTGTTGTCTCTGTTGCTGAAACGATTGCTACGGGATTCCTGGGTGCTGTTGTCTCTGTCTCTAAAATAATTGCCACGGGATTCCTGTGGGCGACTGTCTCTGCCGCCTAAATAACTGCCGCGAGGTTCTTGGGGGCTACCGTCTCTGTC
>NZ_JAKJHX010000172.1:0-5818 GCF_021648855.1 Tychonema litorale BBK16 | reverse complement strand
TCTGTAGTTATTGGTGCGAGGTTGGGGACTGCTGTCTCTGTCTCTGTAGTTATTGGTGCGAGGTTGGGGGCTGCTGTCTCTGTCTCTGTAGTTATTGGTGCGAGGTTGGGGACTGCTGTCTCTGTCTCTGTAGTTATTGCCGCCAGATTCTTGGGGGCTGCTGTCTCTATCTCTGAAATGATTATTTCTTCGGAGTTCTGGTTTGCTGTCGGAGTCTGAGTTTCGTTTGAAAACCGATCGCACAGGCATTTCTTGAGATGATCCAAAAGATCGCTTTTGAGGCCCTCCGACTCCGCGAGTATCTGGACGGGGCTTGCGTTCAAAGCGGGGAGATGATGACGAATCATCACCACCACGGCCTTCGCTTTTGAATGCTCTGCCGTCGCGCTTTGGCCCTTGGGGATTTGGTCTAGTGAATTTTCTCATTTGTTTTTTTGTGGAAGTAACATTGGTTTTGGCTAAAAGCCAAGGAATTTTTGAATTTTTGATTGACGAATAAATCTGGGACGTTTGAGATTTTAGGTTTACTGAGGTTCGAGGATTTTGCCGTTTATGAGTTGCTAATTAATCATAAATCCTATTTTTCTTAGAAGAGTTTTGCCATTAGATGTTGGCGGCGTAAGACTTTTTAAGTCATAACTAACTACTCATATTTTCTAATAACTAAAACCTTTAACTGTCAATTTCTAAAAGTGCCAGAAGTTCATTCAATCTTTCGGGATCTGTGAGATATAAGTATCCTACCAAAGTTTCTAAGCTGCTGGCTTGTTGATAAATCTCTGGATCTGCCCGCTTGGAGCGGCCCGCAGCAGCATTGCGGCCGCGCTTGACTATTGCTAATTCTGTGATGTTCAAGTAAGGAGTGATCGATCGCAAATGACGCGCTTGAGTTTCGGCTCGTACTTGTCCCACCACCAATTCGTGATAAGCTTGCAGTCTTTTGGGTGGAACTAAGTACAAAGTCCGAACGTGTAGTTCGTATACTGCATCTCCCAAGTAAGCCCAAGCTGCTGGCGAAAGTCTTTCTATTTCTGCTGATGTCGCCATCCCAGGATGTAATCGATTTAAACTGATATTAGTCATACTCAGCTTTTGGTCATTATCTGCGATCGGCGACATACTTTTTCAATCAAACTTCCGCACAGCTTTTTTCTAGTCACTGATTAATCTTGTCATTTCACCGATTGTAGCGAGTGCAGGGGTGGTTAAGGCAATCGCTTTGATGTGAAGCTTTACTTTACACTACACCATTTTTTTAGGTATTTGCCGTACATATTGTATTTGCTCAAATTCACAAAAATTTGCTATCCAGTTGTCAGAACCGGATAGCCAATTTTGTCCACTTTTTCGTCAAGCATCCTTGACGTTTTTTATGGCTTCATCAACACTCGGCTGCAAAGACAAGAACTTCTCTAAGCGAACCACTTTTACAGTGCCTGTTACGCGGGGATTGGTAACAATTTGCAATGTCCCCTCCAAACCTTGGGCTTTCTTGACAAGTTGCACAAGTGCACCCAAGCCTGAACTATCCAAAAAGTCAATGGTAGACAAGTCCAAAATTACGTGTTTTGGACCATCATCGATACACTTGGTTAGTACATTCCGAAAAGCTGCCTCAGAAAAAGCGTCCAGTAGGCCTGTCAGGCGAAATAGCTGATAGTTATTCCTGACTTCGCGAGTGCCTCTGAGGCTAATGGTCAGGGTCAATTGCTCAGAAATAACACCCTCCTAGCAAGGTATTGCTTAAAGTCGAGGCTTCATTATAGGAGTTTTTTGGTTTTTTGTCTAGCTAACGGCCACTTTCTGATTTTCTCGCATTGACTGCACGAATCGATCGAACAAATAGTCAGCATCATGGGGGCCAGGACTGGCTTCCGGGTGATACTGGACTGAGAACAGTGGTAAGGTTTTGTGCTTCAATCCTGCTACAGTGCGATCGTTCAAGTTGAGATGAGTAATTTCAACTTCGGGAACTAAAGAACCTGGATCGATCGCAAAACCGTGATTTTGGCTAGTAATTTCCACTTGCTGAGTTAAACCAGCCGGGTGATTCAATCCCCGGTGACCAAACTTGAGTTTAAAAGTTTCCGCACCCAAGGAAAGTCCCAAAATCTGGTGTCCCATGCAGATACCAAACACAGGTTTGTCCGACTTCAACAAAGCCTTCGCAGTCTCAATCCCTTCCGTTACCGCCGAGGGGTCTCCAGGGCCATTGGATAGAAAAATGCCATCCGGGTTGTGCTTGAGGATTTCCTCCGGCGTTGTGTCAGCGGGGACAACAATTACCCGACAGCCATAACTGGCCAAACGTCGCAGAATGTTGCGCTTGATCCCAAAATCGAGCGCCACCACCGTCCACATTTCACCACCAGCGGGTTTGACTGTCGGACTAAATTCCCAAACCGGGTCAGTGGCTTCTGACCACTCATAAACCTCGCGGGTAGTCACTTCCCGGACAAGATTCAACCCGTCCATACTAGGGGCATCTTGCACTTGCTCCAACAGCTCAGCAGGGTCAAGAATCGAGGTAGAAATACCACCGTTGATGGCTCCCACCGTGCGAATTTTGCGAGTCAGGGCGCGGGTGTCAATGCCATAAATTCCGGGGATATTGTATTGTTTGAGGTAGTCTGGCAGAGATTGGGACGATCGCCAGTTACTAGGGCGATCGCATACATTCCGAGCAATAGCCGCTCGAATATGCGGGCGCGAAGACTCTTGATCTTCTAGATTTACCCCTGTATTGCCCAATTCTGGATAAGTAAAAGTGACGATTTGTCCAGAATAACTGGGATCGGTCAAAACTTCCTGATAGCCAGTCATCCCAGTATTGAATACTACTTCGCCGACGACGGTGGTGCGAGCACCAAAAGACCAGCCGCGGTAAGCAGTACCATCAGCGAGGACTAGGAGAGCGGGTTGTGCAGTTGAAAGTGACATGGCATCCTTAATTACTTTTCGCTGATTTTTACCTTATTTTTATCCCTAACAGGGACTTCTGGAGCGCCAGCAAAATAAAAATCTTATTTTAGTTTTCTATTCGATAGTAATTTACCGCTGTATTTTGTTTAACATTTTGTAGTTAAATCCGATAAAAATAGAGCAGAGAGTTTGAATCTATACCGATCGGCAGTTGCTCCTGTTACGATCGAGCTATAGCGTTTAACCAAACTATGCCTCATAAATCTGCCTTACCTTTACTCTCAAACCTATACAAACATCAACGGTCAGCTCAAAACCTACCAAAACCGTTACTGGTTTTAACAACCGTTATTTCTCTGAGCAGTGCAATTTTAGTAGGGACTGTCCCCAACTCCTCGCGAGCACTAGCCCAAGAAAGTGAGGGATGCTTCATGCGGAACTCAAACGGCCGAACTGTCAACCTCAGCGAATCCATCTGCGGTTTTTCCCCAAAAGAATTAACCCCTACTACCCCTGCTACTTCCACAGCAACCAAGTCGGGAGTATTTCAGGTAAAAATCAAACGCCGAGAAGCTAATATTCCAGTCATCGAAGTCACATTTAACGGCACACAAAAGTTCGATATGATGGTAGATTCTGGAGCCAGCGGCACAGTAATTACACCAGCAATGGCCAAAGCCTTGCGCGTTATTCCTTCGGGAACAGTCCAAGCAAAAACTCCCAATGGAGAGGCTACTTTTCCCCTAGGCCGCCTGACTTCTATTCAAGCTGGCGGTTTGACCATTAAAAATGTAGTTGTAGCGATTTCGCCATCCCTAGATATCGGATTGTTGGGTCATGACTTTTTTGGTGATAAAGATGTGACGATTAAGCAAGATACGATTGAATTTCGATCGAGGTCTTAAAAAGAAATTGGTAGTTGTTATTAATTCTTAGTAACAACTGCCAACACTCAACAGTCAACAGTCAACTAACTTCACTTCAAAAATTCAACCAACTCCTCCAACTTAAACCAAGGTTCACCGCTCAACAAAATATCCTTAGCCAACACAACTCCAGCTTCGTGATCACCCAAAGGAATTACACCTCCCACCTGAAAAGCCAAAGACGCATTTAAAGCCACAACATCCATTTGTGCCCGCGTTCCCTTACCCTGAAGAACATTCCGCAAAATCTCAGAATTTTCCTCAACATCGCCGCCTTTCAAAGAGTCGATCGCACAATATGTCAATCCTACCTTCGTAGCATCCAAAGTAGTAACTTCTACTTTGCCATTCGACAAAATCGCCAAGTCTGAAACATCCCCCAAACCCGCTTCATCCAACTTTTCTCTGCCATGAATCACTACAGCCAATTCAGTCCCCAACTCAGCCAAAGCTTCGGCAATAGTTGATACCAGACTCGGATCAAACACCCCGATTACCTGACCTGTAGGGCGCATAGGATTGACGAGGGGGCCCAAAAGGTTAAAAATAGTCCGCACCTTCAAAGTACGGCGCAGCGATGCTACAGCCTTGAGTGCGGGATGCCACCCAGGTGCAAATAAAAATGTGATACCCACGGAGTCTACCGCAGCCTTCACTCTTTCGGAATCCGCGTTAAGATTGACTCCTAGTGATTCCAATACATCAGCAGAACCTACTTTACTTGATGCCGATCGATTTCCGTGTTTCGCGACTCGCACTTTCCCGGCGGCGGCGACAAAAGCCACAGCAGTTGAAATGTTAAATGTGGAAGCGCCGTCGCCACCAGTACCACAAGTATCAATCAATTTTAGATTTGAAACAATACTTTGGGACTCCCCCGTGAGGGACTGAGACTGCAACACCTGAGCCATTCCGGCCAATTCTGGGGCAGAGATGCCTTTTGCTTGGAGGGCTGCTAAAATTGCGCCGGAGAGTACGGGGGGAATAGCCTCTGATAGCCATCCTTGCATTAAGTTGGCTGCTGTGGTGCGATCGAGCGATTGTCTGTCTAACAATTGTTGCAGCAAACTGGGCCACTGAGGAGAATCAGTCATTGGATTTTAGATTTTAGATTTTAGATTGCTTCGCCAGCCTGTAGCTTTGACAGGTGATGAGCATTTGTACTACCATTGTTGCCTAATATGAATTTTTTGATACAACAATTGCCTCTGTATTGTGACAATTTTACAGACAAACACCGTTAGTATACAGAGTTACCAACCATCTCCTTTATTATTTATCAGGGAAAATAAAGGACACTAACTGACAGCATCGGTAGCAAGCCTTAAGCTTGATTGACTGATTGGTTGCAAGGATTTAGGCGATCGTCAATTTAAAGAAGGAAACAGGGTATTAAAAAGTGAAAGATCAAAAAATGGAACAACAAGAAATGGACTGCCTGAACATCAAGGAGGCGCTACAGCAAATGGAAGCAAAATATTATAGTATATTTGAAAATGCTATTTCCGGTATTTTTCAAACAACCCCAGAAGGGCGTTACCTCAGCGCCAACCCAGCTTTGGCTCGCATCTATGGCTATAATTCGACAGACGAAATGATCCTGGGTTTGACTGATATTGGCCATCAGCTTTATGTCGAGCCTCAGCGGCGCTCTGATTTTATTTTTGCTTTACAAGAACATGACATCGTATCTGATTTTGAGTCACAGATTTATCGCCGAGACGGAACAGTTATTTGGATTTCCGAAAATGGGCGGGCTGTTCGCGATCAAAATGGTGAGTTGCTATACTATGAAGGTTTTGTGGAAGATATTACCCAGCGCAAACAAGCAGAATCTGGACTTAGAGAAAGTGAAGAACGCCTGCGCTTGGTAGTTGAAAGTGTCAAAGATTACGCTATATTTATGCTAGATACTGAAGGATATATAGCTAGCTGGAATTCTGGAGCAGAAAGCATTTTTGGATATAAAT
>NZ_JAKJHX010000171.1 GCF_021648855.1 Tychonema litorale BBK16 | reverse complement strand
CCCTACCGAAAATAATCTTGTAGGGACACGGCACTGCCGTCTCCTAATTTCTTGACAAAAACACCCAAATCGACAATAATGGTAGATTGTCTGTCTAAATCCGGCTCGGATCAGGTTAAGACATTCCAAAAGCTGCAAAAAAGTCCACAGTCAAAAGTCCATAGCCAAAAGTTCACAACTAATGACTAATGACGGCTGACTAATGACTAACCAGCTACCTGTACGGCAATCTCAACAACCATCCCATGACTTACGCAATCATTGAAACTGGCGGCAAACAATTTCGGGTAGAACCAGGTCGCTTCTACGACATCGAACTGCTTCACGTCGAAGCTGAATCCAAAGTCACGATCGACAAAGTATTTCTGATCCAGCACGAAGACGATGTTCACATCGGCCAACCTCTGGTAGAAAATGCCACAGTAGAAGGAACTGTGCTGCGGCATTTCCGGGGCCGCAAAGTCCTCGTCTACAAGATGAAGCCGAAGAAGAAAACTCGGAAGAAAAAAGGGCACCGTCAAGAAACAACTCGTTTCATGATTGACTCTATTAGCTTCAACGGTGTTGTTTTGGCTGCGAGAGATTTAACCCAAGAAGTTGTTGAAGCTCCCCAAACCGGCGAAATTGACGCAGAATAAACAATAGTAAATTAAAGTTGAGGAAATCATGGCCCATAAGAAAGGTACAGGCAGTACACGTAACGGACGCGACTCTAATTCTCAGCGTCTTGGTGTCAAAAAGTATGGCGGTCAAGTTGTCAGAGCTGGCAACATTTTGATTCGTCAACGCGGCACGAAAGTTCACCCTGGTAATAATGTTGGTATCGGCAGAGATGATACTCTGTTTGCCATGATTGATGGTGTGGTGACTTTTGAAAGAAAGGGCAAAACTCGCAAGAAACTCAGCGTTTATCCTGTTGTAGCAGCACCTGTTGCTGAAGCTGTAGCAGTTTAATTTTAATAGTTTGCGGCCTTCCTTAAGTCTCTTTTGTTTGTCTCGAACTGTGAGGTCTCCCCTAGCCCCCTTAATCATGAAACGGCCCTGCGTTAATTTAGGGGGGTTTGGGCGATCGCCAAAAAACTTTCAAAAAAAGGTTGACAAACTTAAGCGACTTTGGTAAGAGGAAGAATCGTTATATCCGCAGCAATGAGTTGAGGTTCAATGTCTTCAAAATTACCATGTAAGGGGAGTTTTCCAATATTGAGCTTTATTGCCATCTCCCAATGCAATACTCAAGAAAACATCCTCGGCAGATTCAATCTTGTCTCTAGTTGACACTGGCAGATTTGGATCATTGGATACAAACCAGATCAAAGCATGAGTATCTAATAGAAATCTATTCATTCCATGTATTCCTTCATATCCTCAAGCGGCTCATCAAAGTCATCAGGTAGCGGTAAAACAAACATTCCTTTCATTGTTCCGGCCACACGACGCTTCTGTGTCGGCTTTTCTTGACTTAAGTTTTTAGCCTGCTTTTCAATCAAAAACTCAATATAATGAAGCACTTCTGTCTGAAGAGACTCAGGGAGTTCTGCTAATTTTTCTAAAATGACTGGCTGTATCATTGTTTCTACTCGCGATCGCCCTCTCCATTCCATTAAAGCACCAAAACCCAATGTCAGCAACAGAATAGCCCGTTATCTAGCCCGCCCAAAATCGCACTCATACCATCATCATTCTGCAACTTGCCGAAAACTGCCCGATCGACTATCGTTCCTAATAGCAGGAATCACAAAGAAAACATGACAGCAATATTGCCACCTTGGATAATTTTAGACTCCTTACTGCACAACTGGCTGCTAGAAGATATCGGTAGGGGCGATCGCACAACATCGGCCTTATTCCCCGCAGCCAGCATCCAGGGTACTGCTAAATGGATAGTCAAAGAAGCTGGAGTCGTTGCTGGATTGCCGATCGCCGATCGCACATTTAAACTTTTAGACAGCAGCCTCAGTTTCATCCCCCAAGTACCCGAAGGGAAACTATGCGAAACAGGAGAAGTAATCGCCGAGATTTCGGGCAATTTCGATGCGCTGCTAACCGGAGAAAGAGTAGCATTAAACTTGGCAATGCGTTTGAGCGGCATCGCTACTTTAACTCAGAAATATGTTGACAAAATTGCCGATTTACCAGTGCAATTGGTGGATACCCGCAAGACAACACCGGGATTGAGATTGTTGGAAAAATACGCGACTCAAATTGGGGGTGCTTGCAATCATCGCATGGGATTAGATGATGCGGTGATGATTAAAGACAATCATATTGCGGCGGCTGGGGGAATTGCCGAGGCGATCGCCCTAATTCGCAATTCTATCCCCTATCCGCTGACAATCGAAGTTGAAACGGAAACTTTGGCTGAGGTAGAGACAGCCTTACAGCACAAGGCGGATATTATCATGTTGGATAATATGTCCTTTGATTTGATGC
Organism: Tychonema litorale BBK16; assembly: GCF_021648855.1. GTDB lineage: Bacteria > Cyanobacteriota > Cyanobacteriia > Cyanobacteriales > Microcoleaceae > Microcoleus. The sequence continues at coordinate 5,416 of NZ_JAKJHX010000171.1, read as the reverse complement.
GGCAGGCTGTGGCAATAATTCGCGAAAAGAGCGATCGGGTAAAAATTGAAGCTTCCGGGAATGTTACTTTAGAAACTATTCGGAGTGTGGCGGAAACCGGAGTTGATTATATTTCTACGAGTGCTCCAATTACGCGATCGACTTGGCTTGATTTGAGCATGAAAATTAATAGCACTCAGACATGATATAGACGAGACTGCTCTGTAGCTGTTTTTGTCCCGTGGGGCGGGTCAATCGCCCCTATATAAAGTTTTATTACAATATCAATTTTGTAACTTTAGCTACAGAATTATCTGTTATATTAAAAATAAGGAACAAAAGACCAGCCAAAATTTAGTCCAGCAACCTGGAGGAACCGCATATGTCTACCGAAAATCAAGCTCGCTCCCTAATGATGCGGCACCACCATCTAGTGAAGAATCGGCAGCAGTCCATGCTTAACCGTACCGCTACCGAAGTTGGGATGGAAGATCCCACATACTGGGGTCACATTCAAGGCAAACCGCAGCCCAGCCTTAAAGACAGTTACGATCGCAGTAATGCCACAATGAGCTAAACCCAGCTCACTTTTTTCCAAGGGTGAGACTGTCAAATCTACTTTGTGGAATGCCCGCTAGAAATTAATCATGGCAATTATAAAATCGTCGCGACTTCTTCTTGAGAGCTCGAACTCAAGAAAAAGCCGCGATTAATTTTATTAGGTTGGTTAAAAACAATTTTTATAATCCAAAATCTAAAATCTAAAATGATATAATCCCTTCTCAATAGAATAGAAAGCTCTAGGGAGGCAATCATGTCAGACTGGAAAGTAATTGGTGGCGGAGTTACAGCACCGAAAGGATATCGAGCATCGGGAATTACAGCGGGTTTGAAGCCTTCAGGCGCGCCGGATCTAAGTTTAATTTTATCAGAAGTAGACGCGATCGCCGCGGGAGTCTTCACCACATCCACAGTCCGGGCAGCTTGCGTGGACTACTGCCGCCAGCGACTGCAAGTAAAACCCAGCGCCAAAGCAATTTTGTGCAATGCGGGACAAGCCAATGCCGCCACGGGAGAACAAGGTTTAGCCGATGCCCTCGAAAGTGCCAAATTGTTGGGAGAAGCGCTGAATATTCCCTCAGAATCAATTCTTTTGGCCTCCACTGGAGTCATCGGCCAGCGGATTAAAATGGAACCGCTGAGGGCAGGAATTCCGCAATTAGTTGCTGAGGCTTCATCCACTGGTTCCGATGCGGCTGCTAAGGCGATTTGTACAACAGATTTAGTGCCGAAAACGATCGCCCTAGAAGCCATGTTTGGTGATAGGCCAATACGCATCGGTGGCATTTGCAAAGGTTCGGGAATGATTCACCCGAATATGGCAACAATGCTAGCATTTGTAACTTGTGATGCAGCAGTATCATCACATTTGTGGCAAGAAATGCTCAGTCGCGCTGCTAACAGAAGTTTCAATCAAATTACTGTTGATGGAGACACGAGTACCAACGATTCGCTAATTGCTTTAGCAAACGGTCAATCTCGCACTCCCGCAATTACTGAAATGGGTGCGGATGCTGAGAAATTAGAGGCGATGCTAACAGAAGTTTGCGTGCATTTAGCCAAAGCAATTGCCCGCGACGGTGAAGGTGCAACTTGTTTAGTGGAAGTGCAAGTTAGTGGTGCGTCAGACGAAGTTTCTGCGAGTAAGATTGCCAAAACAATTGTTGGTTCTTCTTTGGTGAAAGCTGCTATTTTTGGTCGCGATCCGAATTGGGGAAGAATTGCGGCGGCGGCTGGGCGTGCGGGCGTAATGTTTGAACAGGAGAATTTACGGATTCAACTGGGAGATTTTTTGATGATGGAAAATGGGCAACCTTTAGCCTTTGATAAATCTGCTGCGAGTAATTATATGAAAGCGGCTGCGGAGGGGGAATATTTGAAAAATGATACGGTTTTAATTCAGGTTAGTGTTGGGAATGGCAGTGGTTTTGCTAAGGCTTGGGGATGCGATTTGAGTTACGACTATGTGAAGATTAATGCCGAGTATACGACTTGATCGTAATTGTTAGTGGCCCAAATTAGGACACGACAGTAGAAATTAGGAGACGACAGTGTCGTTTCCCTACGGTATGATTTGCGGTAGGGACGCGGCACTGCCGTCTCCGATCTATCATAAGTTAGTGGCCCAAATTAGGACACGACATAAATTAGGACACGACAGTGTCGTTTCCCTACAGTATGATTTGCGGTAGGGAAACGACACTGTCGTCTCCTCCAAAGGGAATATCTTCTATCTGTACGGTGGCTTGACTATAAGAGTTCTGGGCCACACCACCATAATAGTCTCGATACCACTTCACAAACTGACTAATTCCTTCCTCAATCGTGGTACTAGGCTTAAATCCGACATCCGCCATCAAATCATCTACATCTGCATAAGTAGAAGGTACATCACCGGGCTGCATCGGCAATAAATTCTTAACCGCTTTTTTGCCCATTTCTGCTTCAACTACTTCAATAAAAGTCAACAATTCCACAGGAGAATTATTACCAATATTGTAAATCTTATAGGGAACGGTGCTTGATGTTTCGGAATTGGATTGAGGAGGCTTTTCCATGACTCGCACAACTCCTTCAATTACATCATCAATATAAGTGAAGTCGCGCTGCATCTTACCGAAATTGTAAACGTCAATGGGTTTGTTTTCCGCGATCGCCTTTACGAACTTGAAATACGCCATATCCGGTCGTCCCCAAGCGCCGTATACTGTAAAAAAGCGCAATCCCGTCATTGGCAAATTGTACAAATGACTGTAGGAATGTGCCATCAATTCGTTAGCTTTTTTGGTGGCGGCGTACAGGGATATGGGATGATCGACATTATCGCTAACCGCAAAGGGAATTTTGGTATTAGTACCGTAAACTGAACTAGAAGAAGCAAAGACTAAATGTGCGATTTTGCTCTGACGACAACCTTCTAAGATATTCAAAAATCCCATCAGGTTGCTGTCTGCGTAAGCGTGGGGATTTTCCAGGGAGTAGCGCACACCAGCTTGGGCCCCAAGGTGGACAACGCGGTCAAATTGATGATTTTGGAAGAGTTGGGACATCCCGGTGCGATCGCTCAAATCTAACTGCCCAAAAGTAAATTCTGAATGGGGCTGGAGTTGAGCTAACCGGGCTTTTTTGAGATTGACATCGTAATAGTCATTTAAGTTGTCTATCCCGTAAACTTGTTGACCTTCGGACAGTAATCTTTGGGCTAAATGATAGCCGATAAAGCCGGCTGCACCTGTGACTAAAATTTTCATAAAAACATTTTATGCGACTTACCATACAACATAGCTTAAGTGCGTCACTATTTATCATCTGCCGGGAAAGCTGGAAAATCACACTGTAGGGTGCGCGATCGACAATTTGCTAGGAAAATCGAAAAAACCTTGCCTACGACTATATCGCCCTCAACCTCGTCTGTAGCGATTTCCTGCGTCATATCATTTAGTAACCTGAGATTTTGAAAGGTGCGTCGCTTTGAGATTGTCGATCTTTTTGAGAATTTTTGATAGCGACGCACCCTACAGATGACAGATAAACTTACTCCTCAATCTCGTTATCAAAAAGTTACATTATGGCGATCGTCAACCTTCGGGAATTAGGCCTTAAAATAAAATATTAGGTTATCTAAAGTTGGAGATATCGCCATGACGATCGCCCAATCAGCCCTTTTATTATCATTACCGGATCATACGCAGTTACCGGAGTCAGATGGTACCTTTGTGAAAAATTTCCAAGAACATCCCCAAAGTTTGCTCCTCACCAGTTCGATTCGTCCTGTCCTCGATCGACTACACCCGGATGGACAATACGCGATTGGTCAAGATTGTGGGATTTATTGGCGCTTGACTGACCCACCAGAAAAAGGTGCAGAAGCACCGGACTGGTTCTATGTGCCGAATGTACCGCCGTTATTGGATGGAGTGGGGCGGCGCTCTTATGTGTTGTGGAAAGAATTTGTCGCGCCATTGATTGCGATCGAGTTTGTGTCAGGAAATGGCTCAGAAGAGCGCAATTCGACGCCACCCTCAGCAGTTGAGGGAACCAAAACTGGTAAGTTTTGGGTTTATGAACAGGCGATTCGGATTCCTTTCTATGCGATTTATGAAGTGGAGAAAGCCGCCGTCGAAGTTTATGAACTGGTAGCCAATCACTATCAACTGGTTACAGCCAATCAGCGCGGCCATTATGCGATCGGCCCAATGGGTGTAGAATTGGGCATTTGGATTGGGTCTGAAGCCAATCAAACCTTACCCTGGCTGCGTTGGTGGGATAGCGATGGTAATTTGTTGCTAACTGGTGACGAGCGGGCCGAGCAGGAAAAGCTGCGGGCTGAGCAAGAAAAGCTGCGGGCTGAGCAAGAAAAGTTGCGGGCTGAACAAGAAAAGCTGCGGGGCGATCGGCTAGCTGCTAAGCTACGGGAGATGGGAATCGATCCAGAGGATGTTTAGCCTCTAGATTTCTGAATTCGGGCTAATATCATCAAAACAATGCGGACATGATATTAGTCCTACCTTAGCCCTTCATGGCTTTGATTAAAATCCCGATAATTTTCTGAATGTCTCGAATAAAATACTCGGTTAAATCTATCGACACTACCTTATTTTCAAGTTTGAGAAATTGCCAAACAGTACCAGTTGTCACAGCGCCGTAAATAATCGAGATTTCATTTCCTTCTTGTTGGTTAAACAATTGTGCTGCTACCATTTCAGCGATACACTGTCCTAATCCTGCTTTTAAATTATCATTTTTTGCTTCTACAATTGTTAATATGGGACTGGAAATAAACAACTGTTCCTGAGAATTGCTCATTAAAAAATCACAAAATCCATTGAGTCCTTTAGCTGGATCGACATTAAACTCGACTCCAGAAAATAAACTTATATGATAATTTAATTTGCGTCTAATTTCTAGTAAGATTGGTGCTATAATCATTTCCGAACGAGCTTTTTCGGTATTAATTGAAACAGCTAGATCGATGTTTTCTTTGAGAATGGTTGTTAATAACTCGCTTGGTTCTATTTCTGGAACATCGGCTAAGAGTTGGGAAGACTCGGTAATTGTTAATTCAAAGATTTTACTTACATTACTTAATTTGAAATCACTGTAGGCCATTGATTTTATAATTCCAATAATCGGAATGATTTAACCACAGAGAACGCAGAGAGCACAGAGGAAGAGAGTAGAGAGGGATGAATAATATTAATTTCGGTTACACCGGAATAATATAGAGGAGACGGCAGTGCCGTTTCCCTACCATGTATTTTGGGTAGGGAAACGGCACTGCCGTCTCCTGGTTTCGGCTAGAATTGTCCATCTACTGCACTAACGCAACGTTCGCAAATTAGCGGATGTTCGATCGACTCTCCGACATGAGTCGAAT
>NZ_JAKJHX010000170.1 GCF_021648855.1 Tychonema litorale BBK16 | reverse complement strand
GCAGTGCCGTTTCCCTACAATTAATCTGGGTAGGGAAACGGCACTGCCGTGTCCTCTTATTGTCTTGATGCCCAATTCCCAATTCCCAATTCCCAATTCCCAATTCCCTATTCCCTATTCCCTATTCCCTATTCCCTATTCCCAATTCCCTATTCGTTCATATTCTTGTAAGTAGCCACAGCAGAAGGTGAACTTCGATTTAAGTAGCGGAATATCCAATACTTAAATACCGTATCCAAGATCACAGGAAAGGTGGCAATAAACAGAAAGATAAACTGCCTATTTTCCGGGAGTCCGAAATGCCTTGATACACCTTCGAGAATGATTTCCCAACCGTGAGGTGAGTGGAATCCGACAAACACATCGGTAAACAAGATAATCACAAAAGCCTTAGCACTGTCACTGAGGCCGTAAACCACATCGTCCATAAAAGACTTGACAACTTCAATTTCTCTCTTGTTGCTGATTAGAATAATCACAAAAGCAGCGCAGGAAATTAGATCGGCAAAAATATTTTTGATGGCACTAGAGCTTTCATTCCCGTATTCTTCGGCTAGTTCAACAGCTTTCTCTTCAATTAGCTTTTTTCGTTCTTCTGAAGAAATCGATGGAGCCCTACCAATTAATGTTTGAAATTCGAGGTGTTGCTCAAATTTTGCCAATTCTTTAAATGCTTCTTCTTCCAAGTCAACATTTATGAATAGAGCAGCGTTGTTATGAATTCTGACTCGATCGACTATCGGCCCGACTATGAAATTTTTGGCTAGTTGATTGGTCAACAGGGGGACTAAGATTAATAGTAAAATGAATCTTAAAGAAATGACTGTTTTTATTTTGGAATTACGAAAATTTTTAACTACTTCTTTTTCGGCTGATGGGTCTAACTCTTTGGTAATTCGATTCAGGGTTCCCAAAAGCGATCGGGGTAATAAACTCACTTCGTCAATATAAGTATCTACTCCATCAGCTTCACTTTGGATTGAGTTAGGTGAAGCGTTATTTTGGTAAGGCTGAGGACTACCATTTTTAGAATTTACAGGAACATTTTTCGGACGGTCAATCGGCACAATCGCTGTTGATTTACCATAGATGTACTTGCTGATGACTCCATCAATAAACTCTAGCTTCTCAAATATAATGGATGCTCGATCTTTGGTATTTATGCCTAATCCTTGTTGGTAACTATCGCCCAAAACTTCCGCTTTCGGTTGAGCAGCTACCCGCTGCGGTAGTTCTAAAAAAGAACGGCTGGCATTAAACTCAACCATTCTAGTTTGGATGACTTTGAGGTATTTTTTGAGATCGGATTTAAAGTAAGATAAAGTGCTGTGTCCGTAATCACTAGAGCGATCGGCTATTGGTTGACTGCCAAAATGCTCGTCTTCGATCGCCTTAATTGCTAAAGCAGCTTCGTAGGCTTGTTCTAGTGCCCTTTCGGGCGTTTCTCGATACCATTGGCGAGCACTGTAGAGATATTTTACAAATTTGTTCCAGGGAGAAGTATTCATAGCGAAAAGTGTTTAGTTTGCTACGGGGATTAGTGATTAAAGTATTCATGGCATTATAAAACTTCTGATTAGATTTTGCTGATTTGGTGGGGGAGGAGAGGGCGGGTTTATTTGACCTGTCTGTAACCTTTAAAGCTACTCGCGAACCCTTCGACCCTTCGACTACGCTCAGGGCATCGCCCGCCCCTACAGCTAACTGAGAATGGTGCAAGATCAGTTAAAACTGACGCACCCTACAATCGTCTTTTAAATGCTGAACAGCTTAGCCAAATTAGGGTATAGTGGGAAAATTCCAGTCTGCATAGTTAAATTATAAATCGTGTCGTCGGATTCAATTTGGATTGTCGGAGCCGCCCGCAGTGGCAAAACTACTCGCCTCATTGAGCAGTTTTGTATTTGGAGCAAAACTGTCAAACCTCTGTCAGCAAGAGTTTCAAGTCGCTTGGTTTCTGGGCGTGGCAGGATCAGACAGACTGGCCCAGCAATTTTAGTTTTAGCAGCTAATGGAGAAAATCGATTGGAATTGGCCGATCGCCTCACAATCGCCACCCAAGGAAAATATACGTTTAACTCAACTACACCTTTTGGCTTTTTCGAGCAGGAGGTGATGCTTTTTTGGCCATTGCTAGTGGAATCCCTAGACTTGAAGGCTCAATTTCCGATTCGACTCCAACCGGAAACGGAATTGGAACTTGCGGCTAGATTATGGCGTCGCGAGATAGACGAAGGGATTTTGCAACAAATAGGGGTGAATCCAAATCGCATGGTGCGTCGAACTCTAGACTTGTTACAACTGGCTGCGGTTAGTGGCACTCCGATCGAACAAATTCCCAGTATTCTGGAACAGGGATTTGCTGATGAGGGAGGTTCAAGTCATCTTTGGACTAGCATGGGAGATTTGCTGGGAAGATGGCGGGAGTGGTGTTTGACGCGAGGGTTTCTGACTTACGGGATTATTTGCGAACTTTACTGGCGCTATCTGTTGCAGAATGAGACTTACCAACAGCATTTAGCCGATCGCTACCAAGCAGTAATTGCAGATGATGTTGATGATTATCCAGCTATCAGTCGCGATTTGTTTGAGTTTTTGCTCTCGCGGGGAGCAACGGGGGCTTTCACGTACAATCCAGATGGAGGAGTGCGTTTGGGTTTGGGGGGTGATATGGAATGTATGGCTCGACTGGAAAGATGCTGCGGAAGAGTGGAAAACTTGGACAGACAAGCGGGTTTAGTCGCAGATGTGGGGGAGTTGGCGGTAAATTTAACGGTTAATTCTGATAATTTTTATCCTTTTGGTTTGAGTTTGCCGGAATCTGTGCGATCGATCCAAACTACTTCACGGGCTCAATTGCTGCGAGAAACCGCCGAAATAATTTCTGAGGCGGTAAAGTCAAAAGTGGCCGCGCCGGGGGATATAGCCGTAATTGCGCCCGGTATAGATGCGATCGCCCGTTACACTCTGACGGAAATTCTCGCCCGCGACAACATTGCTACCGAATCGCTCAACGATCAGCGTCCCTTGTCGAGTACCCCAGCGATTCGAGCTTTGTTGACTTTGCTGGCGTTAGTTTATCCTGGACTTGGCCGTTTGGTCGATCGCGATGCTTTTGCCGAAATGTTGGTAGTCTTGGGTACCCAGAGACACCGCCAAGGGGAAGAGGAAGGCGAAGGAGAGGGTAACAATCCAAAATCCAAAACTTGTGCTGAGCGAAGTCGAAGTATCCAAAATCCAAAATCGATCGACCCCGTGAGAGCCGGTTTAATTGCCGATCACTGTTTTTGTCCAGAACTCGATCGACCCCAATTGCTACCTATTACAGCCTTTCCCCGATGGGACAGACTTGGACACCGAGCGGCGGTGGCTTATGAGCAAATTGTGGAGTGGATCAAAGAACAGCGCGCGCAACAACAGGAGCGACTGTTGCCGAGTCCACTTTCCCTGCTCGATCGAGCTATCCAGAAATTTCTGATATTCGATCGATACCTAGCCTACGATCGGCTAGCAGCCCTGCGAGAGTTGATGGAAACCGCCACTCACTATTGGGAAGTAGACGGACGAATGCAGCAAATAGAACCCAATGCAAGTAGTGAGTCCGAAACGATCGCCCGTTTTATCCAGTTGTTGCGCCAAGGAACTGTTACCGCCAACCCATTTCCAGTTCGTCCAGATGGGCCCGATGGTCAAACTGTCACCATTGCCAACATTTTTCAGTACCGCAGCAGTCGCCGCGCCCACAAATGGCATTTTTGGCTAGATGCGGGTTCGTCTCTGTGGTTGGAGGGTGGGGCGGCTACCTTGTATGGTGCTCCTTTATTTTGGCGATCGCGATCGGGGCGATCGTGGCAAACTGAAGACGAAGAAGCAGAAGGAGAACAGCGGCTGCGGCGAATTCTGGTAGATTTGTTAAGTCGCTGTTCTCAACTTTACCTATGTCACAGCGAACTCGCCGTCAACGGACAAGAGCAAACCGGGCCACTTATGCCCCTAATTCATAACTCTGTTTCTTACCAAAGGCGATCGATCGGCAGAAAGTAGAAGGCTTGTTTTTGATAAAAGATAAACATCTTAGTGTACCCAAACCTAACATCAAAGCCTGCAATGATTAATAGTTTTAGAACCAAAAATAAACGGATAAAAAATATCTGTAGCCATTGCTCAATTAATTGAGTATGTTAGAAATGAACGAGATTATTCATCAATCTAAAGCCAACATTTTGGCAATAAACTGATATTAATCAGTTTAAGAAATCAATCAGAATCATAGTAGTTTAAAGGATCAAAAATTATGCCGAGTGCAGTACCACTTATTCGGATACCAGCGCCAACCCCAACTCCCGCCCCAACTCCCGCCCCAACTCCAACTCCGACTCCGACTCCAACTCCAACTCCAACTCCAACTCCAACTCCAACTCCAACTCCAACTCGAACTCCAACGCCAACTCCGGCTGACGATACATTTGGCGGGATAGACGACACATTGGGCGGAGGTAGAAGCACAATACCCGCAGTCATCGGGGGAATTATCCGTGGTACAGACAGAAATGACTCCTTGGTAGGTAGCATCGGCCCCGACGTGATTTCCGGGCTCCAAGGCACTGATAACCTCTCCGGTGGTGACGGCGACGACCTGGTATTTGGCAACGAAGATGATGACGTACTCTTCGGCGGGCCAGGCAACGATGTTCTCAATGGTGGTTCAGGACTCGATACCCTGTACGGAGGGAAAGGCAGTGACTCCCTAGATGGGGAAAATAACCCTGACCTGCTTTATGGTAATGACGGCAGCGATACAGTCGTTGGCGGTGAAGGCAGAGACACAGGTTTCGGTGGGAAAGGCAGCGATAGTATGCGCGGCGGGTTAGGTGATGATAGTCTGTTTGGCGATCGAGGTGATGACGTTCTTTGGGGCGACCAAGGCAACGACTCTCTATTCGGTGGCGACGGCGAAGACCTCATCTTTGGCAACGAAGGAGGCGACTGGCTTTACGGGAACCTCGGCGCTGACACAATTTTTGCTGGTGATGGCGACGACATCGTTTTCGGCGGTGGTGGCGAGGACATCATTGATGGCAGTGGTGGCAATGACGTTCTGTGGGGCGAAGCAGGCAAAGACTTAGTGGCTGGAGGCGAAGGCAAAGATGTTTTCGTCTTGAGCCGTTTTAGTTCTCCCGGCATTAGTGGCAGCACCGACCCAGTATTTGTCACCAGCGGCGGCCCAGACATTGGTGATGCCGATATTTTTACAGATTTTCGTCAAGGTGAAGACCTAATTGGGCTGGGTGGTGACCTCAAGTTTGAAGACTTGATCATCTTCCAAAGTACCGACAGCAAAGCTGGTAGCACGATTATTCGTAATGGTGTCAGTGGCGACTTTTTAGCAGTATTGCCAGGAGTTGACAGCAGAACGCTCAGCAGAGGTAGTTTTGTGATTGGCGCGTCAGTTCCCGGCAGTGCTACACCTCTCCCCGCACCGACTCCAAGTCCAACACCAAGTCCGACTCCAACTCCCACAGGAACTCCGACTCCAACTCCCACAGGAACTCCGACTCCAACTCCCACAGGAACTCCAGATCCAACACCAACACCAACACCAACACCAACACCAACACCAACACCAAGTCCAAGTCCAAGTCCGACACCGACACCGACACCGACTCCGACACCAACTCCGATCGTCTTCAATCAGCCTCCAAAAGCAGTCAACGACAACTTCACGACAGTTACGGGTCAAACGCTTAATCTCAACGTGTTGTTAAACGACACTGACCCCGATGGTAACGCTCTCACTGTCACTACTTTTACTTCCACAACCAAAGGAAGCTTGACTCCCGTGGCTGGTGGCGGGTTTCAATACACTCCAAACGCGGGCTTCTCTGGTGCTGACAGCTTCAGCTACTCGATCTCAGATGGTCGAGGTGGCACTGGTCAAGCCACAGCCACAATCAACGTCAGTAGCGCGCCGAAACTGGTAATTAATGATGGATTAGTCGTTGCCAAAAGTACCCCTATAGGCGCAATTACTGCCACCAATTTGTCGATCGCAGACAGCGACAACACTCCATCGGAAATTGTTTACACAATTACTCAAGCCCCCAGCGCTAACAAAGGCTTTCTTCAAAGGGGTAGCAGCTTACTGAGTGTAGGTAGCAAATTCACCCAAGATGACATCAACAACAACATCATCAAATACAACCTCTTACCGACGGGTGGTAACGATAGCTTTACCTTTACAGCCTCAGATGGTGCGACGAAGATTGGGCCGACATCCTTCAGTCTCACCGTGGTAGACAATATTGTCGATCGCAGCAATCTCCCAGCCAGCACCTTTACAGGCAGTAACCTCAGTGACTTCATCATCGGCGGCCCTGGTAGCGATACCATTTCGGGTGCTGATGGCAACGACATCATCAATGGCAGGGCCGCCGACGACCTCGTATTCGGTCAAGCAGGCAACGACTCCGTACTAGGTTTTACAGGCAATGACAGCCTTGATGGTGGCGACGGAAACGACACCATCGACGGCGAAGACGGCATCGACTCCCTAATCGGCGGAATCGGCAATGACCTGATGTTTGGTGGCAATGACGACGACATCCTAGGTGGTGGTGATGGCAATGACATCATGGATGGTGGCGCTGGGAATGACTCCGTACAGGGAGAAGCTGGCGACGACTCGATATTTGGCGGCATTGGCAACGATAACTTATTTGGTGGGATTGGCGATGACTCCTTTGACGGCGGTGCTGGCGACGACATCATTGATGGTGGCATCGGCAGAGATGTCATCGATGGCGGTATCAATAACGATTCCCTCTCCGGTGGTGACAGCGAAGATACCATTTTGGGTGGAGAGGGTAACGACACAGAACTCGGCGGTGCCGGCAGCGACTATGTTTTGGGAGAAGCGGGCAACGACTCTCTGTTAGGAGAAGCCGGGGACGATACCATCGATGGCGGTGCCGGTAGCGACAGTCTCAGCGCAGGCTTCGGGAACGACTTGGTATTGGGTGGCAATGACAACGACTCGCTTTCTGGCGGTGCGGGCAATGATATTATCGGCGGCGGTGCTGGTTCGGATTTGCTGACAGGGGATGTTGGCAATGACTTCTTCTACTATGAAACTCCTAGTGAAGGCGTGGACATTGTTGCTGACTTTAATAACGGTAACGGAAATGACACCTTCTTGTTCAGGTCTGCAAACTTTGGTGGCTTTACCAACTCTGGCACTACTAATGATTTCACGAGTTTTATCGTCAGGAATATTGGCAGCGGCGGGGACAATATCAGCAAGCAAGCTGTCATTTTGTTTGAAAATAAATTCGACAATGCTCAAGCAGTAAATGCTGTCTTGAAAAATCAGAATGGTTCGAGTAAAACAGGAGCTTTCTTTGTGTATTTGAACAATACTTTTAACAAGTACGTTCTGGGCTTCGATCCGAATGCGGCTGATGATAGTCTCCCAGCTTTCGATTTGGCTGTGTTGAATTCGATTCCTACAGTTCCAGGTGCTCTAAGCACGGTGATTACTTCGTCGCAGTTTAAGTTTATTTGACCTGAGATTTTGCATCATTGTGATTCTATTGTTAACAGTTAACTGCGGTGCCCTGAGCCCTTCGACTACACGGTTCCTAAGCGGAGTCGAAGGGTTGACTGTTGACAGTTTGAAGAATAGTGAATTTAATTGTGGGGAGTAGGGGGTTGGGCAGGATGCCCACCCATGAAAAGCTGATTGAAAGTCGATTGTTTAATCTTTGAGTAGCTTTATAAGGAGGCGGAATTATGCCAAGTGCAGTACCAGCAGCTTTTCTCAGGGGAGACCCATTATTCTTGTTAGAGAATCGACCAGCGACAACGACTTCATCTACCGGTACAACGACTTCATCTACTGGTACAACGACTTCAT
>NZ_JAKJHX010000169.1 GCF_021648855.1 Tychonema litorale BBK16 | reverse complement strand
CCGCCTCAGACAACTCCTTGGCTCACAGAACGACATGGCTACGATCCGACTTCCGTGTCCCTACAATTAATTACGGTAGGGACACGGCACTGCCGTCTCCTCTATATTATCGCGATACAACATTATTCCGATACAGCCGGATATTAATGGCCGTGTTTGGACTTGCGATCGCGCCTACCAGGAGTCCGAATCGTCGCATACTCTGCGGGAAAGCCAATTAGAGGAATCACCTGATCCTTCCGTTCCTCTTCCAGATTCTTGAGTTCGGTGTAATCTACCCAGTGAATGCAATTCACCGGACAAGTATCGATCGCCTCATCAATCAAATCTTTAGAATCACCATCTTGGCGCACCACGCGCGATCGGCCGTAATCTGGTTCAATATAAAACGTATTGCGAGCAACATGAGCACAATGCTTGCAGCCAATACAGGTAATCTCATCCACATAGACACCTTTTTGGCGAAATAGGCCACCTAATTCTGGTTCTAAACCAGTGCGATCGTCCGCATCTCGTAAAAAACCGCCTAATTCTGGTTCTAAACCAGTGCGATCGTCCGCAGTCTCTATTTCAACTCCAGAAATTTCAGACATTTCGACCTCTTCCAATAGCAATAAGTCCTCGACGCACTCCGACAAAGAAACCGGGTTTTTTACGGAATTTGCGCTGTGTAACAAAGTATTTTCGTAAAAACCCGGTTTCTAGACCCCATGCGAGTGGACTTATTTGATCGTCCAGCCACAGTTTCAAGCTAGACGCATCTAGGCGCACCAGCGTTGCATCACCAAGCGAATTGAACCATCTTGATTTTGCTTTTGCTCAGAAACTTGAAAACCCTGCTTGGCGCTCTCATTCACCACTGTATGGTAAGCATAGCGCTGAGTCACCTTGTTCAGAAAACGATCTACAGACCAAGCTTGCTGCCAAAATTGCAAATCAGCCACCAATTCATACTCAGTCCCGTTCCAGCTAAAACCTAAGTCATAGCCGTTTTCCTGCTCAATCACAACTTCAGCATTGCTAGTTAGGCCGCGATAGCCCCGCACCTCGGTTGGGCCAGACTTCCAGTCGATACCCAAGTCGGTTAAAGCAGCTTCCAAAGAATTCAAATTGCGGATCTGGGTCTTAATTTGGCTAAAGTGTGACATAAGTTATTCCAAAAAATTTTAAGTGAACTCAACAAAAAAATTACCAATCGCTAAAAGCTACTTGGGTTGTCGCTTCGGCGGACTGATTAAGCGCCTGGGCGAAATATTCAGATGTAGACTCTTGATGAAGCACAACTCCAAGCTGAGCTTCGATCGCAGCCGTTACCTCAGCGCAGGATGCGCCAATAATGCCGGTGACTGTTTCCTGTACCCGGCCATCTGGATAAATCACAAACTCTAGTGTTTCCATAGTGTCTTATCGAAAAATGGCTGACTCAATAGGAACGGTGGGACTAGACATCGGTAGCAATAAGCTGGGGATGATGCCTGCGGGCGTCGCTTCTGGAGGTTGGCGTTTCTCGCAAACCCCTAAATCAATTTTGACAAATTGATAGGTTACGAGTCACAACTTAACAAAAGTTATTAATATCTAGAAGCTTTACGTCAGTTATGTGTAAAGTTTCGCGTACTTTGTGACATCAGTCAATGAAATTTTAGATTTTATATTTTATTTTAGATTTCCGAGGCGATCGCCTGGGAGCAGCGAAAACAATGCACTATTTGTCGATATTGTCAATTAATTTTATATTTTTATTTTTATGGCTAACAAGATGGTCTTGAGAGGAGTTAGAAATATTGTTAAAATGATGAGTACACCTGAACAATTTTTAGCAGAGGCGTAGTTGCGATGACCGTTGCATCCCAAAAAATGAGCCTTGAAGAGTATCTGAACTTTGATGATGGTACAGATACTCGGTACGAACTGGTAAATGGAGAACTGATTGTTATGCCCCCAGAAAGCGAACTCAATCGCCGAATTGCTTCATTGTTATATATATACTTTGCAAAACAGGGTATTCCATCTCATCGATTGACGATGAAGACTGAAATTGTGGTGAATAGTTCGCGGGCAACTACTCGTATACCAGATGTGATGGTGCTATCGGAAGAATTGGCTACGGCTTTGGAGGGAAGTAGCCGATCGACTATTATGAGTGATATGCCACCACCATTGCTGGTAGTAGAAGTGGTGAGTCCTCATCAAGAAAATCGAGATTATCGCTACAAACGTTCTGAGTATGCGACGCGCGGGATTCCAGAGTATTGGATTGTTGACCCGATACAGCAACGGGTGACGGTGTTGGAGTGGGTTGAGGGTTTGTATGAAGAGATTGTGTATACGGGTAAAAGTGCGATTGTATCTCCGGTTTTGGGCGTGTTGGAATTGACGGCTTCACGGCTATTGCAAGGGAGTTGAAAAAGTGGGTGAGATTCAATTTTAGATTAGTTAGATATCTTGTTAAAATGATGAGTACACTTGAACAATTTTTAGCAGAGGCGTAGTTGCTATGACCGTTGCATCCCAAAAAATGAGCCTTGAAGAGTATCTGAACTTTGATGATGGTACAGATACTCGGTACGAACTGGAAAATGGAGAACTGATTGTTATGCCCCCAGAAAGCGATCTGAATCAGCGAATTGCGATATTTCTATTAGCTCTATTCTTGCAAAAGGGTATTCCATCTTATCGATTGAGAGTTGGGGCTGAAATTGTGGTGAGTAGTTCACGGGCTGGGAGTCGTTTACCGGATTTGATGGTGCTATCGGAGGAATTAGCTACGGCTTTGAAGGGAAGTAAGCGATCGACTATTATGAGTGATATGCCACCGCCATTGCTGGTAGTAGAAGTGGTGAGTCCTCATCAAGAAAATCGAGATTATCGCTACAAACGTTCTGAGTATGCGGCGCGAAGAATTCCAGAGTATTGGATTGTGGACCCCATACAACAGCGGGTGACGGTGTTGGAGTGGGTTGAGGGTTTGTATGAAGAGGTTGTGTATACGGGTGAGAATGTGATCGTATCTCCTGTGTTGGGCGTGTTGGAATTGACGGCTTCACGGCTATTGCAAGGGAGTTGAAAAAGTGGGTGAGATTCAATTTTAGATTAGTTAGATATCTTGTTAAAATGATGAGTACACTTGAACAATTTTTAGCAGAGGCGTAGTTGCTATGACCGTTGCATCCCAAAAAATGAGCCTTGAAGAGTATCTGAACTTTGATGATGGTACAGATACTCGGTACGAACTGGAAAATGGAGAACTGATTGTTATGCCCCCAGAAAGCCAACTCAATTGCCGAATTGCGACATTTCTCTTGATATACTTTTCACAACATGGTATTCCATCTCATCGATTGACGATGAAGACTGAAATTGTGGTGAGTAGTTCGCGGGCTGGGAGTCGTTTACCAGATGTGATGGTGTTATCGGAGGAATTGGCTATGGCTTTGGAGGGAAGTAGCCGATCGACTATTATGAGTGATATGCCACCGCCATTGCTGGTAGTAGAAGTGGTGAGTCCTCATCAAGAAAATCGAGATTATCGCTACAAACGTTCTGAGTATGCGACGCGCGGGATTCCAGAGTATTGGATTGTTGACCCGATACAGCAACGGGTGACGGTGTTGGAGTGGGTTGAGGGTTTGTATGAAGAGATTGTGTATACGGGTGAAAGTGCGATTGTATCTCCGGTTTTGGGCGTGTTGGAACTAACTGCTGAACGACTATTGCAAGGCCGTTGAAGGTGCCCATAAGCTAATCAATTCATTGACAAGGACGAGCAATTCAGATACAGATTCATTGATTTCTGGAGTTTGAAATCCATGAATAAATCGATTTCTCACGCTTAAAAGCAACATGGCGCGATCGTACTCTTCGATTGAAAGTTCTCCTTGGGAATACATATGTTTGATTAGAGATACAGTTGGAAATCTTTCAATGGGAATAGTAACTTCCTCAGCTCGTCTACGCAGGAGTGCTTCAATTGTCCCCCAAAGTGATAGAAAAGCGCCTTCATTTTCTCCTAATGAAATTAGGCGTTCACCCTGTGTTTTTCTACTAAAAACTTGTTCCCAAGATAATAGATTTACTTCATTGTCTTCGTCTTTCAGTAAAGCATCTTCAGTAATTAATAAGAAACGCCAGCCTTTATTTTCAGAGACTATTTCAGCAATTTCTTTCAACCTGTCTATGGATGTTTGTCTGGCAGAACGTTTGAATTCGATTATGTAACCTTCGGATTCGTTCTTTTTGACAATCAAATTTGGACGATATGTCCCTAAATCGAAAGGGATGTCTTCTGGTTCAGGGTCAGCCAATACTGTATAGCCTTGTTGTCGGTATTTGTCGGCAATTTTAGACACTGATTTGTCGTGTATTAATTTAGCGGTCATAGATAACTCTCTAATGCTTTTGCTGAATTTATTCTAACGTAAACGCAGTCGCTGCCAGATATTATGCCACGGACCAACAATAATGGACATAAAGTAACGTCAAACGTATCACTAAGTGAGCGGCGATGCGACTCCACATCTGTGACAAGTGAATCATCCTCATAAACTAACCCAATTAGTGCATCCTGTATGGGCTTTATGATATTGTCTGTGTCAACTGGGTCAGCATCATAAAGGTACACTAAAGTTAAATGAACATTTCCTGAATAAGGAGCTCCTACCCAAGTTTTTAATGCTTCTGCACGCACAAATGCTTGCCAATTCTGTAGCTTGCTTCTCTGCCTGGTTTGTAAAGATACAGGACGTTTTGGAATGAGAAACTCAAATTGCATTTGCAACTCCGAAACTTGAATGCGAAAAGCAGGGATTACAGGCTAAATTCACACACGACTATAACTTGTAACTTTTAACAAATCAACTTTTTTGTAGATCGTAATGATTTACCCGATCGCCCCTGCGCGACATCCACACCAGCCACCAGCCGCCACATGAATTGGGGATCAATCCAAAATCCCAAATCTAAAATCTAAAATCCCATCACGGATGACTTCCTTAAAAGCCATTTAAGATAGAGAGAATAAGATCAAACCAAAAAGCCAAATGACATCAACCCTGCTCAAACCCTCAGCCCGATCGCCCATCAACGCCCCAACCATCCGCCATTTCCCCAATGGGCTGACAGTCATCGCCGAACACCTGCCCGTTGATGCCGTTAACCTCAGCATTTGGGTGAACTTGGGCTCCGCCGTCGAATCCGACGAAATCAACGGGATGGCTCACTTTTTAGAGCACATGATTTTTAAGGGGACTCCCAGTATCAAAAGCGGAGAATTTGAGGCTGCGATCGAACAACGGGGCGCAGTCACCAACGCCGCCACCAGTCAGGATTACACCAATTACTACATCACCACAGCCCCCAAAGACTTTGCTGAATTAGCTCCCCTGCAAGTCGATGTGTTGCTAAATGCCAGCATTCCCGACGATGCCTTCGATCGCGAACGACTGGTAGTATTAGAAGAGATTAGACGCTCCGAAGATAATCCTGGTCGTCGTACCTATCAGCGATCGGTCGAACTAGCCTTTGAATCCCTACCCTATCGCCGTCCCGTACTTGGCCCTAGTTCGGTGATCGAAAACCTGACAGCCCAACAAATGCGGGATTTCCACAGCAGCAGATATCAGCCCAGCGCCATGACAGCAGTTGCTGTGGGGAATTTGCCTGTGGATCAATTAATTCAAATTGTGGCAGATAGTTTTGCGGCAAAGGGTACAGCACAAAATGGCAACATAGATTTGGCTGCTGCCAAAATTCAGTCAGAATCTGAAACACCGACATACTCCAAAGAATCGCCGTTTACAGAAACAGTCCGTCGCGAGTTTGTCGATACTTCCCTCCAACAAGCCAGATTGATGATGATGTGGCGTGCACCGGGTTTTGTTGATATCTCCGAAACCTATGCCCTGGATGTTTTGGCGACAATCTTGGGCCACGGGCGCACAACTCGTTTGGTTCAAGAGTTGCGTGAAGATAAGGGGCTGGTTTCGTCAATTTCCGTCAGCAACATGACTCAGCGACTCGGTGGCGTGTTCTCAATTTCTGCTCATTTGGCGGCGGAAAACTTGCCGGAAGTCGAAGCAGCCATCATCCGACACATTCGCACTCTGCAAACTGAATTGGTGACGGATGCTGAAATGTCCCGCATCCGCACCCAAGTGGCGAATCGGTTTGTGTTTGGGAATGAGACTCCGAGCGATCGGGCAAGTTTGTATGGCTATTATCACTCAATGGTAGGAGATATCGCTCCCGCCCTTAACTACACGGCTCATATCCAAGCTTTGACTCCCACCCAGATTCGGGATGCGGCTGTCAAATATTTGTCTCCTGATGCGATCGGGGTAGTTGTGATTCGCCCTTCCTGATTGCAAGGTTATTCCATTTTCAGGAAAATCAGGGTTTTGTAGGGGTAGTGCGCTCGTGCCTACCCATTACCAATGAGGGCAACCACGGGGGGATTGCCCCTACAAAGAATGAAACAGCTAATCTTAGAGTCCCGCCTTAAAGATTTTGTATCGAATTAATACAAAGCCTTTAAGGTAGGGGCGATCGGCAAAATAATCGTAATTCTATGAGAGTATAAGCTGAGAATTATGACGATCGAGCAATTTAGTTACAAACTACCGGATCGATCGCGATCGTAATCCTCAAGTCTAAAATCTAAAATCTAAAATCTAAATCGATTGACATAGGTGGGCAAGAATGAGATTACAAAACTTTCTAAAGTCGAAAATTAGGTATGATGTGAGGGCGATCGCCGCTGATGACGACCTCAGCCGCCAAATTCAAAGTCGTCTGATTGACTTGGGTTTACTAAAACCCCCCGTAGATGGCTTATTTGGGCCACTCTCTACCGCCGCCCTCCATCGGTTTCAAACCCTGATGAAGTGTGGTGAAACTGGTTTTTTGGGAGCAATCACAGCCGAAAAGCTGATCGAAACCAAACCGGGAGGAATTCCGACACCTCCGATCGTACTAAGAATCCTCAAAGACACCGTTTTTAAAGCAAAACCCCTCGCAACTTCTCAACTTCTCGACGCGGAAAAACAATCAATACCAGCAGGAAGAGAGTTTGAATTGATTGCCTTTGCTCCGATTCGTGGGCATCTGAGAGTTGCTCTCCGCAACGAGTCTTTCAAAGGTTCAGGGATTTGGTATATTTTTGGGGCACACGTTCGAGTAACTCAAGAAAACGTTGTGCTTTATCCCAAAGTAAATCCGCCAACTGTCAGACTTGGAGTTCCTTACAGATCCCAAATGGATAATTTTTATAATCCTAGTGGTTCTTGTAATGTAACTTCCATAGCAATGTGTCTGGATTTTTTGAGGATTCCGCGACGCAAAAAAACCGGGCAATTTGAAGACGAACTTTATGAATATGCGATCGCCAAAGGTTACAGTCGCTGGGAACCATTGGATTTAGCAAAGATTGTTAAAGATTATGGAGCCCAAGATTACTTTACAGAAAGTGCAACTATTCAGGACGTTAGAGATTGGCTAGCCAGTGGGAATCCGGCTGTGATCCACGGATATTTCACGTCTTTCGGCCATATTATCGTTGTAGTAGGCTATGACAGTGGTGGATTTTTTGTTCACGATCCCTATGGAGAGTGGTTTGCTACTGGCTATGATACGACTGTTAGCGGTTCCTACTTGTATTATTCGGAGCGATTAATCCGCAACGTTTGTATGCCTGACGGGAATTTCTGGGTTCATTTTATCTCGAAGTAGGAGGAGACGGCGAGTGCCTTAGTCCCTACAATTGATCGCGGTAGGGAAACGGCATTGCCGTGTCCTCTACATCTACAATTAATCGCGGTAGGGAAACGGCATTGCCGTGTCCTCTACATCTACAATTGATCGCGGTAGGGAAACGGCATTGCCGTGTCCTCTATATCTACAATTGATCGCGGTAGGGAAACGGCATTGCCGTGTCCTCTACATCTACAATT
>NZ_JAKJHX010000168.1 GCF_021648855.1 Tychonema litorale BBK16 | reverse complement strand
ATCTGGATTTAATAGTCAAACAGCAATCTCTGACTGGATTTGAGCTTAAGTTGACGCCTATGGGCATTGCCGTGTCCAAATTTGCAGCCGTGTCCAAATTTGCCTAACAAACAGCCAATTTATATGCCATCACCTTACTATCAATTCCAGTAATATCTGTACCGACAACCACAGCAGTCGCTCCTAAATCTAATGCTTTTTTTGCCATTTCCGGGCTAGAAATGCCACCTTCGCAAATAACTGGAACCTCTAATTTTTCCACCATTTTAGCAAGCAATTCAAATCCCGGTGGACGTTGATTTTGCGTTTCAGCAGTGTAGCCAAACAGAGTAGTTGCGACGATATCTGCACCAGCTTCTACCGCTGCGATCGCAGATTCTATTGTATCTACATCCGCCATCACTAATTTTCCCAATTCGTTGTGAATTCGGGCAATAAATATTTTTAAATCTGGTTCTGCTACCGGACGGGTTCTCAGAGTAGCGTCAACAGCGATGATATCAGATCCGGCTAGTGCGATCGCCCGTGCGTCTTCAAACCGAGGAGTAATATAAATCTCGCATCCCGGCAATTGCTGCTTCCAAATCCCGATTATCGGGGCAGAAATCTGTTGTCGCACAGCCGCAATGTGGGCCGGAGTATCAATTCGCACACCACTAGCTCCTCGATAGACAGCCGTAAGCGCGATCGCAGCAATTGCGATCGGATCGTACAGTGGCGAGTCAGCAGGTGCTTGACAAGAAACAATTAATCCTGTAGGAATTTGACAATTAATCATAAATAATTAGGAATGGGGAATTGGGAATGGGGCATCGGGAATTGGGCATTGGGCATCGGGCATTGAGAATCGCTAATTAATACATCATATCGAATCCGTTAGGATCGGAATAGTAAATTAGAGTTAACGGTTAACAGTCAACAGTTAACATCATATAGATGCAACCGGAAACGATATCAGTGCTTTAAATATATTACAATTAGTAACCTTTGATTGCCTTGAGAATGTACGCGCATAACCAATGCCCCATTCCCAATTCCCAATTCCCAATTCCCCATGCCCTATGCCCCATGCCCCATGCCCTATCCCCTATGCCATTAAAGCAACAACTTTGTCCAGCAATTGCTGAGGATCAATGGGCTTCACCAAACAATCATTAGCTCCCCCCGTCACAGCAGATATCTGATCTACTAGAATTTCATTAGCACTTAAAGCCAAAATTCTGAGATTGTTAGTAGTGGATTTTTGGCGCAATTGCTGAATAATTTCCCCGCCATTCATACCAGGCAAACGCATATCCACAATCACAGCATTAGGCTGCAAAAGTTCAATGTGTTCTACCGCCGCCGAACCTTCAATCATCCACACCACTTGAAGTCCTGCTGCTGTCAATATGTCGCAAATCTCCATAGCCGTTTCTTCATCTTCTTCGATCAGCACAAGACTACCTCGTAAAGAGGAAGAATGGAGCGGTAAAGATGAATTTAATTTTTCATACTTAAGTTTTGATCCTTCCTCTTTAGTTGTATTTTGGATGGGTATAAAAACTGTAAAAGTAGAGCCGACATCAACAGTAGATTCAACTTCGATCGCACCGCTATGCAGTTCTACCAACTGTTTAGTTAATGCTAGTCCCAAACCAGTGCCACCATATTCGCGACGGTAAGGAGAATCCAATTGCTGGAATTTTTGAAACAAGAGCGATCGCTGATCTTCGCGAATTCCAATGCCAGTATCTTTGATTTGAAAAACAGCTATACTTCCTACGGATGAAGTACCGGGCTGCCTTACTATCGGCGTTCGAGTTATATCTTCCGTTACCCAAACTCGTAGAATTACTCGCCCGCCTTCGGGAGTAAATTTAATCGCATTTCCTAAAAGATTGAACAGGATTTGTCTCAAGCGGCGCGGGTCAGCAGTGAAGCGATCACACTCTTGACTAATCCGCTGTTCTTGCACGAGTTCCACTCCTTTTTCAACAGCTTTTTCCTTGAAGGCGTGCAGACTTTGAGATACTAATTTAGAAAGAGAAAATTCGGTAATTTTTAATACTGTTTTCCCTGCTTCTACCTGCGACAAATCCAAGATATCATTAATTAATTCTAATAAATGATCGCCGCTATCTCGGATAGTTTTTAGATAGTGTCGTTGCTTTTCGATCGGTACTTCTTTACTGCCAACTTTGCCATAAGACCAGCGCAGCAGCGTGTCAGAAATGCCGATAACACAGGTCAAGGGAGTCCGCAATTCGTGACTCATAGCTGCCAAAAATTCGCTCTTGGCCAGGCTTGCTGACTGGGCAGCAGCCAGGGCATCGCGCAGTTCGCTGGTGCGCTCAATTACCCGCTGTTCTAAGGTGCGCTTTTGCTGCTGCACTTCTGCATAAAGTTCGGCTTGATAAATTGCGATCGCCAAATGTTCTGCTATCTGCCGCAAAAATGTTTTTTTGCTTTCTTCCCACTCCTGACAACTAGAGTGGTGGGCAATTAGCAGTCCCCACAATTCATCTTGAACTACAATGGGTACTACTAACTTAGCCCGCACCTTAGCCCGCTGCATCAACTCTAAAAAACAGGGCTGCGAAGCATAAGTTTTTTCCACATCAGTAACGGCAAAAGTCAAACCTTTACGATATTTTTCTCGGTGCATTACTCCCCGTGGCAAACAGTTCGCGCCTTCTGTAAAATTCAGTACAGAGGAGATAGCCGGTGTGGCTAAAGCTTCGTAGGTAACGCGACCTAAATACACGTAATTTGCAGGATTTTCTTTAAGTTTTTCTGAATCAAAAATTGGAGTAAATAGTTCTTTTTTTAAATCGCTTTTATCCGGCAGTGGCAATTTTTCAAATTGATAAATCAACAGGCGATCGACTTCCAAAAAGTCTCGAACTCGCTCTACTGCTTTTGATAAAATTGCCGGCAATTCTAAACTCTGACGAATCTGAGTTGTCACCTGATTCAACAGTCGCTCCTGAGCTAATTGCTGCTGCAAAGCATCTTCCATAGGCTGACACAACGAAACCAAAGAAGTGGGAATCTGCAAGTGCTCAACTGATTCTGTATCAGGGCCCGATCGCGTTTCCGAAGCAATTATTTTGGCTACGAGATGTTCCCCAATTCTGGTTTTAAGTTCGGCAACCGGTTGTTGATTTGTCGAACTACTTTCAACTGCCAAAAGTTCCAGCAAACTTAACGTAAATTCGCTCTGAACAGTCACCGAGTTTGGTTGTATAGTTTTAATTGCTTGTTTGAGAGCGATAATATCTATTGGTAGTGAGGATGCTGGCGTTATCTTCGAGAGTTTCTCTGTCAGGGGAAAGATAAAATCTGCGATCGCCTCCGGCTCGAAAGTCAACTCCACATTCAATAGAAAATTAAGATTTTTTTCACTAGCTTGGTGCTGCTTTGTGGCTAATTCATCTTGCTTTCCCCTCACCAGCGCGCTAAACCGATCTGACACCACTGCTGCAAACCTTTCTGACGGCATTTCTCCCCCATTTTGAAAAGCTAGGAAATTGTGGTCTCCCAGCCAAATCGCCCCTGGAAGTTCAGCCATTTGCTGTAACAACTGGTACACAGCCTCAAAGGTTGCTAGCGGCAAAGTACGATGTAAGGTTTTTAGTTTCAATCTAGGTATTTTCCGGTTTTTTTTTAAGGATCAGACATGAAACAATCTTATTCTAGTATACTGTTAATATATTAAGTTGTTAACTTCTACTTATTGACACTATAGGGTAAATGAGCAATCCAACCCACCTCACTCCCGATTCCACAATCGGACATCTGCCGTCTCACCACTTCAGCGTGAGTGCTACAACTCCGGGACAGGTCGTGGCCCAAAAGTTTGGGCAAGCACCAGATCTGCCAGGAGTCATTATTACTCATAACTCTCAGGTGATAGGCATGATTTCTCGTGTCAAGTTTCAAGAGCAAATGAATCTTCCCGATCGCGTAGAACTTTATTGGGATAATCCAATTCGATTGCTGTTGGACTATATTAGAATTCCCCCTTTGTTGTTGTCGGAAAAGTGGAGAATTGACGATGCAGTGCAAGCAGTTCTCAATAGACAGAAAGACTTGATCTACGAACCAATTATTATCGAGATGGAAAAGCAGAATTTTCGTATTTTGGATATTCATACTTTGCTGATAGCTCAGTCTAATATGTTAATACAAGCCAACAAAAATATTCAAAGATATCGAGCAGAACGACAAAAATATATTGCCAAAATAAAACAAGAACAATCAAAAGTTCAAGAATATAATCAGTTGTTAGAGTCCAGGCAGCGCCAAGCCGAAAAGTCTAATCATATTCCTAGTCCTCAGCAAGCTGCACTGGCAAAACAAGCTCAAGAAATTACTCAACAAAATCAGCAATTTTTGAAGATTGCCAAGTTGATCTCTACGGAAGGTCGCCTCGCCTTTCAGGCTACTTTTCAAGGGGCTAACTCTATTTGCAACAATACAGAAAGAATTTTAGGTGTTGGCAAAGCTATAGCTAACGATTTGGAAACGGTTAACCGCACTTCCAGAACGATCGGGGAGGCGATCGAACAAGTGAGGCATTTGGCAGTACAGGTTGCCGTAGTTACCAATCAGATGGGAAATCAACCAAATGGTTTAAGTCAAGTTAGTCTGGAAATTGCCAGACTGGCAAGTAAAACTTTTGAATTGGGGACTCAAATGGAGCAAATTGCTAGTAGATTTAAACTTCGGGTTCACGCATTAACTGAGGCAGCAAGGGCTGGTGCTAATGTGGCTAAATCCGTTACAGAAAAAATTGAGCGGGCGGAAATGGCACTGTTAGAGTTGGAGGACTTAATAGCTGAAAAAGATGTAACTTTGACATCAGGATTTAAAGATTATTCAAGTGTGCATGAAAGTTCCACATCTCGTTCTCTGACCAAAGAAATTAACCAGACAGAAGTAGCAGTTTCCGAGTTGGAACACATTGTTAAACAGCAAGATTCATCGCAATATTTGATTCAAAAAATTCAAGAGGCACTGAAGCACAAAAAAGGATGAAATATAGCCCTACGGGTTTAGGAAAACGGCATTGCCGTGTCCCTACATACCTATCGGAAACGGCATTGCCGTGTCCCTACATACCCTGAATTGAAAATGGAAAATTATGAAAGTCCTGATAGTAGAAGATGACAAACTTACTGTCAATTTGCTGGCACGATCGCTGGATGCTCACAATTATACTTTCAACACAGCAGGAGATGGTGAAACAGCCTTGCAATTGGCACAGACCTACGATTACGACCTGATTCTTTTAGATGTGATGATTCCCAAACTGGACGGGATTAGTGTGTGTCGGGAGTTGCGAGCGTGTGGCTACCAAATGCCGATTTTATTACTAACCGCCTTAGACAGTAGTGTAGATCGAGTTCAAGGTTTAGAAGCTGGTGCAGATGATTATGTAGTCAAACCCTTTAATCTCCCGGAATTGCTGGCTCGAATTCGGGCGCTGCTGCGTCGGGGAAAAGCAAACTTGTTGAGTCCAAATTTGACATGGGAAAAACTGCAAGTTAACCTGGATATTGCGGAAGTAACTTATGAAGAAAAAGTGCTGCACTTGACTCCAAAAGAGTACAATTTGCTAGAACTTTTTCTCAGAAATCCCCGGCGTATATTCAGCCGTAGTGCCATACTCGATCGCATTTGGTCGGCGGGAGAGTTTCCTCAAGAAGAAGCAGTTACCGCTCACATCAAGGGTTTGCGACAAAAGCTGAAAGCAGCCGGGATGATTGTGGATTTAGTTGAAACGGTATACGGCTTGGGCTATCGGCTGAAAAGTCTGCCGGAAGAGATCGATCGACTAACGGCAGAAAGTATCAACAGTCAAGAGATTTTATCTGCCCAACCCAGGGGGGTACTCGATGAACCTAACACCAAGTCCCGTCAGGAAAAAGTCTCGGCTGTGGTTGCTGAAATTCGGGCAAATTTCCAAGCAAGTTTTGCAAAAAGGGTGCAGATATTCGATCGCGCGATCGCTCAATTGAACACCGGAACCTTAGATGATGAAATGCGACAGCAAGCTCAGTCTCAATCTCACAAATTAGTCGGTTCTTTGGGAACTTTTGGGATACCTAAAGGTTCGGAAATAGCCCGAAAGCTCGAAAATTTATTTAAGACTGAAAATATTTCTAAGCCAGGGGCGTGTCGGCAAATTGAGGAATTAGTTGATTTGCTAAAACTGAGCTTCGACTTACCGATAACAGAACCCGAAAGCGATCCTGTTGTTGCGGTTTCTGGGAATCGTCAACTGCTAATAATTGACGATGATGTTTTGCAGATCGATCGCCTCAAAACTGAAGCATCAGCTTGGAAATTCCAGATAGAAGTAGCAAATTCCCCGCAAGCAGCGAAAATTGCGCTCTCTCAACACCCTCCCGATGCCATTCTGCTAGATTTAAACTTTTCGAGAACTCAGGAAAGCGGAATCCCCCTCCTAGCAGAACTCCTGCGTCAAAAACCAGAAATTCCCGTCATGGTTTTTAGCGAGTACAACCAATTGAGCGATCGCATAGAAGTCGCACGTTTGGGAGCTACTGGCTTTTTACACAAATCCATCCCTCCAGCAGATATACTCAAAGCAGTCGATCGCATTCTCGACCAAACTAGCCCAGCAGAAGCTAAGGTAATGGTGGTAGATGATGACATAGATCTATTAGCTGCAATGACAATTATTCTGCAACCTTGGGGATTCCAACTAACCACACTAAATGAGCCCGAAAGATTCTGGGAGGTGCTAGAGACTACGTGTCCCGATTTACTGATTTTAGATGTAGAGATGCCCGGTTACAGCGGTATCGAACTGTGTTTAGCAGTACGCAACGACTTGCGTTGGAGCAGGCTTCCGGTACTATTTTTAACCGCTCATTCCGAGTCGGAAATAGTACGCCAAATGTTTGTCGCAGGTGCTGATGATTACGTGAACAAACCTATCGTAGAACCGGAATTAATTGCTCGAATCCTCAACCGTTTAGAGCGGATCAAACTTAGGTACAAGCTGGCACTGACACAACGCTAATTCATACAGCATATTCCAGGTGTATCAAGTAGGGACACGGCAATGCCGTGTCCTATGTCCTTATCGATATCTAAGTATTCATGGAGGTATAAAAAAAATGATATTTTACTCAGAAACAGGCGGACATGATCACAGCGAATCTGAACCGATAAATGCCCCCAGTACAATTCAAATTCACGGCATTCTTTTTGTATTAGAAGAACCCCTGTTAAAAATCATACAAGTCAGCAATAATACCTTTGAGGCGATCGGCATACACCCCCAGGAAATGTTGGGTAAATTTTTCGATCAATTTATCACCATCGAAACAAATGAATCACTAAAAACTGCATTGACAGGAGATTTAGAGACTCTAAATCCTATTGTTTTATGCATACATAATGAAAGCAAAAATCAAATCCTAAATGGGACAGTTCACCGTTCTAATGGATTAATAATTGTTGAATCAGAGCCTAGACTTTCCACAGAAAATCAGAAAAATTTTAATTTTTACAACTTAGTAAAAAAACCATTAAATAAAATTCAGAAAGCACAAAACTTAACAAGTTTATGTAATATAATCACCCAAGAAGTCCGAAAGATTATTGGATTTGATAGAGTAATCGTCTATCAGTTTGATGCGGTCGATGCAGGGGAAGTTGTTGCAGAAGACAAGGTAGAAAATTTGAACTCTTTATTGGGACTGCACTACCCAAGTACCGATATTCCTCAACTAGCAAGACACCTTGCTACCAAGAATTTAGTACGGTTTATTTCTGATGTTAACTGTCAGCCTGTGACACTAATTCCCCATAACAATCCACTGACTAACCGCCCGTTAGATCTGAGTTTTAGTTGTTTAAGAAGCGTTTCGCCTTGCCACGTTCAATATCTCAAAAATATGGGTATTGCGGCTAGTCTGACAATGACTTTAATTAAAGATAAAAAATTGTGGGGATTGATCGCTTGTCACCACCAGACACCAAAGTATGTCAGCTATGAGGTGCGTACTGCTTGCGGACTTCTAGCCAATTCTATGGCTTTAGAACTCAGCTTTAAAAAAGATAGTGAAGACCGGGAATACGAAGTTTATTTAAAATCAATTTGTGCTAAATTTGTTGAAGTCCTTTCTCAAGAACACGGTTTTGCAGAAGGTTTACTCAAACAAAAAGATAA
>NZ_JAKJHX010000167.1 GCF_021648855.1 Tychonema litorale BBK16 | reverse complement strand
ATGCCCCATGCCCCATGCCCCATGCCCCATGCCCCATGCCCCATGCCCCATGCCCAATTTTCTACTTAACTTATGTATTTAAACCTAAATAATTAGAACTTCTGATGTATTGTTACAAACTCAGAGTCTAGTGCTAGAGTATTTGAATGTGGTAGAAATGGGTCGATGCCCGAGCGGTTAATGGGGGCGGACTGTAAATCCGCTGGCTACGCCTACGCTAGTTCAAATCTAGCTCGGCCCACCACTTTTTAATTAAAAGTTAAAATTTAAAAATTAAAAATTAAAAGTTTTAGTTTGATAGTCTTAATTTTTCATGCCCGTATAACTCAGTGGTAGAGTACCTCCTTGGTAAGGAGGAAGTCATGAGTTCAAATCTCATTACGGGCTTTTTTTTATGTCAGCTCTGCCGATTAAAGCTTCAGAAGCATATTTATATCAGTAGCCAATGCTATATCAGAGTATGAACCTAATTATGGATGTACCATACCACTAAACTACCGTTAGTTGTAGATGTGGTGCATGACAGAAACACAAGTTTGTGGTTTGACGTTAGGATGAAGCAAGCAATTAGCACCAAAATTACCAATGTCTAGCTCAATATAGGCTTGGGAATTTTTGGGCAAATATGATTAGGTCGAATGCCTATCCAGCGGGAGCTTCTTATGAGTTTATCTTTTAAGCAATTGACCCTTTATTTGACTCTGTTGTCAATCGGGGGAGGTATGGGATGGTTGGGAAATCGCTATCTCCAAAGCCCAAACGGTCTGGAAACAGGCTCGGTTTTACCCGTGGTACGCCAACAAATCCCGCCCTATGCGTCTTCTCAAGTCCCGTCAAATCCGCCAGTCGATCGCACCCATTCCAATTTTATTGCCGAAGCAGCCCAAAAAGTCGGCCCGGCTGTGGTGAGAATTGACGCATCAAGTAAAGTCGTCAATCAAGTGCCCGAAGCCTTCAAAAATCCTTTGTTTCGCAAGTTTTTTGGGAATAATTTGCCAGTACCGGAAGAAAAACTTAAGCGAGGTACGGGTTCGGGGTTTATTCTCACCACCGATGGCCGCATAGTTACTAATGCTCACGTTGTGTCTGGGACGGATACTGTGAAAGTGACCCTCAAAGACGGCCGAGAGTTTGAGGGTAAGGTGCAGGGGGTCGATTTGCTGACCGATGTTGCTGTTGTGAAAATTAATGCCAAGGATTTGCCCCTAGTGGCTTTGGGCCGATCGGATAATATTGTACCTGGACAGTGGGCGATCGCGATCGGCAATCCTTTAGGTCTTGACAATACGGTAACAGTCGGGATTATTAGCGCTACAGGTCGATCGAGCTCCCAAGTAGGCATCCCCGACAAACGAGTCCGATTCATCCAAACCGACGCCGCCATCAACCCCGGAAATTCTGGCGGGCCACTGCTGAACGACTCTGGCGAGGTAATTGGCATCAACACCGCCATTCGCGCAGATGCTCAGGGTTTGGGGTTTGCAATTCCCATCGAAACCGCCAAACGAGTTTCCGATCAGCTATTCGCCAAAGGTAAAGCCGAGCATCCATACCTCGGTATTCAAATGGTCAGCTTAACACCCGCTACCAAGGCAGAAGTCAACAAGCAGCTCAATGCTAGGATCGCCCTAGATAGAGGCGTAGCCGTGACCCGAATTGTTGAGAATTCCCCCGCTCAAAAAGCCGGCTTGCGTGCGGGAGACGTGATAGAAAAAATAGACGGAATTAAAGTTGACAATCCAGGGGACGTACAAGAAAGGGTGGAAAATACTATTGTGGGTAAAGAACTCGAAATGGAAATCAACCGTCAGGGTCAAATTCAGAAAATTAAAGTGCGCCCTAGTGCTTTTCCAATCTCAGGTAACTCCGCCGGTGGGTAATTGCAGGTGCACGGTAGAAGGTTGAATTTGGTTTTTTGGCAAAAATTTTCATCCTTCAACTTTTCCAACCCCTTGATATTTTCACTTTTCTTGAGGAAAATTTGGTTTGATCGAGCTGGTGCTTGCCAAATTTTCTTCTAACTGCATCCTCTGCTCCATTTTTCGCAGAAAATAACCAGTCATCATCGCTGAAGCCAGCAAACCTGCTAAATTTTCGCGATCGGTAGTAATTTGGACATTAAAATTTTCTGAAGGCAAGATACCTAAAAGCCCTTGAACGTTGTGAGAGATAATCTCTTTGATTTCAGGGCCCACGGACTTGGCTACGTGATCTAAAACCTCTGGGGATTGGTGTTGGAGGTACTTCAAAAGTGGATTGTCTGTGGTTTGTTTGGCATTGTCTAGGTCAAAGTCAGGGTGAAAAACCATTGGCGATTCTTAATTTCTGGCTTGCTACATTCTACTTTAAACTACTCGTCATTGCTTGGGTACAAATTTGCCTGAAAGTCAATTTGTAGTTGTTTCGGTAGTTGATCTACTTGAAAATACCGATGAAATTTGTCAGTAACTTGTAGCCAATAGGAGCGGCTCTCGCTTGGTCGTCGTTTGCGGACAAAACCGAGTTCGACAAGTTCTTGCACTTGTTGGTAAGCACCTGAACCCCGTAAATTAACTAAGTCTGGTTGAGCGATGCCGCCTTTGAGGGCGATCGCAGCTAGCGTCCGCAAAGCTCCGATACCTAATTCTGGAGGTATCAAAGTTTGCATTAAACTGGCAAACTCTTCTCTGAGTTGCAAGCTATATCCTGTAGGAGTCTCCACCACTTCTAAAGCACTGTCCCGGTGAGCTGAATCGGACATCAGTTCTATGATGGCATCTTCGACATCGGTGCGATCGCACTTAGCAATTTCAGCAATCTCTGCGATCGAGACTGGCTGACCTTTTAAGTAAAGTATGGCTTCTATTGTAGTCGCTAAGCGAGTCATTTTGGAATTGAGAATTGGGAATTGAGAATTGAGAATTCGGCATAAACATCTTTATGTCAGCCTCCCAATGTATCACTAATTAGCAAATATTTTGCTCGACCACTTCCAAATCCTCTAGTTCTTGCGTAGACTGCCATCCAGCTTGCCATAGCGCTCGATCTTTGAACTGTTGGGCGTTCAGCCAGAAACGTACATTGGGGTCACAAGCAGCTACCATTTCTGCAAATACCCACTTACCTTGGTTTTTTCGGTTGACTACTTGAAAGTGCCGCCAGCCCCAAGTTTGTTGCAATGCCGTCCATCGGGAACCAACTAAATAAGGAAATTTTTGTTTTTTTGGCACAGTATTTTTGTCTATAAATTATGTTAAGCTGCTACGCATTTAAAATGGTATTGTAGGGTGCGTCAGTTTTAAGGCGTTTCCCATGTATAGTCAGTGTTCTAGCTGACGCACCCTACATGGATAGTTAGTGGTTTAAATGCTCCACAGCTTATGAAGCAAGTTAATTAACATAACTCGTACCATCTTACCATAAAAATAAAATATATAACTTATTCATAAGTTCAATAAATCTCTG
Source organism: Tychonema litorale BBK16 (assembly GCF_021648855.1). Classification (GTDB taxonomy): domain Bacteria; phylum Cyanobacteriota; class Cyanobacteriia; order Cyanobacteriales; family Microcoleaceae; genus Microcoleus. Next base: position 4,899 of record NZ_JAKJHX010000167.1, on the reverse strand, counting down.
CCATTTCTCATCAATAGAACAGTGTTTTATATTGATTTGCCACCAATCCCCCTGATTTTTCAAAAGTAGGGGCAGTTTAATTACTGCCCCTGTAAATATGTATACCTATTGAATAGGGATTATTTTCTCCTCAGATCCGCAAATAGAAAATTTATCCAACATGAGATCGATCGGGCATCTCAAGTCTAAAAGCAATTAACACAGGTTATGGTTTTGGGCGAAAATCCCTTGATTATCTGGCTGTTAAGACTTATGTCCAGCCAAATCCAGAGGAAGTTGGGGTAGCCGGAGTCGAACAGCATTTGTTTGTAGCCAGAGAGTGATAGCGTGCTTCCGCTGCGGAGTCACGTACTCTCCTGGTCTGATAACGCCAGCACAGACACCGATGTTTTTCATAAGGGTTTCTCGCTCCGATGAACTAGCACCCTGTAGCAACCTGACTTGGGCTTTGATAAAATCCACGTTCATAAGCTGAAAGTAAAAGTAACTAGAGAACTCTGTTAAATAGCGATGCTTTGATTCCGATTGTAACTCTCAAACCACTGTCTATGAATCAAGTCGATTCAGTATCCCCAGGGTGGGGATCGTGGTGTGTAAAATTAGGCAACTTTATTTACTTTATCTGTTTTTGCTAGCAAAAGTGTCACTATACTAGCCGTTTTGAAAGTTTTTTTTATGATTAAGAACTGTTACAATTTTCGATACCACCGAGCAATATACTAGACTTTAGTGGTAATACTACTTCCCTGAATTGACAAGGTTGAATAAGCTCTCTAGCTATCTGATTTCCTGGTTTTTACCCCCCTGATCGAAAAAGTGATCTTCCCCGTCTACCTTTAGACACTGCCACCTTAACCGTTCTTTTTTAGTTTCGTCAATAGGAATTGAGTTAAAATATACCTTACTATTTGACACTCCCCCGCATGAACGCGCGGGGATTCTTGGATCAGTCAGTCAACTTACTCGTTGATGTCACCACCAACGAGTAGAGGTCGGTCTGTCCCCAAGCGTTAATTTCGGCGTGCCCCGCCGTATTTAAATTGATTCCTGCATGGGCTTTCAATCCTTTAGCCAAAATATTTTTGGCGGCATTATGATCTCGATCTAATATCGTACCGCAACCACAAATATGGGTTCGAGTAGAAAGTGTTTTTTTGACAGTATTGCCACAGCTTGAGCAGTCTTGAGATGTGTATTGAGGCGCAACAGCAATCACTGTTTTGTCATACACTTTCCCAAAATACTCCAACCATTGAGCAAACAGTGACCATGCTGCATCACTAATTGATTTGGCAAGCTTATGGTTTTTCACCATGTTTTTAACCTGAAGGTCTTCGTGGGCTACAAAATCGTTAGATTTTACCGCGTACAACGCCGTTTTAATGGCGAAGTCTTTACGCTGCCTGCTGACTTTTAGGTGTTTTCTTCCTAACTTAATTAATCGCTTTTTTTCGATTACTAGAGCCTTTCTTTTTTCGAGAAAGGCGCATTGTTTGTACAGGTCAATTAGCTTCACTCCTTGATTTTCTGTCCAGTATTTAAGAGTTTTATTTCGGACAAACTGAGCTGTTCTGATCATCTCGTCAATGATCCGATATTGCTGCGCTTTGCCTTTTAATTTAAACTCTAATGTGAGCATTCAAATATCTTACTTTATTCGCCAATAACTTTACTTTCAATGTATGTATTTTTAATGATTATTTACACTTTATGATTATTTACACTTTATGAAATCAAAGCCGTCCTATAAGGACGGGGCTTTAAACCCAATTTTTTGGTAACCGAATGTAAAGCTGCTAGAACGTTATCTAACTCAGCAAAGCTGGAGTTATGAGCAGTGAGTTACAAGTTAAACTTGATCAGCTCACAATTCATAACTCTAACTTCAAAAACCGTGCCTAAATCAACCTTTTTTCTGAACTTTCAGCTTGCTTTTCCATTCAGCGATCGCCTTTTGAGCTCGCTGATAACTCTTGCTACCAGATGGCACCAATGATGCAGATTCAACAGCATCTTTAAGCTTCCCTTGAGAGCTACGCAGTTGAGCAATCTTGAGAATAGTTTCACTCCATTCTCCTGTCAAACGCTGAGCTTCTGTATGAAGCGGCTCACCGGGTTGAATCTTGTTAACTTGCTCGATCGCCTTACTGTAAGAAGATGCCTCACCTCGCTTAATTTTTGTCTTAGCAGCAGATATCACAGCCTTATTCAACTGTTGCTGCTTAGATAAATCCTGCCACTGAACGATCGCCTCCTTAGACTGATTGTAAATCGGCTTATTGGCATCAGGCATTAATTTAGCCGCTCCAATCGCCCCTAGAAAATCGCCCCTAGCAGCCCGCCCGTTAGCTATATCCAAAATCGTCAAACTCCAGCGCTCAATATCCTGTTGAGTTTGCGGATAAAGCGGATCTGTAGGCGCGATCGATCGAGCTTTTCTGACGGCATTATTAAAACTCGAAGCCGAACCATCCTTGAGCATAGTTTTCGCTTCAGCCCAAACCTGCTGGCTAGAAGGTTGCGGTTTCGCTCCAGTTCCTACTGATACAGCCTGCGGTTGATTCTGGGACACCCCAGCACCAGGAGTTACAGGCTTTACAGGCTTTACCCCAGAATTTTCAGGGGGACGGTTCTGAGCATTCTCAGTGGTCAATTTTGGGCTACCTTGCTGCTGAGCCATGAAAATTGACCTATTAGTCAGAAACACACCCAACAGCAGAATTGCAGCCGTAGCACCACTCCACAAAATTAGCTGTTGCAAAAACGATTTATCCGAAGCCCCATTGTCTAAATCTTCTGGTTTTTGCAAGTTGGGTCGATCGCCACCCCCGTCAGCAGACCCAACAGCATTCGACACAGGCACCTGAACAGGCATTTGGGTTCCCAAATCCTGAGAGTTACGAGTAGCTGGAGGTAAGTCCATTTGAACTGTCGCCGTACCCATTCGGTGGCGATCGAAACCATTACTTTCGGCCTCAACCGTCACACTACCGTTGCGTCCAGCCGCTTCAGCATTTGCGACAAGAGCAACATCTGGTAAAATCACCAAATGGGCTTTTCCTGGAGGATTTACAACCATCAAAGGTTCCTGTTTCGGACGCAAATGGTGGTCGCACAACTCAGGTAGGCGATCGGTCAAAAAACGATCTAAACCCTTAAGAGTCTTGCACTGTCCCGATCGCAACCCCTCCAAAAGCGCCGTCGTAAAAAACCCTTGGCGCAGAGCAGAAGTCTCCCGCGAAACTTGATTCGGCCGACAAGAAAGCATCGTCGGGATTTCCAGATTCCGAGCCAACTCCGCAGTTTGAACCCCTATAGTTTCGCCAGCTTTCACGATTTGGCTACGGTTCATATCAACCAGAACCAACACTGTTTCGGTAGGAGCCTTTTTCAGAGTATTCAAAAGCACCTCTACCGGAATCCCCGTACCCTGAATATCAGCGGGATTCCCATCCACTGGCATCAAATAATCCTTCCCTTCATGGCTGACACCGTAGCCACTAAAAAAGCACCAGAGTAAATCTCCCTGTTGTAAGTGTTCGGCGCACAGATTTTCGGTCAACTTCAGAATATTTTCCCGATTCGGATAGGTTGAATTACCCCACAGCGAGGGCGAACTATCCGTCATCAGAAGGCATTCATCCCTCGAAAAACCAGCCTCTTCAACCAAAAAAGTGTATACGGCCTCTGCATCCTCTTGGGCATAACTCAAAGGCTGAAGTAACTGATATTGATTTATGCCTATTGCAATACAAGCGTGATGTTTCATAGTAACCTTATGCTCGATATATATATTAAACAGCTTGCACAAAACGATAACACATACTCAGATCCAACTTTGACCCGACTTTCGTCAGAAGTCACATAGCAGTTGACACCAGGCAGAAGTTGCAATCAATAAAAAGTTCATAGTCCCATAATGTTAACTTCTTGTATTGCCTGAAAATTTTTTGTCCTGTGTATTTAGAAAAAACCAGGTTAAATTGGATACAGAAGCCAGTGAATTTGTGTCTTCGGAGTCGATCGGCTCAAAAGACCAACAATGTGCCCCAACTAACATTACTAAACACGAGTAACACGCAAATGATCTCTACCGCCAACAGAGAAATTGTCCTCCCAACCGACTCTCTCCTCAAACAAAAGCATCCTAAAAGTCATAACCACTATAGATTTCAGGATTTCTTTGCATTCGATCGCCTTGGAGGCACCATTAACGACTGGAACGAATCGCGCAACATTTTCACCAGCGAAGACTTCATCATCGGTTTAGTCGAAGGACTCGAAGAAGAAGTAGGCCCTGCTTCCTCAGTGATCATGTATACTATTGGTTGCCAGTGGGGACTCCAAGATGCCGAATTTTTTCAAAAATGGTTCAGCGCCGAATTCAGCCAGAACATTCGCCAGTCAAATCTAATGTTTCTACTAGAAACTTGGTGGTGGCCGTTCACCGCTCAAGGTTGGGGCCGCTGGGAAGTAGACATGAGCGATCGCAAACACGGATGCATCTTCATCAACCTCTTTGACTCAGCAGTTGCTCGCACATTAGGCGATGTAGGCAAACCAGTTTGTCACCTATACGCCGGTTTGTACGCCGGTTTCTTCGGATCTCTAGTCAAAAAGCCCCTGAGTTGCATAGAACTCCAATGTTACTCAATGGGAGAAACCTATTGCAAGTTCCTCCTTGGCAACCCAGACAAAATTGATGCCGCAGCATTCTGGCTCAACGAAGGTGCCAATGCTCGCGACATTCAAAATCGCATCGAACACGGTGAAAGATTACAGTAAACTAACCGTCGCTGATTGTAGGAGTGCCAACTCTAGCTGGGCTTTTTAAGAAATCCCAATTTTACCAGAAAACTGGGTCTAAAGCCCCGTCCTTCTAGGACGGCTTTATATTAT
>NZ_JAKJHX010000166.1:324-8461 GCF_021648855.1 Tychonema litorale BBK16 | reverse complement strand
TTCTTTCTAAATATTTTGTTGATCAAGCTTGAGATATCTACTATAATCACTAAAAATGTAAAATTCAAGAATAAGTTTAATTTTTTATTATTCAGTTTTATTTTTTACTCCTGAAAGCAAAACTTGCCTAATAGTCAAGAATATGCCTGAAATTCCCGTCCAAAGTGTCCCACTGTTTCTCAACAGCATCACTCAGCTAGAGCAGGCGGAATCAGCCTTAGAATTAGCTTGGGAAGAATTAGAAGCACAAACATCACAAATCATCGATGGACTTGGGCAAATCAACCCCGAAAACTCACAAACAATAGGTGAGAAACTTGCCAAATTCAAACAACTGCGTCACCAGCTAAAAATCAAAAGGAAGCAAGCCGCCTCGCGACTAGAGTTTCATGTCGCCAACTCGCCAATGGCAGTTATAGAATGGGATAGCGAATTTCGCGTTGTGCGTTGGTCGCCAATGGCTGAACAAATATTTGGCTGGAAAACCGCAGAAATCATTGGTAAATACTGGCACGAATGGCCAATAGTTTATACAGAAGATTTCGAGCAAGTCAAATTAGTCACAAATAAACTCTTAGACGGCAGCGAACCCCGTAATATTTGCCACAACCGCAATTATACTAAAGATGGTTCTGTAATTCACTGCGAATGGAACAATTCAGCACAGATAGATGCAGCAGGAAAAGTAGTTTCAATTCTCTCATTTGTCCTAGATGTAACTGAACGTCACCGCACTCAAGAAGAACTGCGTCGGCGCGAACAGGCTTTCACAGCCCTAGCCGAAAATGCGACTGATATGATCGCCCGGTGCGATCGACAATTGTGCCACCTTTACATCAACCAAGCAGTGGAAGCAGTAACCGGAAAACTCCGAGGCGAATTCATCGGCAAAACAAACCAAGAATCAGGAATGCCAACTCATTTTTGCAATTTGTGGAATGAAGCTTGTCTCAAAGTTTTCGGTACAGGCAAACAAGAAACTATAGAATTTGAACTTTCCACTCCCCACGGCAAAAAATACTATCACTGTCGAGTTATTCCCGAATTTGCAGAAGACAATTGGGTCGAAACAGTGTTAGTCATCGCCCGCGACATCACAGAACTCAAACAAACCGAATTACAGTTGCGTCAAAGCGAAGCCAAATTTAGAACTATCGTTGAATCTAACATTATTGGCATAATTTATTGGGATATCAACGGCAACATTACAGAGGCCAATGGCGCTTTTCTGAACACGGTAGATTACACGCGGGATGATCTGCTTTCAGGAAGAATTAACTGGCAAGAAATGACACCCCCAGAATATCGCAGCCTAGACGAAGAAAAACTTGCAGAACTGGCTAGGAACAGCAAATTGCTTCCCTTTGAAAAAGAATACATCCGACGAGACGGCAGTCGCGTTCCTGTTTTACTCGGCGCTGCACTTTCGGAAGGTTCTCAAGAGTTTGGTGTCAGTTTTGTACTGGATTTGACCGATCGCAAAAGGGCCGAAGAATCATTAAAACAGCAAAAAGAATTGCTGCAAACAATCTTCGACAACGTGCCGGTCATGATCGCATTCTTGGGCAACAGCGGTGAAATAAGCTGGGTAAACCGCCACTGGGAACAAGTGCTCGGCTGGAGTTTTGCAGAAATCAAAGACCGCGATATGTTGGCCGAATTTTATCCGCAACCAGAATACCGCCAACAGGTTTTAGAATTCATTCAAGCAGCAACTGAAAACGGGTGCGACTTCAAAACTAAAGTTAGAGACGGGCGAATTATCGACACTTCTTGGGCAAATGTTCGCCTCTCAGACGGCAGATATATCGGGATTGGTCAAGATATTACCGATCGCAAAAGGGTCGAAGCTGAACTCAAAGAACTCAACGAAACTTTAGAAGCTCAAGTCGCCCAGCGTACCGCTGAACTAGAGACTTTTTTTGATGCTTTGCCCGATCGCATTTTTGTTGTAGAACGCGAAAATATGCGCCAGCCTTTTGTCAACAAATCTGTTGCCAAAATTGCCGGATTCAAAAGCACAAAAGAGATGCAGGGCAAAACAGTTTTTGAATGTTTTCCCACCAAACTCGCAGAACAGTTTGCACGAGAAAATTTGCACGTATTTGAATCCGGCGAAACTCTACACTTTCAGGAAGAATTTAGTTTTTTAGATAACAAAACTACTTACTTCGATACTTTTAAAATTCCCTTGAGAAATGTGGATGGCGAGATTTATGCTTTAATTGGTACTTCTCGCGATATCACTGAGTTGATTGAAACAAAACAAGCTTTGTCAGAACGCACAGAGCAATTAGAAATAGCTAATCAAGAATTAGAATCTTTTTCTTACTCAGTTTCCCACGACTTGCGCGCGCCTTTGCGACATATTTCAGGTTTTGTCAGTGCTTTGAGACAACAACTTGTCGCAAGGTCGGTTTTGGACGATCGCAAAATAGTTCATTATATGCAAGTAATTGAGGACAGCAGCCAAAAAATGAGTCTGTTGATTGACGGTTTGCTCACTCTTTCGCGGGTGGGGCGCACCGAGTTAATCCAAATTCCGATCGACCTCACCGACTTGGTACAAACTGCGATTAAACTGGCTCAAGCCCGAACAGTGGTAGATTTGACCCAAACCCTCGCCACCGCTGAATTTGAAATCAGATACTTGCCTTCAGTCACCGGAGATCCCATCTTGCTGCAACAGGTGTTGAGCAACTTGATTAGCAATGCCGTCAAGTTTAGTCGCGGACGCAATCCAGCTAAAATAGTTATTGATTCCTTACCAGATGGAACGATTTTTGTCAAGGATAACGGTGTCGGTTTTGAGATGGAATATGCCGATCAACTGTTTGGAGCCTTTGCGAGACTGCACTCCCAGAGAGAATTTGAAGGTACTGGGATCGGTTTAGCGATCGCCTGGCGGATTATTCAGCGCCACGGCGGCACGATTTGGGCAGAAAGTGCACCTGATCGAGGAGCAACGTTTTACTTTAAGTTAAGTAAATAAGATTGCGATAGCGGTTCTCAAGCGTGGTGAGGTATGCCCTATGTCCTATGTCCTATGCCTTATGCCCGAAACCAGCTACAATCAATCTAACAAATAAAAAATGCCAACATAAAAAATAAAATTGAATATTCTAGAGAAAATTAAAAATAAATATTTATTAAGTAAAACGAGAAAATCAATGTTAAAATTATTAATCATCGAAGACACAACCGAAGATCTAGAATTAATGGTAATCGCCCTAGAATCGGGAGGAGTAGATTTTAGTTTCGATACAGCGCAGACGGAAAAAGAGTGCCGAGAATTGCTCCAAAATGGCAAATATGATGCTGTATTGTCCGATTACCGTCTTCCCGGTTTCAACGGTTTAGATGTGTTGAAAATGATGCGGGCATTAGAACAAAACATACCTTTTATTTTAGTAACGGGAAGTTTGGGAGAAGAGGCGGCAGTTGAGTGCATCAAGTCAGGAATGACCGATTACTTGTTGAAAAGCAAATTATTGAGATTGCCCACAGTATTAGAACGATCGCTCCAAGAATATCAAATGCGCGCCACGCAGCAAGAAGCGATCGCCCAAATTCAACGGCAAGCTCAGAGAGAAGCGATCATCAATCGCATTGTCCAAGCAATGCGCGAAACTCTGGTGCTAGACGAAGTGCTACAAACCACGGCTGACCAACTGCACGAAGCTTTGGAAATTAGCGGCTGCACGATTTTGCAGCCAGATGCTGAGGGCAAGATTATAGTTCGCTATATCAGTTCATCAGCAGATAAAGAATGGCTCGTTGGGCTAAATTGCGGATTTGGGCAACACTACGTCTCCTCGCTGGCTGCCGGAGAAACGATCGCCGTCACCGATTTATCAACCCTGTGTCCAGAATTGCAAGCATTAGCAGATCTTGTAGAGTTTCGCGCTGTCATGATCGCACCACTGCTATACCAGCAGTCATTCTTGGGAGCAATCAGCATTTACCAGTACGATCGCGATCGCACTTGGAGTACAGAAGAACAATCGCTAGTCAAAGCTATAGCCGATCAGTGTGCGATCGCGATCCACCAAACTGAACTCTACCAACGCGCCCAAACCGAACTCGCAGAACGCAAGCGTGCCGAAGCAGCAGTCCTGGGTATCCAACAGCAGCTAACAACAATGGCAGCCAACCTTCCCGGCTCCGTTTACCGCGCCGTCATCCATCCAGACGGCAAGATATCAATGGGTTATATTAGTCCGGGAGTGCGGGAATTGACAGGTATCGACCCGTCTGAAGTGATGGCACGTCCAGAAATATTGATGGAAATCATTCATCCAGACGACAGAAGCTCCTTTGACAAGAGCGTAGCAGCATCCAGTGCCAGTCTTCAGCCGTGCGATCGGCAATACCGCATCGTGTTGAAATCCGGGGAGGTCAAGTGGGTGCAAGACAATGCCCGATTTTCCAAAAGCGAAAACGGCGACACGATTATAGACGGAGTAGCCCTAGACATCAACGGACGCAAACAGGCAGAAGAAGCCCTGCGTCAAAGCGAACAACGATTTCGATCGCTGATTGAAAATGCTACAGACATCACCATTATTCTCGACGGTGAAGGCATATTTCGCTACGTCAGCCCTTCGGTAAAACGAATTTTAGGATATTTACCCCATAGGACGATCGGGCGCAGCGTTTTTGAAACGGTTCATCCCGACGACAGTGCCTTGATTACCGAAATCCTCAAAAAAGCAATTCAAAACCCCAGGACAAGTCAGTCAGTTGTTGAGTACCGAGTCCGCCACCGCAACGGTTCATGGTGTGTTTTGGAAGCCGTAGCCACCAACTTGCTCCGCGATCCCGCAGTCCAGGGAATTGTGATCAACTGCCACAATATCAGCAAGCGTAAACTCGCTGAAGCACAACTGCTGCACGACGCATTTCACGACGGGCTCACCGGGCTACCTAACCGAGCGCTATTTATCGATCGCCTGGAACACGCTTTGAGACTAGCCCAAAGGCGCAAAGACTACTTATTTGCAGTGCTATTTCTCGATTTAGATCGATTTAAAGTAGTCAACGATTCTCTTGGCCATGCGATCGGCGACCAACTGCTCATCACCAGCGCGCGGCGTCTGGAAAGCTGTTTGCGCGTCGGAGATACAGTTGCCCGCTTCGGAGGTGACGAGTTTGCGATCCTGCTGGAGGATATCGACGGGATTAATGAAGCTACCAGTATTGCCAACCGCCTCCAACAAAAAATCACTTCTCCCATCATTCTAGATGGACACGAAGTATTTATCACCGCCAGCATCGGTATTGCGCTAAGCTCGATCGAATACCTAGAACCAATAAATTTGCTGCGCGACGCCGACACCGCCATGTACCGCGCCAAAGGACTAGGCAGATCCTGCTACGAAGTTTTCAACAGTTCCATGCACGCCCATGCTTTGCAGTTATTGCAGTTAGAAAATGACCTGCGACGCGCGGCAGAATCGATTAGAGATAGGCCCAGAGAAGAAGATGAAGGACAAGAAAAATTTGGGGGACGCAGAACAAAAGAAGACTCCACCAAACCCGATCAGTGTCCCAAATTTCCCAAGTCTCGCTTGTCTCCCTTGTCGCCGGCCCCCCAGTTTATCATTCACTATCAGCCGATCATGTCGATCGCCACTAACACAATTGTCAGTTTTGAAGCCTTAGTGCGATGGCAACATCCAGAACGAGGATTAGTTTCCCCGATCGAATTCATCCCCTGCGCCGAAGAAACCGGATTGATCGTACCCCTCGGCCGTTGGGTACTGCGTACAGCTTGCCATCAAATCCACCAGTGGCAACAATTATTTCCCTGCAATCCCCCCTTGAGTGTCAGCGTCAACCTCTCAGTCAAACAGTTTTCACAACCAGATTTAATCGAATATATCGACCAAGTTCTCGAAGAAACTCACCTAGAAGGGAGCAGTTTAAAACTAGAAATCACAGAAAGCGTACTAATCGAAAATTCCGAATCAGTAACAGCAATGCTGGTAGAACTCAGAACCCGCAACATACACCTGTGCATCGACGACTTCGGCACCGGCTATTCATCGCTCTCCTACCTGCACCGCTTTCCGACCAATACCTTAAAAATAGACCGTTCTTTTGTTAGCAGAATGGGAGTGAAGTTTGATATCACCAAAGGAGAAATTGACCCGACCGAAATTGTGCGATCGATCGTTACTTTATCACACAATTTAGGCATGGACGTAGTAGCCGAGGGAGTCGAAGAAGCATCACAACTCAACCTACTCAAAGGATTAAAATGCGAGTACGCCCAGGGATACTTTTTCTCAAAACCCATAGACTCTCAAACAGCAGCAGTCCTGATCCAACAGCAACAAGAAAATCAGAATTTGCTGACATTGACCGAGTTCGCAAACGGCAACTGAAAAAACATGGCACTTTCTGCGCCCCATTTATCCTAAAATCTTAAGATATTGCAAAACAGTTCCTAATTCGTGTCAGCCTATAAACTGCTGCATCAAAATAATTATGACTACTGGCTACCTCGCCCTCGTTCTCCACGCCCACCTACCCTTTGTCCGCCACCCCGAAAGCGATTACGTTTTAGAAGAAGAATGGCTGTTTGAGGCGATCGCCGAAACCTACATTCCCTTACTACAAGTGTTTGAAGGACTCAAGCGCGACGGCATCGACTTTAAAATTACCATGAGCATGACACCGCCCTTGGTGGCAATGCTGCGCGACCCTCTACTGCAAGACCGATTTGACGAGCACTTGGCCAAACTCGAAGAATTAATCGAACTGGAAAGGTCGCACAATGTCGGCAACGGACACCTCCGTTATTTAGCCGAACACTACGCCACCCATTTCTCTCAAGTCCGCAATTTTTGGGAAAAGTGCGATCGAGACTTAGTCAAAGTATTCAAACAACACCAAGACACCAACAACCTCGAAATCATCACCTGCGGCGCCACCCACGGCTACCTACCGCTGATGAAAATGTACCCAGAAGCAGTTTGGGCGCAAATTCAAGTAGCCTGCGACAACTACGAAGCCAACTTCGGCCGCCGACCAAAAGGCATTTGGCTACCCGAATGCGCCTACTACGAAGGCCTAGAACGGATGTTAGCCGATGCTGGCTTGCGATATTTCCTCACAGACGGTCACGGCATCCTCTACGCCCGTCCGCGCCCTCGCTACGGTAGCTACGCCCCAATTTTTACCGAAAGCGGAGTAGCGGTATTCGGTCGAGATCACGAATCTTCGCAACAAGTTTGGTCATCGGAAGTCGGCTATCCCGGCGCAGCAGAATACCGGGAATTCTACAAAGATTTGGGCTGGGAAGCTGATTATGACTACATCAAACCCTACATCATGCCCAACGGTCAGCGGAAAAATACCGGGATTAAATATCACAAAATCACCGGCAGAGGATTGGGTTTAGGCGACAAACAGTTATACGATCCATACTGGGCAAGGGAAAAAGCCGCCGAACACGCTAGCAATTTCGCCTTCAACCGCGAACGCCAAATCGAGCATTTGAACGGGATTATGCAGCGCCCACCGATTATTGTTTCCCCCTACGACGCGGAACTTTTCGGTCATTGGTGGTACGAAGGGCCTTGGTTCTTAGATTACTTATTCCGCAAGAGTTGGTTCGATCAAAACACCTACGAAATGACGCATTTGGCCGATTATTTGCGTGGGAATCCAACTCAACAAGTTTGTCGCCCGTCGCAATCTAGTTGGGGATATCGGGGTTTCCATGAGTATTGGTTGAATGAGACGAATGCTTGGATTTACCCGCATTTGCACAAGGCTGCGGAACGGATGATTGAGTTAGGAAGTATGGAACCGGAAGATGAGTTGCAGTTGCGCGCTTTGAATCAAGCGGCACGGGAAGTGTTGCTGGCTCAATCTTCTGACTGGGCATTTATTATGCGTACAGGTACGATGGTGCCTTATGCAATACGACGGACGCGATCGCATTTAATGCGTTTTCACAAGTTGTACGATGAAGTGAAAGAAGGGAAAGTTGATTCCGGTTGGTTGGAGAAAGTTGAGGAGATTGATAATATTTTCCCTGAAATAGACTATCGCGTTTATCGATCGCTTTAACGCAGTTACATCACATCAATTCCGGCTGTGCCGGAATGATATAAAGGACACGGCA
>NZ_JAKJHX010000166.1:0-224 GCF_021648855.1 Tychonema litorale BBK16 | reverse complement strand
GATATAGAGGACACGGCAGATATAGAGGACACGGCAGATATAGAGGACACGGCAGATATAGAGGACACGGCAGTGCCGTGTCCCTACCGCGATCAATTGTAGGGACACGGCACTGCCGTCTCCTCCTACCACGATTAATTGTAGATATAGAGGACACGGCAGTGCCGTTTCCCTACCGCGATCAATTGTAGGGACACGGCACTGCCGTCTCCTCCTACCACGAT
>NZ_JAKJHX010000165.1 GCF_021648855.1 Tychonema litorale BBK16 | reverse complement strand
ATTCCCAATTCCCAATTCCCAATTCCCAATTCCCAATTCCCAATTCCCAATTCCCTAATTCCCCAATTCTCAAATAGATGAATATTTTTAGCAGTCTGCTTTCTAGTCCAACTAAAGAACCCCAAGTAACAAAACAACGCCGAGGAATTGAAATTAAATCCGAACGTGAAATCGAAATTATGCGACAAGCGTCAAGAATTGTCGCTACCGTATTAAAAGAAATTTCCGAAATGGTGCAGCCGGGAATGACGACTGCTGACTTAGATGCTTATGCAGAAAAACGCATCCGTGCGATGGGTGCAACTCCGAGCTTTAAAGGCTATCATGGCTTCACAGGATCGATTTGTTCTAGCATTAATAATGAAGTAGTTCACGGAATTCCTAGTAAGAAAAAAGTGATTCGCGCCGGTGATGTTCTCAAGGTAGATACGGGAGCATATTATCAAGGTTTTCACGGCGATTCTTGTATTACCATCGCAGTTGTAGAAGTAACTCCTGAGTCAGCAAAATTAATCAGAGTTGCAGAAGAAGCTCTCTATAAAGGCATCGAACAAGTGAGGGCTGGTGCTTATTTGCTCGATCTAGCTGGTGCGATCGAAGATCATGTCAAAAGTAATGGTTTTAGCATTGTAGAGGAGTTTACAGGCCACGGTGTGGGGCGAAATTTGCACGAGGAACCGTCGGTTTTCAATTTCCGTACTCGTGAAATGCCGAATGTTAAATTGCGATCGGGTATGACACTTGCGATCGAACCTATTTTGAATGCTGGTTCCAAATATACTCGAACTCTTGCGGATAAATGGACGGCTGTAACTGTTGATAATGCCATGTCTGCTCAGTTTGAGCATACTGTGTTGGTGACAGACACTGGCTATGAAATTTTGACCGATCGCACTAAAATTTAAGTTGCCGAAATTAGGAGACGGCAGTGCCGTTTCCCTACCCGATTAATTGTAGGGACACGGCACTGCCGTGTCCTCTATATCATTCCGATGCAGCCGGAATTGATATCACAGTAGGGGCAATTCATGAATTGCCCCTCGGAAAAATTCAACATCATAGTCATAAAGCGTAAAGGTAAAAAAATGTCAGCACGATTATTACTGGTAGATGATGAACCGGGCTTGCGGGAAGCAGTACAAGCTTATTTAGAAGATAGTAATTTTGTAGTTGAGGTTGCCAGTAATGCTCGCGACGGCTGGGAACTTTTGCAACAACACAATCCTGATTTGCTAATCTCAGACATTATGATGCCGCAGGTGGACGGCTATCAGTTTCTGAAGCAAGTACGGGAAGATCCTCGTTATAAGGCTTTACCTGTGGTTTTTTTAACGGCTAAGGGCATGACGAGCGATCGCATTCAAGGCTATACAGCCGGTTGTGATGCTTATCTTTCTAAACCCTTCGATCCCGATGAATTAGTCGCAATTATCACCAATTTGCTAGCCCGTCGTGCGGCGGCGAAGCAGATGAGTGAAAATGGGGAAAATCCTGATATTACTGCTTTGACAAATCAGATGGCGAGAATTGAATCTTTGTTGAGTGGTAGAAGCTCGATTGTTCAACTTCCTTCGACAATTAAAATAGATTTGACTCCGCGAGAACAAAGTGTTTTAGACTTAGTTGCTCAAGGTTTGATGAATAAGGAAATTGCTCGCCGCTTGGAAACTAGCGTGCGTAATGTGGAAAAATATGTCAGTCGTTTGTTTAGCAAAACTGGTACTAATAGTCGTACTGAGTTAGTTCGTTACGCCCTGGAGCACGGTTTAACCAAGTAGAAATAAAAAGTAGATACCGTAGGGTGCGTCGCTATCAATAATCTACATATAAACTCGAAAATCTAGCATAGCTAAAGTCCTCTAAAAGAGGACTCAAGAACTCATTAGTCCTCTTTAGCTTACGCATCGCGATTTTTGTCTCTGAGCTCCGAAGCGCGATCGCACTCTGGCTGTTCAATTTCTACAATCCCTCGTACTAAATCTACCGCAATCTTAATTAAGTCAGTGCCATGTTTAAAATAGCCTAAATCGCCCTTAATTTGTTCTTGAAAATAGGGACAAGTACATGATGATTCTTGGTTGGGTGGGGGCGGGTTTTCGAGATTGTTTATTTCAGGCAATTATTGTTGGTGAACCCGCCCCTACAGCTTATTACTTGGCTTCCAAACGTTGCCGCCATTTACTGCTAATTACATCTATAACCGTCACCACAACTAACAACACTAACATCATAGTTGTCGCCTTATTATATTCAAAAGCTCGAATATAATTAACCAATTCAAAACCAATGCCGCCAGCACCCACTACTCCCAAAACCGAAGCAGCGCGGATATTATATTCAAACATCCACAGCGTATAACCTAAAACTAGCGGCAATACTTGGGGGAAAATTCCATATTGGGCAACTTGTAACCAAGATGCACCTCCTACTTGCAAGGATTCGATCGATCGCACTTCTACAGATTCGATCGCCTCCTGGTAAAATTTAGCCAGATAGCCGATCGTATAAATCCCCAAAGCCAACGTACCAGCCGGCGCACCCAAACCCGTTGCCGACACAAACAATAAGCCTAACACAATAGATGGCACGGAACGTACCGCATTTTGGATAAAATTAGCTGGCCATTGCAACCACTTTGGTGCTATATTATGAGCGCTGCAAATAGCAATTGGTACTGAAATAATTGCCCCGATTGTGGTTCCCCATAAAGACATTTGAATTGTTTCAATCAATGCCTTAATTGCGACATCAATAATTTCGAGATTGGGAGGCCACAAACGGGAGAGAAAATCGGTCATGTAGGGCCAACTGCTAGCCAGAGTTGCCGCATCAATTTCTAGTCCCCGCAGCGCCCAACCATAAACTAAAATTAAACTTACTACAATTCCCAGATTCCTCAGCCAGCCATAGTTTTTCCCAGCATCACTAAAATCTTTTTTAATCATCTGTATTAATCCGCATTCATCTGCGGTTTCTAAAATTACTTTTGTCAAGCACAACTTTTGTTTAATTTGCTAAATTTGTCTGACAAGTTGTGACATTTGCCATCATAAACTATTTGACCTGCATCGAGGACGATCGCGCGATCGGGATATTTGCTGGCCATTCCCAAGTCGTGCAATACTACAACTACGGTCATTCCCTGTTCTCTGTGCAGTTTCGCGAGGATTTCCATGACTTGTTGGGCTGCGATGACATCTAATCCTGTGGTGGGTTCATCTGCTAGTAAAATCTGGGGGGATTGGATTAAGGCGCGGGCGATCGCAACTTTTTGCTGTTGTCCGCCACTAAGTAGTCCAGTTTTTTGATATGCTAGGTCTTGCAGTCCGAAGTTTGCCAGTAATTCCAAAGCCCGATCGCATTTTTCTTTCGGAAAACCCCACAGTGTCTGCCAAGTAGTGAAACCACCCAAACAACCACACAACACATTCTCGATAGCCAGGGACTGCTTCACCAAACCGCCACCTTGAAAAATTAAGCCGATATCCCGGCGAATTCGGGCGATCGTGCGCGCATTCATCACAACATCATTAATCCGAATCTCTCCGCTTTTAACAGGGACTAAGCCGACAAAGGAGCGCAATAGCGTGGATTTTCCTGCACCGTTCAATCCCAGTAGCGCTACAAATTCGCCTTGTTTGATTTGGCAATCAATACCGTTGAGAATTGGCCGATTTAGCGATTTGGAATAAGCTGTTTCCAAATTACAACATTCGATAGTCATGATTAATATTTATTGATAAATTTGGTAACTAATTTAATTCCACATCGGTAGGGACACGGCAGTGCCGTGTCCTGGGAACGAGGTAATCACTTAACAGTTAACCCAACGACGAAGTTTATCCTGAGCGTAGTCAAAGGGTCGAAGAGCTCAGGGCACCGCAGTCAACAGTTAACAAAATAAAATTACGGCTCTAACTTTGCGCGCTGCAAAGCTTGGCGGAAGGTTGCCAAATGGCTGTTGTGATCGACTTTCACTAATTTCTGGGAATTGTACAAACTGCGGAACAATTGATTGTTTGCAGGTTCATTCATTTTCATGAAAGCATTGATAATTTTTTCCCGCATTGGTGCTGGAACGCTATCGTCAATTACAATTCCGTGGGCGGGAACTCCGGGAATTTTTTGCAACACTCGCAAGCTTTTACCTTCTGCTGCTGTGATCCAAGGTGGTAGCAAAGCGTATTCTGATACGGCTGCTACTTCTGCTTGACCTTTTAAAACTGCTTGCAAAGCACTGCTATAACCGTCGCCGTAGGTAACATTTCCGAAGAAAGTTTCCAGTCTATCCGGCCCTGAAACTAATCCTTGACCCACCAATTCTCCGACTGGGAAAACGAATCCCGAACCGGAAGTTCGAGAGGTGAAAGCCATTTTTTTGCCTTTCAATTGTTCGAGAGTTTGTTTTGCCGAACCTTTGGGGCGCAGGGGGCTGTCTTGACGCACTACAAATATAGAATCATAGGTATTTCCGCCGGAATAATCGCTGCGAACTTCTGCTAAATACATCCGCGCTTTGGCTAATTGCTCAGCTTTTAATGCCGCTCGCCCTCCTAAAAATGCCACATCTGCTCTGTCTGCTCTCAAAGCTTCTACGGTGGCGGTTTCATCGCCGATGGTTGCTTCTACGGGCATTCCGATTTCTTTTGAGAGTATTGCAGCTACTTGATTGGCTTTGTTTTGCAAATCTGTTGCATCTCTGCGGTTGGCCAATACGATTCTAATGCGATTTATGGGAGCTTGTGCTCTCAAATCTCGTTGGCGAAGCCCTCGAAGAGAATCGCCCTGGGGAGTTGTTTGCGCGATCGCCTTTTGTCCTAATCCTACTGTATTAGCAGCCAAACCCGCTAGCAGCAACAATCCTGCGCTAGCACTGGCCAGCACTTTCAATTTTACATTCATTAATTACTGTCCTCAATCACCACAGGCGCAACTTTACTTTTTGATAATAAGTTGCAATAACTTTGATTATTTTAAAGCTTTTTTAACAATTTATGACAAGAATGACTTATAAGTATTTGCAATATATAACATAAGAAGAAATTATATAAAAACCTGCTCCGTAAGCTAGTAATGTGGATGGTTGGGGAACAAGCAGACGATGCGATGCGATCGTTCCGCACGAAAATGCTACAAACTGTTAGTAACCCGGATCAGATCGCTGATGGTGCGCGCACGCCATCTTTGGGGAAATCAATCTTTTCTGCCAATAACCAACACCAAAGGAGCGTTAAATGCTGCAATTAATCTTTGATACGTGCGTGCCCAGAGAGGAAATTTTATCGGGAGACTTGTCTTTAGATTTATTTGCAGCAAAATTACGGCTGGTAGTCGAAGGAAATGCACCTCAAGTTTATCAAGATGCAAATAAATTCTTTGCCAATACCTTCGCCACAGACGGCATCAAAACCCTGATTGGCGAAGTTTTCGGCCGCTTGATGAAGCAAAGGGCTGGGGCTGGGGTGATTCGTTTGGAAACGAGTTTTGGGGGTGGGAAAACTCATGATGAAATTGCACTTTGGCATATCTGCAAACTAGGGCGAGAAATTCACGGATTGGAACGCTTTACAGATATTAGCGCAATTCCCGATCGCCCTTTTCAAGTTGCAGCCATCGACGGTCGTGATTTAGACCCAGAACAAGGAGTTTATCATGCCGATAGCGGCTTGACAACCTACACGCTTTGGGGTGAAATTGCCTACCAAATTGGCGGAATTCAAGGCTATCAGTTATTGCAAGGTAGCGATAAAAGCGGCATTAGTCCCGGTACTTCGGTGTTGGAACGGTTGACAGGGGGACAGCCTACAGTAATTATTTTAGATGAAATTGCGCGGTATTTGCGATCGGCAAAAGCCAAACAAATTGGCAGAAGCGATTTAGCCGAACAGGTAGTAGCTTTCCTGTTTTCCCTGATGGATTTGGCGGCAGCGTGCGATAATTTAGTATTAGTTTATTCCCTCGCCTCGGCAACAGATACCTTTGCTGGAGAAACGGCTGAATTGCAAGAAACAATGCGGGCTTCTGCACGACAAGAACGGGTGTTGAGTCCTTCTACAGATATCGAGATTTATAATATCGTCAAACAGCGGTTGTTTGCCAAAGTTAGTGAAGAAGCCTCACAAAAAGCGGCATCTGAATATTTAAGTGTTTATCGCGCCAGTCGGGTAAATTTGCCCGATGGGTGCAAAGATGCGTCATACTCAAAGGCGATCGCCCAAAGTTATCCATTTCACCCGGAATTGTTCAATCTTTTAACCAAAAAAGTTGCTTCGATTCCCGAATTCCAGAAGACGCGGGGGGCTTTGCGATTGTTCGCGCAAGTGGTGCGGCATTTGTGGCAAAATCGTGATGGCTGGGTGGCGATGATTCACACGCATCACATTCCCGTAGGGATGGATGGCGAAATTACTAACGATCTTACTTCTCGGTTGCAGCGATCGCAAATGCGCCCTCCCATCGGTGCCGATATCTACAATCCTGATGGTAGACCGGCCTATGCACAACTGCAAGACGCGGAATGGTTGGCTGGGGGAAAACCGGCGTTTTCTACTTGGGTAAGCAGAACAATATTTCTGCATTCTTTGACTCAGGGAAATTCTTCGGGGATTCGGCTGGCTGAGTTGAATTTGTCGCTGCTGACTCCGGGGGTTGATAGCGGTTTTGTCGATCGCGTTTTAGAAACACTGACTAAGGTAGCCTGGTATTTAGACTTCGATCCGATGACATCTTTAGCACGGTTTAAGGAAGAACCTTCCATTAACAAAATTATTACCGAGGAGAAAGAACAAGTCGGAGTTTTGGCGGCGAAAGAAGATTTGCAAAAGCGCCGGGATAGCATTTTTGCGAAGAAGTTTTTTACCTTAGTTTCTAATCCCCAAAGTCCCGGAGATGTAGACGACAACGCGGATGATGTGGCGCTGTGTTTGATCGACTTCGACGAAGCAACAGTGCGTGATTCTACCGATGCCGCGCCGGAATTAGTCGATCGCATTTTTAACAATACTGGCGAGTCGGGGAAGTTTCGCACCTACCAGAATCGGTTGTTATTTTTGGTGGCAAATCGGATAGAATTAGAAAGGGCAATCGACAATGCTAGAGAATACAAAGCAATTCAAAATATTCTCAAAAGTCAGAACCGAATGCAAGATTTATCAGGCATCCAGCAGAAGCAACTCAAGGAAAGGGAAGGCGCGAAAGATATCGCTGTGAGAGTATCTTTGACTAATGCCTACCGCCATTTATTTTATCCGGCAAAGGATGCGATGAAAGCACCGAAAGGATTGATGCACTATACTCTTTCCGCGCAAGATGCGAGTATGGTGAAAGGCAAAAACAACCAGCAAGATGTAATTCTGAAAGCCCTGAAAGATTGCGGCAAGATTCGCGCGGAAGAAGCTAAAGCTTTCGCCCCGGCTTTTATATTGCAAAAAGTTTGGTTTGCGGGCTTGGATAGTTGGACAACGAAGGCGCTACGGGATGCTTTTGCTAAGGATGTGAATTTGAATATTCTGCTGGATGCGGAAGTTTCGATGCTGCGGGAGACGATTCGCCAAGGTTTGAAAATGGGCAATTGGGATATGAAAGTTGGCGATCGACTATTTATCCAAACTGATGATACCGTGTTAGTGTTGCCGGAAACGATCGAATTTAGCGATCGGGCTCACCTGTACAGACGTGGCATTCTCGAACCTCCAGTGCCGAAATCAGTGGAACTCAGCGCCCAATTGATGCCGAGTACGGAGGTCGAAAAAACCGTCCGTATCAGGTGGAAAGCCAAAGGAGCACTGACAGTTAGTTTGTATCAAGATGATGTTTTGATGCCGGGAAATTTCTTCCCTTCCGATGAGTATCAAGCCACCATTGTGAATAACAGTATATTTCGGGTGGTGGCCGATTACGGCAACGGAGAAACAGCACAAACAGAAACCAATGTCAATCTAAATTCGCCAAATTCTAGCGTGCGAGATGGTAGCAATTCTGCTTATGTTGTGGAACCATTACAGCCGAGTTTGTGGGATGCGAAACCGCCGATTATCCAACTAGACGGCACGATTAATGTGGTATTTGCGGGATTGGGCGATCGCATCAGCGACAACAAAATTCAAGGCATCGAAATGCTAGAATTATCTGTGAATCAAGTCATAGATTACCGTAAATTAGGAACAGCAATTTCCCTATTGCAGCGCTGGCAACCGCGAATAGACCAAACACTAACCATTCAAACCGGCGACCAATTTGTGCGCTTGGAATATCAAGGACAGATGCGAGGATTTCAGGGCTTCTTCTCGACTATCAACAGTTTGTTGAACAGTCCCGACATGGCAGCAACTGTTAGTCTGAAAATCAGCTTAGAATTCCAGCCAGCTTTGCCAGCAAAAGGTGCGGATATTAGCAGTATAAAACAGGCACTCGATCGCAATCCAGTAGAACGTTTAAATTTAATGGCAAGGGTGATATATTGAGATGTAGGGGCGAGTTCAACAACAATATATATCGATCGCACTTGACGTGGCCTGAGTTATACGATCGCGCGATCGAGAGTAAAGTGCAAGATAAACCCTTGACATACTCCCCGACAAACAGGCGCGGGGATTCTAATTCATGGTTCACAGAA
>NZ_JAKJHX010000164.1 GCF_021648855.1 Tychonema litorale BBK16 | reverse complement strand
AGTGCCGTGTCCCTACAAGATTATTTTCGGTAGGGACACGGCACTGCCGTCTCCTCTATATTCCGGTGCAACCGGAATTGATATGACGCATCAAAACCAAAGAAACCGGGTTTTTTCCGAGTAAGTTCGTAGTTCGTAGGTTGGGTTGAGCGAAGCGAAACCCAACTCTCATCGATTCCTAAGTTGGGTTTCGTTCCTCAACCCAACCTACAACCTTAAACAAACTGGAATATGCTATATTTTATTTACGGAATGTTTAGAGAGTTGAATGTAGCTTTTCTCATATTCTCTATTCTAAAGCGCAGCGGGTAAAAATGGCAAATCGCATATTCAAATTCTTCACTACTGATATTAAAGAACTGTGTTCCGCTGAAGCAGCCGAGGGAATCGGAGAAGCTGGGAAAGCAGCCGCTGAATTGGCAAAAATGTTCAAAGAACAAGGCTTGGATAATAGCAACTTGCTGCTAGAAGTTTTGAACTCTCCCTTAGCTCAAGTTGTGGGAACTGGATTGCCATTTGTCGGGATGGCGGCGAAATTGCTGGCGTTTTTCATCGAAAAAACTGAACAGCAGCCAAGTTTAGCTGAGTGCATTTTTCTAGTCAGTCAGGCGGCTTATCTGGAAAGTTTTAAGGGATTTCTTGAACAAGACGCGAGTTTGTTAAATCGCATCGGGCAAACTCCAGTTTCCGATAAGGTCAAACAGTTGCTTAAGAAACTGGCGGATTTGGAATTTAGCGATAAAGAAGCTAACAAAACTGTAAATTGCTTTCGCGATTCGATATTAGCTAAGGAGTTTAATCTAGTGCTATCAGAGCGGCTGGAACAAGCCGGACTAGAAGCCAGTCAAGCTAAGATTTTGACAAAGAGAGTTGCAGCTAATACTCACCGCTATTTAATCGAAGCTTGGGCAATTTCTGGGGATGCTATTAAACATCTCGGACAGTCTTCTTTTAGTGAATGGCGAGAGGAACAACGGCAATATCAAAGCATTGACGAATACCTGGAAAAACAGATTGCAACTCTACCGCAAAAAACTGTATTTGAAGAGAAGTTTACATTCAAGGATATCTACGTGCCTCTGGAGGCTAAGCCTATTGATAAAAATGGCAAGGTTGATGACTATGCCACAGCATTTGATTTAGAAACTTGGGCAAAGCAGTTGCTTGAAGATGAGAAAAAACAAAATTTGGTGATGTTTGTCGAAGGTTGGCCTGGACGAGGTAAAAGCGTTTTTTGTCGGATGTTTGCTGATTGGGTGCGACAACATTTACATCCAGTTTGGACTCCGGTATTAATTCGATTGCGAGATATTGAAACATTGCACAAGAGTTTTCGAGAAACGCTGAAAGAAGCAGTCAATGCTGGTTTTGCTAGCGATGACGGCTGGTTGATGGATAGAAACACGAGATATTTGTTTTTCTTAGATGGCTTTGATGAGTTGCTGATGGAAGGGAGAAGCAGCGGCGGTTTGGAGGATTTTCTCAAGCAAGTAGGGAAATTTCAGCAAGCCTGTCAGCAGAGTTCGGAAATGGGACACCGAGTTCTGATTACTGGCAGAACTTTAGCTTTGCAAGGGATTGAAAGGCAAATGCCAGATAACTTGGAGCGAGTCCAAATTCAGGTGATGAATGACGAACTTCAGCAACAGTGGTTGAGCAAGTGGGAAGCTCAATGTGGAACGGAAAAAACCTCAGCTTTTCAGCAGTTTTTGGAAGATGAATGCTGTCCTGAACAGGTGAAATCAGACTTGGCGCGAGAACCGCTATTGCTTTATTTGTTAGCGGCGATGCACCGGGATGGAAGGTTGAAAGTTGAGGGGTTTCAAGGAACTAACAGCACTCAAGCAAAAATTTTGATTTACAACCAAGCTGTGAATTGGGTACTCACAGAACAGCGGTCTAAATTGCTCAATCGCGATTTGACAGAATTGGAAACAGAGGATTTGCGGCGCATCCTGACAGAAGCAGGGTTGTGCGTGGTGCAGTCAGGAGGGGAATGCGCTCCTGTGGTGATGATTGAGGAACGATTAAAAGCAGACAACTCGGTTAAAGCATTACTCGATGAAGCACGAAAACGGATTGGCGATAATCCCCTGAGAAATGCTTTGGCTGCTTTTTATCTTCAGCAGGGCAGCAAAGATGGTTCCGTGGAGTTTGTACACAAGAGTTTTGGCGAATTTCTCTGTGCGGAACGATTGAAAGAAAGTCTGGAAGAGTGGACGGAACCGGGAAAGAAAGGTAGAGGATTTAATACTAAAGACTCTGATATGTATTGGGAAATTTATGATTTGTTGGGTTATGGGGCGCTGACTCCAGAAATTGTGGAATATTTGATGGGGTTGTTAACAACTCCGGCTGTTGCAGGGGAGGAAAGTTCGTTTCGTCCTGTGGAGTTATTCCAGCGTTTGGAAGATTTTTATCTGCGGTGGTGCGAGGGGGAATTTATTGATATGCTGCCGGAAAGTTTGCCTCAGAAGAAGATGCGCCTGTTGCCAGAACAATTGAAAACCTCAAAATTGGGACAGCGACAAATCGATGTTTATGCTGGTTTGAATGTGATGATTTTGCTGTTGGAGTTGCACCGTTACGGTCAGGAGACACCTGAATTTAAAGACAAAATGGTGTTTTATCCTTGTGGGAAACCTAATCCTGAAGGTAAACTTGACGATGCAAGTCGGTTGTTGCGTCTCATCGGTTATAGCTGTTGTATTGGAGATTCTGGCTTTCTCCAAACAGTTGGGAGATTTCTCAGCAGCGCAAACCTCACCCGCGCATACCTCAGTGGTGCAAACCTCTTTGGCGCAGAACTCAGTGGCGCAAACCTTAGCGGCGCAAATCTCAGGCGCGCAAACCTCAGCTATGCAGACCTCACTGACGCAAACCTCATCGGCGCAGACCTCATCGGCGCACAACTCAGCGACGCAGGCCTCAGCGGCGCACACCTCAGCAGCGCACAACTCAGCGACGCAGACCTCCGCAGCGCAGACCTCAGCAGCGTAGACCTCAGCAGCGCAGACCTCTGCGGCGCATACCTCATTAACGCAGACCTCAGCGGCGCAAACCTCAGCGGCGCAGACCTTTGGGACGCATACCTCAGCGGCGCAGACCTCAGCGGCGCAGACCTCAGCGGCGCAGACCTCAGCGGCGCATACCTCAGCCGCGCAAACCTCATTGGCGCAGAACTCACTGGCGTAATCCTCAGCAGCGCAGACCTCATCGGCGCACACCTCGGCGATCCCACTATTGGAGATATCAAATGGGATGAAGACACAAACTGGGAGAATGTTCGAGGTTTGGATACAGCCGTTGATGTTCCAGAAGCGTTAAGGCGACAGCTAGGAATGCAGTAGAAACATTTTTCCAGGCTTGGCGTATCATTTTTATGAACAGGCTTTCCGGCCTGTTCCACAAAGAGTGGATTTTTTTGTGGGGTGGGCTTCTAGCCCGATCGCAAATGACCGATCAACATACAAAAATCGATCGCACTTAATTATATCCAAAAGTGCGATCGATCTTAATTCAAGCCACAGCAGCAGAACAATTATGCGATCGTAATAATTCCAAAGCCTGATGTCTTACCCTACCTTCCATCACCTCAGTTTGCAAAGTAATAAAAGCCTCAAAATCCTCTAAACCGTACTTAGTCATCTGCAACTGCTGGCGCAACAGTTCCTCGGCCTCAACCGTTAAATAACCCGTTTCCAAAGCTTTTCGGACAATTGTGCTGATTAGTGTCATGGTAAAAATTCCCTTCCAAGATGCACGCTCTAAAACAGTGGATTTTTGTAACCAGACTAATCGCACTTTTAGTTTGTTTCACAATTATCCTTGAAAACACTCAAATATGCTTTTAGGCATACTCAATATACTGAGTTCAAACCGTAATTGATGTAGTTATTATCACATTAGATCGAGATGCGATCGCACAATTTAGCTTTGATCAAACAACTGTCTCCATTCTCTAACCACAAAAGTCGGAACCAACAATCCTAGGTCTTTTTTCCCTTGTACAGGCAAATTTAACTGCAAAGGTCGATCGCTCTCCAACTCTGCCACGATTGATTTAAAATCGTACTCTCCCACATTAACCGGTAAATCCGATTCGCTCCAAATATCCTTAGCCAGCCCAAGTTCCAGACTCCCCGCAACCACCTTCAGCGCCACCGGGTGATCCAATTGCGTCCCAGGAAATCCCACCAATCTTAGGTTGAAAGAGTCTACTATGCCCGATCGCACTCTTTTATACAAAACAACTTGCCACGCTCGATCGTCATTATCCCGCAGACTTTGTACGGATCTGAACATTGTGCGATCGGTCGTTTCTGGATATTCGTGAATCGAAGCAAAAGCCGGTGCGTTATTTGCGATGGTTAGACAGAGGCACAAGGTAATAATTGTTACAACTTTGCGCCAATCATATTTTTTCATTTGGTAATACTTTGGTATTAGATAAAATCCAGTAGCATCGGAATTATGATTAGCCGGAATTAGGAGACGGCAGTGCCGTTTCCCTACCCAACATAATATTGTAGAAATTAGGAGACGGCAGTGCCGTTTCCCTACCCAACATAATATTGTAGGGACACGGCACTGCCGTCTCCTCTATCTTATTCCGGTAACACCGGAATTGATATTAGCTATTATTTCCAATCAGTTTCAGCTTGCGACAACACATAGGCCGAAACATCGATAATTTGTTGTTCAGACAAACGATCCTTGTAAGACGGCATGATATTTTTACCGTTGGTGACTAAATTGGCAATATTTGCGATCGAATCCATGCCATATCGTTTCAATGCTTTCTGTTTCAAGTTTTTGCCGCCTCTAATAATATTGCCACCATTACTATGACAACCTGCACAATTGACACTGAAAACTTCTGCCGCCGTTACAGGATTTACAGTTGCATCTGCCAAAGCAATTTGAGGACTAAGTGTAATTACTCCCAATGCCAAGGTCAGGATTAATATAAAACCAGCGAATCTTTTTTGGAATCTCATTAGACAAATCATTTATTTGTAGGTTTCAAAAATCCATCCTACTATTATATCCAATGTTGGACTAGAAAATGATTATTAATAGTTAACCGTCAACTGTCAACCGTCAACTGCCAACCATCAACCATCAACAATCTCACCCTCAAGTTCTCCGAACTCAATTTTAGTCCCCACAATCAGAGTCAGCGTACCTTCTGGTTCAACCAGTTTCATGTCGCCTTGACTGTCTGTAGTCCACCAAGCGCGATCGGACAAATTGGTCAATCCCAATGAAAATGGATCTGTGGAACGAGAATTGACAACCGCTACCACACCATTAGACGCACTAGCTTTTAAAGTCGATATGTCAGAACTAGACAATTGAGTTCCTGCACTCAAAGGAATAACTTTACTTCCTAACTTCAGGGAAAATTGGTTATTACCAAAAGACTTTTCAGCAGGATTAGCTGATATAAATGTAGGCGGAACCTTAGCCGAATGTGAAACTGGCAAATCAGAATTTCCGACAGTAATTGTACAATTTCCTAATCTCTTCTGATCGCCCGATCGCAAATGAGTCACCGCCCCACTATCAAAATTTTCGCAGACAATTTGTCCAGCCTCCAATTGAAAGCGCATAGCCAAGGGCGAAATATTCGGAATACAGATAATAGACAAATTATCATCACTGCCAAAAGTCACCGGTTCCGCACCAATAGTCAGAGTCCGATTTGTGCCGTTATCATCACTAATCACCAACCAAGCTTTGTTGAACAAAGTTTCAGCCACAACTAGCATAATTCCAATCCAAAAGCCGATCGCCCCACAGCCAGCCAAACGCCCTACAGTGCCCGACAAAGAATAAGCGAACAAAATAAACAAACATCCGCCCAACACGCCCCCAACACCGCCTCCGCCCGCGCCACGTAGCATTCCTAAGTTGGGAATCCGTTTGGAAAGTGCCAGTCCTAACAAACTGCCAGCAATTCCCCAACAAAATACTCGCAATAATTCATTTGGGCCAATGCCGCTATAAATTGCTTCTGCGATCGCCCCAGAAATCGCCCCTGCTATTAAACCAAACAATCCGCCATTCTTCAAAGCTGATTTAAGTTGAGGCTTGCCCTTGATGTAGTAGTAATACCCAAACATAATCGCCGTAGCAATTCCAGCCCCTACCAATCCAAACCAACGAGCCGTAGAAAACACACTATCAAAAAAAGATGTGGAATCAGAGATGCGATCGAGCTTCATGAAAGGTTCGGTGATTAAATTGCCCGCGAAACCGCCGACGGCACCGCTAACACCAAACTGCAAAGCTTTTTTAATGGCTGATAGATTTCTTTTCAAAGCGCACCTAGTTGAAAAATACAGCAAAACTTGACTACAAGCTCGATCGTCCGAATTTCCGATCGCACCTCATCCCCCACCTCCGGCTACTTCCCTTCCCCATCAAGAACTAACTTTTGATACCAAACCACCGCCCACCACAAAATCACAAAACATTTGTCGGCTTCAATCATTGCTCTGAAAGAATCACAGCGTTTTTATTCACGTAATTTTCGCATTCAAAATTCAGCGCCCAAGGCCCAAAAATGAAAAGGAATATTACAAACTATTACAGGAACACTCAGAATGTGAACATAATGCCTCAAAATACTTCCCAGAGGTAATTGCGTCACAAGAGTAATCTCGCCCGCAACTACTAGACAGTCACTCGATCGCCACCTAATCGCTGTAATCTCGATCGCAAAATTAGAGAAAGCACCAGTTATCTGTGGTATCGTAAGCGACAGGCAAAGTGCAGCCAACAACAGCGCACCGGCGCCAGAACAAGCGCCGTTAAACGCCCAAAGTACCCACCAGTCAACAACTTCAACAGTTGCAGGCAAAGTCGGTTTCCCAAAGCGTTAAAGCTCCTGCCGCAAGCGAAAGGTACGGGATGCAAGCGCCCGCCGTCGCTCTGCTGAGCGTGGAGCAGTTCGCAATTGCAAAATATCCAGCGGGTACACACAAGATGAGTATCGTCACCAAATCAATCGTCAACGCAGACGCTGAAGCTCGTTACCTGAGCCCAGGCGAACTGGACCGAATCAAAAGCTTCGTCACCTCTGGTGAACGCCGCGTCCGCATCGCCCAAATTTTGAGCGAATCCCGCGAACGTATCGTCAAACAAGCAGGCGACCAACTTTTCCAAAAACGCCCTGACGTAGTTTCCCCAGGCGGCAACGCTTACGGCGAAGAAATGACCGCAACTTGTTTGCGCGACATGGACTACTACCTGCGTTTGGTCACCTACGGAATCGTAGCTGGCGACATTACTCCGATCGAAGAAATCGGTATTGTCGGCGTCCGCGAAATGTACAAATCCTTGGGAACCCCGATTGAAGCCGTAGCCGAAGGAATTCGCGCTATGAAAAATGCAGCTTCTTCGTTGCTTTCTGGAGAAGATGCTTCCGAAGCTTCCTCTTACTTCGACTACGTTATCGGTGCGATGCAGTAAAGATTTTAGGTTTTAGATTGTTGAGTTACCAGCAACAGCCCAAAAGCTTTTGCAGATAACCAACCACTGATAAATCTGAAATCCCAAATCTCAAATCCGAGCTACAAAATTGGACTGAACTCAGCCACTTTCTAGGAAACAAGACCATCATGCAAGACGCAATTACCGCCGTTATCAATTCCTCTGACGTCCAAGGTAAGTACCTGGACATCAGCGCTCTAGACAAACTCAAGAACTACTTCGCATCTGGCGAACTGCGCGTCCGCGCCGCTACAGCCATCAGCGCCAATGCAGCTACAATCGTCAAAGAAGCAGTTGCTAAGTCTCTGTTGTACTCTGACGTCACCCGTCCCGGCGGCAATATGTACACAACTCGCCGTTATGCAGCTTGCATTCGCGACTTGGACTACTACCTCCGCTACGCCACCTACGCAATGCTAGCTGGCGACCCTTCCATCCTGGATGAGCGCGTGCTCAACGGTTTGAAAGAAACCTACAATTCCTTGGGCGTGCCCATCGGTTCTACCGTACAAGCCATCCAAGCAATGAAAGAAGTCACCGCTGGTTTGGTCGGTTCTGACGCTGGTAAAGAAATGGGCGTCTATTTCGACTACATCTGCTCTGGCTTGAGCTAAGACGAAGGAAGAAGGAGGAAGGAAGAAGGAAGAAGGAAGAAGGAAGAAGGAAGAAGGAAGAAGGAAAGAAAAATATTTATTTTTTACCTCTTTGAACTTTAGACTTTGAGACTTTGAGACTTTTAGCCTTTTCTTTCGGAAGAAGTCAGGGAAGTTACGAGTGATTACTAGACCATCAAAGGCTTGTCGAGAATACTGGACAAGTTTTAATGAGCTAGTTTTGATTCCTAACTCCCTGTCTTCAATGTTTAAAAAATCCATCTAAAAATCTGTAAGCCTATTTCAGGAGGTACTTTCCCATGAGAATGTTTAAAGTGACTGCTTGCGTCCCCAGTCAAACTCGCATCCGCACTCAGCGCGAATTGCAAAATACCTATTTTACTAAGTTAGTTCCTTACGATAACTGGTTTCGGGAACAACAAAGAATTATGAAAATGGGCGGCAGAATTATTAAAGTGCAATTGGCTACTGGGAAAGTTGGAGCTAATACTGGTCTACTTTAAAATCCGACGCTGGATAAGTGTAGGGTTAAGAGGTTGCGATCGCGGCCTCTTTTTTTGTTGTATTAGTAAAAAGAAGAAGTTCGGCAGTAATATCAATTCCGGTTGCACCGCAATGATATAGAGGAGACGGCAGTGCCGTGTCCCTACAATATTATTTTCGGTAGGGACACGGCACT
>NZ_JAKJHX010000163.1 GCF_021648855.1 Tychonema litorale BBK16 | reverse complement strand
GGGACACGGCACTGCCGTCTCCTCTATATCATTCCGGTGCAACCGGAATTGATATGATTGGTTGGTTCTAATGCCCAATGCCCAATGCCCAATGCCCAATGCCCTATTCCCAATGCCCAAATTAATTTATTCTTCAACTTTTTCAGTATTACCACCCTTTACCCAACCATCACGACTGCCATCCTCAACCTGAATTCTCTGCCACTCTTTGTCAGGCGAATCTTCCAAAACCACTACTTTTTCCTGATAACCAACACCGCCAATGCGGTTCGCATCTCGGTTAGCACTATCTCGGAGAATCAAGCCGATCGGCTGAGTAATCAGAGCTCGGTAGGTTCCCGGTGCCAGTGGCTTTGGTGACGGGGTATCGCTAGAAGAGTCAGAAACAGGACTAGCTTTTGCTGTTGGGGTAGGCTTGGCACCAGCAATCCGAACTGCTGTTTTGTCGTTAGGAAAAGTAGGTCTTTCAGGTATTGTAGTTAACTTGGCTGCAAAGTAAAGTGCCGCAGCGACGCTAGCACCTGTCATTAGCACGATCGCTAATAGAAAACCTACTAAAAATTTAAAAAAACTATATATACTGCTCATAGTTGACTGTTGACTGTTTGTTGACTGCTGACTGTTGACTGTTTGTTGACTGCTGACTGTTGACTGCTGACTGCTGACTGCCAACTAACTACTACCAACTGCCAACTGGCTTCAAAAGTCTATCCTGGAATTCGGCGACTTAAACTGCCGTATCGAGAAGCAAGACGAGCTTTCCCCGCAGCAGCCCAATCTTGGAGAAACTGAATTTGTTCTTGAGCAGTTCTAGCTAAGGGAACCATTTGACTAGCTGATTCTAAAATATCATCTGTAGTGAAATCTCGATTTTGACTAAACCCAATGTGCATCGCCTCGATCAAAGTTTGCTCGATTTCTGCGCCTGAAAAATCGGGAGTTTCGTAAGCCAAACGCTCTATATCGTAATTTTTGATGCTGTGCGATCGCAGTCGCAACAAATGTACCTCAAAAATCGCCCGCCGTTCCTCCTGACTGGGCAAACCCACAAAAAATATTTCGTCAAACCTGCCTTTTCTCAGCATTTCTGGTGGCAAAGACTGGATGTTGTTGGCTGTGGCGACTACAAATACCGGGGAAGTTTTTTCGGCTAGCCAAGTGATAAAAGTCCCGAACACCCGGCTGGTGGTTCCAGAATCGCCTTTACCGTCCAATCCTCCAAAACCCTTGTCAATCTCGTCAATCCAAAGCACACAAGGCGCTAAAGCTTCTGCTAGTTGAATCATTTGTCTGGTACGAGATTCTGATTCGCCGACTAATCCAGCAAATAAACGGCCGACATCCAACCGAAGTAGGGGTAAATGCCAGTGATGGGCGATCGCCTTTGCAGTTAAAGATTTTCCGGTGCCTTGAATTCCGACTAATAACAAACCTCTGGGATGGGGTAAACCGTATTGACGGGCGCGATCGGAAAAAGCACCACCGCGACGCAATAGCCATTCTTTGAGATTGTCCAAACCGCCGATATCGGAGATGTTTTCGCGGGCTGGGTAAAAGTCGAGAATTTGAGTTTGGCGGATAGTTTGGCGTTTTTCTTCTAAAATCAGTTCTGCGTCATCGGCATGGAGTTCGCCTCTGGTGGCGATCGCCTTTGCAAGAACTCGCCGAATTCGTTCGATCGATAACCCTTGACAGGAGCGCACCATTTCATCCAGCAAACGCCCTTCTATGGCTTGTCCGATCGCCCCTAACAGCTTTTCCACCTCAACTTTGATTTCCGCCGCCGCAGGCAGGGGAAACTCCAAAACAGTCATCACTTCGCTGAGGTCTTCGGGGATGGAAATGATTGGAGATACGATGACAATATTTTTAGGTTGAGATTTGAGGAGTCTCGCCAAATTCCGCAGTTTCCGGGAAATTGCCACATCTTCTAAAAACCTTTGAAAGTCTCGCAAAATAAAAATTGCCGGTGCGGATGTTGGCAGTTTTTCGAGGAATTCTAAGGCTTGTAGGGGATTGCGTTTACCAAAGCCTGTATCGTTGGGATTACCTTGGTAGCCATCGACAAAATCCCAGGTGTAGACGGCGCGAGCACCTTGTTTTTTGGCACTTTGGGCGATCGCCACTTCTACCCGTTCTTCCTCCCGTGTGGGAATGTAGATTAGGGGATATCGCGATCGTAGCAGTAGTTCAAACTCATCACTAAAATTAGTCATTAGTTATTAGTCATTAGTTATTAGTTATTTATTTAGTGATGAAATATCGCTCTTATTTCTTAGTCCGCGGAGGCGGACTTTGTTTCGTAGGGGCAATCCCCCCGTGGTTGCCCGGTTTCAACCGCCCGGTTATCCGAATTATCTAAGGCAATTGCCGTTTCAGTGCGGCCAGAGATGCCCAACGACTATCAGATAAAGTTTCTGAACTTTCTGTATTGGCATCATCATTTACCATGATTCCCACACATTTAGCATCACATATTTGTTTATGGGGTTCTGCCAAACACAGTTGCTCATATAGCCAATCATTGGGAGAGAATGATCCAGTTGGCGACAAAGTTTCGGCCAAATCTTCAAAATCAACCTTCATTTCTATCGGATTTATCTGTAAGCTATCGGCTTTTTTATCGAGCCAAATTAATTCTGATGAGTTTAGCACCAAGCGGTGATTGTATTGTTTCAGACATCTATGACAAGTCAGAGTAACAATTGTTTCTGCTTTCGCCTTCACCTCCAAATAAGTTCCTTGGTGAGTCACTTGCAATCGTCCTCGCACAGGAGTCAGAGATGCTAAATCGGGAATAAATTCATCAAAATCAATTACCTCTGTCTGCTCTGATTTTGATAGTATACGAGGGATATAAATTGTCTCCATAATCATCCTCCACCTTCTTAACTTCGGGAATTGAAAGGTCAAAAGGAATAGCTAATTTTTAACTTCTTCCTTCTTCCTTTTTCCTTCTTCCTTCTTATACTCAGCGAACTCGTACTACCAAACGGCGATCGGGTTCTTGTCCTTGACTGTAAGTTTCTATATCCTCAGATTCGCTCAAAAAGCTGTGTACTTGACGGCGTTCAGCCGAAGATAGCGATTTCAGTTCAACTTCAACTCCAGTCATCCGGGCTTGCTGTGCTGAGTATTCTGCCATTGAGCGCAGTTCCTCTTGACGACGAATTCGATACCCATTGAGCTCAAATGTATAAGCAGTTGGCTCTTCTACTTCGTTACCTATATTCAGAACCGTGTTGCAAATATACTGAATAGCATCGAGTGAATCGCCATTTGGACCAATCAAAATTGCAACTTGTTCGGGAGTGAGATTGCTATCATCTATGGTCATCCAATAGCAATCTGCCTGTTGTTCACATACCACTTTTGAAGGAATGGCAGACAGCGTAAGAAATTCTTCTA
Organism: Tychonema litorale BBK16; assembly: GCF_021648855.1. GTDB lineage: Bacteria > Cyanobacteriota > Cyanobacteriia > Cyanobacteriales > Microcoleaceae > Microcoleus. The sequence goes on along the minus strand of NZ_JAKJHX010000163.1, from coordinate 5,625 downwards.
ACCATTGCTGTCCGCGCTGCATTTGAGAGTCTTTCATTGTTAACATCAAGCTTTTTTCTTGGGACGCTTAGGCTCAAAGGGAATCGCATCTAATCCCTGCTCTTTTTTGGTTTTTGCCTCTGCCTCATCCACTATTTTTTGCAAGTTTTCCGGCAGTGGTTCTCGCGATAAAATGAACGATTGAACTGTTTGGAAGATGTTAGCAATCAGCATATACATCAATACGCCTGCGGGCAAGGGGAAGAACAAAAACATCCCCGAAAATATGACAGGTGTCAGTTTGTTAACTGTAGCCTGCTGAGGATTGTCATTTGGGCCTTGGGCTTGTCCAGAAAGGGTTTGGTTGATATACAAGCTGATGCCGAAGCCGAGGATCATGACCAAAATATCCCAGTGGATTGTACCATCTGGGTCGATCGCACCAACGCGGCCTAGAGCTTCGATAAACAGGAATCCTTTGTTAGTGGCCAATCCGGGGATTGTGCCTTGAACTGTGACTTCACCGGGCGCTATGGCTACGATGTTGCCCTGTTCATCTATCTTTGCTAGTTCTTCGCCCTTGGTGATTGTCCACCGGGGTACAAAGTCTGTTTCGCTCTTATTTTCTGTCGCTACAGCGCTGAGAGGTTTACCCTCTGGAGTTTGAAATTCAATCTTGGTTTTATCACCAACTGCGAGTTTGTCGCCGCCTGGAATTACGCCAATAATTGGAGCGTGAAAAGTACCTGTGACATAAATATTTTGCGGTGGCGTAGCAAAGGCTTGTGGTTGAACAACTTCGATTTGTTCTTTGGGCAAGACTTGGACGTTAACGGTGTAATTTATGTCAGAAAATGGCGAACCTCTCAGCGTCGCAAACAGCGCAAACAGCACTGGCATTTGCAGCACTAATGGGAAACATCCTGCTAGAGGATTGCCAAATTCTTTGTAGACTTGGCTCATTTCCTCCTGCTGTTTAGTAGGATTGTCTTTATAGAGTTTTTGAATTTGATCTACTCGTTCTTTCATCAACGGCTGCGCTACTTTCATGCGCCGCATATTGCGAAGAGAACCTGCATTGAGAGGATAAAGAGCAAAGCGAATCACGAGCGTCAGAGCTACGATCGCTAAACCATAGCTTGGCACAATCCCGTAGAAAAAATCCAGGATTGGCAGCATGAGGTTGCTGGAGAGAAATGAGATACCAAAATCCATTCGCTTTGAGTTAATTTAGGTGCTCTATGTTTACTGTTGAGAACTATTGGTCACCGCTAGATACGGGCCGCTCAACTTTTAGACTTTTGTCTATCTTAGGACATTGGCCATCGATCGATCGCCCGTTAGCGGTTTTCTGATAATGAATTTGCCAATACTCGCACTAACTTCAGACTTATTTAGTTTGAGCTGCGTTAGTTTTTTGAGCTGCGGCGGGCAGTTTTTCGTTAATGTAATCATAGACCGATCGGAATTTCGGCATAGATCTGAGTTCTAAGCGACTGCCACTTTTGAGCGTGATCACCATGTCTCCATAGGTACCAAAACCGCGTGGTACTGTCACAACTTTGACTATATCTGAGTAGATGACATCGGTGCGATCGCCACCCATCCAACCGCTAGTGATGGACACACGACGGCTGGTGATCCGATAGCGCAGCCACAGAGCCCGGACAATTGCTCCAACTGCGAGGGGAATTCCCACTACAGTCAGGGCCAGGAGTAAGTTAATGATCAAGTCACCGGGCGCGGGGCCGCCTTCATAATATACTTCCTCTCGAATTCCCATCTAGTACCTCGGCTTCTACCAACAACTGCTCTAATTCTTGCAGAATTTCTGCATAATTGCACTCTTGTGCGATCGGGCGCACGACAATTACTAAATCCCAGCCAAATTTTAATCGGGGTAATAGGTGTCGCAAAGCAGCACGAATCCGGCGCTTAATCCGGTTGCGGACTACCGCGCGTTTGCTCACTTTCAGGCTAATAGAAATGCCTGTGCGAGTGGGCTGCAAGGATTTTTCGGCTGTCGGTTGGGCTAAGGTGACGCTTTTTGGTTTCCGCAGAGCTCTTAAGCTGAGATGAGCGGAATTACGGCGCATTCCTTTGCGGTAAACGGCGCTGAAGTCTTTTCGGTGTTTGAGTCGATTTGGTTCGGGCAACATGGCTGCGATCGCGATCGGGTCTCTGAAAGCAGTGCTAGACTGCGAGACGGTGGCGACCTTTGCTGCGGCGGGCCTTGATTACCACTCGACCAGTTGCGGTACGCATTCTGGCGCGAAAACCGGAGGTTCTTTTTCTTTTACGGCTGGTTCCGTGCAGGGTTTGCTGTGTCATTTGAATTTCTCCCGGCTTGTTACTTTACTTTTGATTAATATTCACAATCTCCAATTGTACCATAGAGGTGTTTTCTTGGCAATATTTTTAATGATTGTGATATAATGACGATTAAAGTTGTTAGTTTTACGGAACGGCGATAACAACTAAATTTGATAATGGTGCAACAATGTAACCAAATATAAAAACAATGTTTTAAAATGCCAAATATAACCAACCCCAACAAACTATGAATACCAGAGTATTAACCGCTACTCCGAATCCTTTAACTCAATTAACTTATCAAGTTCTGATTGAACAGCATGATGAAGAACTTTACAGCGCAATGGTTTGGGAATTGCCAGAGTGTAGAAGCTCAGGCTCTAGTAAAGAAGAAGCTTTAAAAGTTTTGCACCGATTGTTGATCGAGCGTTTAAAAAGAGTCGAAATAGTCTCTTTGACAGTAGATATCCCCAAAGCTGAAAATCATTTAATGAAGTGGGCCGGAGCCTTTAAAAATGATCCACACTTTGATGAGATGCTAGAAGATATTGCAGAATTGCGCCGCGACAGGGATGCAGAAATGGCAGAATATTGCGATCGACTGGATGAGGCAGAATCCACCAATAAAACTGAAATGGAGGAAATAGCTAAGTGACTTTGTGGATATTTGATACAGACCATGCGACACTTTTTCAGCAGGGAAATCCACAAATAGTGCAGCGTGTCAGTGCAGTTAATTCAAAAGATATTGCCATTACGATCGTTACATTTGAAGAGCAAATGTATGGACGACTTAACCGTATCAGACGAGCGAAGTCAGAGGATGAAATAGTATCAGCTTATGCAAGTCTGCGAAAAACCATTGACTATCTGACCGATTTTGAGTTGCTTGACTTCGATCAAGATGCTCAACATTATTATATGGAATTTTTGCGGCAAAAAATCCGCGTTGGCACGCAAGATTTACGGATTGCCGCGATTGCACTTTCAAAGAGTGGTATTCTACTAACCCGGAATCGCCGAGATTTTGAAAAAATCCCTGGATTGAAGTTTGAAGACTGGTCATTGCAATCATAGTTCTGGATGCAATAATTCTGGGGATAGGTGTAACCATATATCAAAGAAACCGGGTTTCTTAGCCTGTGAATAAATCCCAGAAACCCGGTTTTTCCAGATATTGCGTAGCCCTAAATCAACCGGAAATTAGCAGCGGTAATCGTATTAGCACTCACTCCAAACATCACAGCTAAATCCTGCCCTGTCAAGACATTTTTGATGAGAGTTCCCTGATTATTTTGAGTTATTTCCAACTGACCAAAACTCAAACCACCAACTAAACCAATTAAATCTTGACCCACGGTAAAATCACCGATAATATCAAATCCTTGACCCGCTTTCAAGACAAAGACATCATTACCGCTACCGCCAATCAAACTATCATTACCCAATTCTCCGTAAAGAATATCATCACCTTTACCGCCTAGAAGAGTATCATTATCTTCACCTCCGTACAGGGTGTCATTTCCTTCGCAGCCTCCCAGAATATCTGCTGCTTCATTACCGCTGATAAAATCATTACCTACACCGCCGCAGATAGTATCAGAACCCTCATTTCCAAACAGGTAGTCATCACCTTGACTGCCAAGGATTATCTCGTCACCTTTGCCTCCAAATAAAGTGTCATTATCCTTGCCACCATCAATGAAATCATCATTTCTATTCCCATAAACGATGTCATTACCTTCGCGGCCATTGATGGAGTCATTGCCTTTACCTCCAAACATTAAATCATTGCCAAACTCCCCAAGAATGATGTCGTTTCCTTCATCTCCATAGAGGATGTCATCACCTTTGCCACCGCTGATGAAGTCGTTGCCTTGATTGCCATTAAAGATGTCCTTGCCAACACCCCCATATAAGTTATCATTCCCCGATTTGGCATCGAATATATTGCCGTTGTTGCTGCCGAGAAATTCATCGTTTTTGGCAGTGCCTATTTGAATTGTCGATACACCGAGTATGGTGTTTTCAACTGCATTCGGTTGGTTTAAGTTGGGATAGTCAATTTTGTCGCAGATGCAGTCATCGTTGGGGATGTTATTCGTTATTGGCGTTGGTGTTGGTGTGGGCGTTGGCGTTGGTGTGGGCGTTGGCGTTGGCGTTGGTGTTGGTGTTGGTGTTGGTGTTGGTGTGGGTGTTGGTGTTGGTGTTGGTATTGGTATTGGTATTGGTGTTGGTGTTGGTGTTGGTGTTGGTGTTGGTGTTGGTGTTGGTGTTGGTATTGGCGCAGGCGTTGGCGCAGGCGTTGGCGCAGGCGTTGGCGCAGGCGTTGGCGCAGGTGTTGGCGCAGGCGTTGGCGCAGGTGCAGGCGTTGGCGCAGGTGTTGGCGCAGGTGTTGGCGCAGGGGTTGGCGCAGGCGTTGGTGTTGGCGCAGGCGTTGGCGCAGGCGTTGGCGCAGGCGTTGGTGCAGGTGTTGGTGTGGGCGTTGGTGTTGGTGTTGGTGTTGGTGTTGGTGTTGGTGTGGGCGTTGGTGTCGCAACATTCACGCTAAAATTACCTAAACTGCTAGCCGCATTCAAATTGCCAGCAACATCCTTCACCTGCGATGCTTGCAAATTAACCGTGTAACTAGAATTATCAGCATTATCCCAAGTTCCACCAGGGGGAGTAAACGAATATGTCGCTGTACGCGGTGTACCATTTCCGATGGGTGTTGCACTAACAAAGGTAGCAGGAATAGCACCACCTGACCAATTTACAACAATGTCAGAATTATCTAAACTGCTAACATCAATTCCACTACTATCACTGAAAGTAACCGTCAATGTCTGAGTTGTACCACCTGCTGTAGTAATGTTAGAAATTGCCGCCAAGTTAGCAGTAGGTGGGATGACATCAATAATCGGTATCGCGATATTAGCAGTGCGAGTCAGTTGAGTGGCTGCGGTGTTATTGTTACCCGCAGCATCTGTGGCTTTAGCTGTGGGAATATCAACGGTGACAGCACCACTCGTAGCAGGTGTGACATCAAAAGTGTAAGTTTTGGCATTAACTTGAACGAAGTTTTCGACATTCGCATTGGCTACGGTGATATCAGTATTATCAAAGCCGGTGACATTTTCATTAAATGTGGCTGTGACGCTAAACAAACCAGTTACTGTTGCTGCGGATGTTGATGTGAGGGCTACTGTTGGTGCGATGAAATCAGCAGTACGAGTTAATTGAGTGGCTGCGGTATTGTTGTTACCTGCTGTATCTGTGGCTGTAGCTGCTGGAATATCTACGGTGACATTGCCAGTGGCTGTTGGTGTAACGGTGAAAGTATAAGTTGTA
>NZ_JAKJHX010000162.1 GCF_021648855.1 Tychonema litorale BBK16 | reverse complement strand
AGGAGACGGCAGTGCCGTTTCCCTACCCAATTAATTGTAGGGACACGGCACTGCCGTCTCCTAATTTCAGCAACTAACTAATAATTCCGATGCTACCGGATTTGATATCAGTCCTCTTTGAGAGGACTTGTGCTTTGAGGCAGGGGTTTAAACCCCTGCCGGACTATTGGTTGTACCTTAAGTTGACACTAATGGGTATTGCCGTGTCCCTACGGGGATTTCTCAATCCGCGATGTACTCTATTCGCTAATAATTTGCAAACGAATAGAGCGTTCTCCATCTCCGAAATCAACTTCGATCTTTTCCCCCGAAAGTGTATCCAAACATCCCAGAAGCAACCGCAAATTCGGCGTACTGGCTCCTGTATCTACATACAATCTATCTGTTAAGCTACCTAATCGCTTCCAAATTGTATAGAGTTTGACTACCGTTTGTTCTAGTTGCGCTGCCTGTTTCACAACGTCGGCCGTGGTTCCCAAGCAGCCTACTCGCAAAGATTCTTCTAAGGCCATTTCCATATCTAAGTGAGACTGATTCAGAGCCTGAACTTGGGCCGCAGAATCGAGATATTTCGATAAGTTTTTGGCATCAGAAGTTAGTTGTTTGACGGTATCTACGTCGGGATTTTCTGCTACTTCTTTTTGGATTTCAATTTGGTGAGATGGAGAGAGTTTCTCCATTTCTTTGACTAATGGAGCGAGGTAGCGGGAAGGTAGTGAACCTGTAGATGCTTTTTCCTTGACTTCTTCTGGCAATAAATCGGAATTCATTGCCATCCATTCATCGGAGAGTTGTTTGACTTCACGTCTGGTGATGCGATCGCCTTTTCCGGCCGCATCTGTTACCATTAGTTGTACTTCGGGAGATGCTTTGGCAGTTTCTACAAAAGCTCTTTTGCTGAAGTTTCTAATCGAATCTGGATCTAAATCTCCTTGCTCGATCAAAGTATCCGCACTCTTCGCTAATTCTATTAAGGAATAAGCTTGACTTTTGCCTATTTCTCTCTCTTTTAGCCAGTTCAAAAAGCCAGTGCCCCGTCCTTCGCCACCTTTTTTTTCTCTATCTCGAACTGTTCGGAGAATGCGTCCCCGCCAGATGTCCGTTTGTAAGTCGAAGCGATCGCACACTTTCCAGGCATTGTCAACCTGATTGTCAAAATCAAAGTCTGGTATTTGTTCGTCTTCGGGATCAGGTAATTGGAAATTGATATCTGTAAAGCCTTTGAGGGCTTCTGCAAGTTCTGCCGGATTTTGGGGGACTTCAGCCATTAGGAAAAAATTGTGTAGAGCAACAGCCGGTTTGATTTGGAACTTGCATGGGTTGACAGTTGAGGCGCTATATGTAGCGATAACGTGGGCAAGACCCACCCTACTAATAGAGTTTTTGTGCAAGTTACATCATTATTGCACGATCGGGATATTTCGAGACTTACTTACGCAATTCCCAATCCCCAATTCCCAATCCCCAATTCCCAATGCCCGATTCCCAATCCTCAATTCCCCATTTCTACTTTCTTCCTTCCAACCAATAAGTAAGCATATCACCCTTACCTTTGATTGGAGTCAAGCCTCGACTCTTAAATAAATACTTATCCTTCAAAAGCTCATAGGTAACATCCGTAACTTGAATTTTGCCTCCACATCCCGTCACCTCCATTCTCGCCGCCACATTCACAGTATCTCCCCACAAATCGTAAGTAAACTTGCTAACACCAATGACTCCCGCAACTACTGGCCCAGAATTAATACCCACACGAATTGCCAAATTTTCCCCAGTATCAGCCGACAATTTTGCCACTTTTGCTTGCATTCCCAAAGCCATTTCTGCGATCGCCTCAGCGTGATCATCTCTCGGTGTCGGCAACCCTCCAACCACCATATAAGCATCACCAATAGTCTTAATTTTTTCCACACCATACATTTCAGCTAACTGATCGAATTGGGAAAAAATCACATTCAAACGCTTTACCAATTCCGTCGGAGACATTCTAGCCGACAACTCAGTAAAGCCAACAATATCAGCAAATAAAACACTTACTTCTTCAAAACTGTCAGCAATTGTGCTTTGCTCAACCTTCAATCTTTCTGCTATAGGCCTTGGTAAAATATTTAACAGTAATTTCTCAGTTTGATCCTGTTGAAATTTCAGTGCTTCTTGCACTAATTTCCGCTCTGTAATGTCAGAAATAGTACCTTCATAGTACATCAATGCACCGTGCAAATCGCGAACTGCCCGAACATTTTCTGATACCCAAATCACAATCCCGTCCTTACGTCTTACCCTAGATTCAAACCCAGAAACAGCATTATCTACATTCATAGTGACCACGAATTCAAGGCGGCGATCGGTGTCAACATACAGTTGCTTAGAAATATTTTTAATACTAGATATCAATTCTGACGGTGAGTCATAACCATACAATTTGGCTAAAGCTGGATTAGCGCTGAGATAACGTCCTGAAGGTGTACTTTGAAAAATTCCTTCCATTGCATTTTCCACGATACTGTGATATTTTTCTTCAGCTATTTTCAGAGATTCTTCTGCTTGTTTTCGCTGAATCAAAGAACCTAATTGAGTCCCAACAACATTAAAAATATCGATAAACCGCGAGTCTTTTGGACAAGATAAAAGTCGAAAAAAAACTAGCACTGCTAATACTTCATCGCCGACCAAAATAGGCACACCAAAACCGGCCTTAAATCCGATTTCTAGTGCTATTTTACTTCTGACAAACTCTGGGTATCCTACGGAAACATCTTCCACCCATTCAGGTTTCTGGGAAGCCCAAACTCGTCCCGGTAGCCCGATATTTCGAGCAAATGTCAAGTTTTCGCTCTCTAGGCGGAAGGTTGCCATACTTGCATCGCTAGCATACCAACCGCGACTCGATTTCAAGAACATTCCTTCTGAATCAGGAATCCAAGCTTCTCCTAAATCCCATCCTATTGTTTCGCCAACTTGGTGCAAAATTACTTCTAAAGCAGAGTGAAAGTCCACAGATTCGGCGATCGCCCGCGTGGTCTCCAACAAAAAACGGATCTCTTCTTCAGCCCGCAGCCTCTCAGCAATTTCTTGCTGCAACAAAGCATTGCGATCGTGCAATTCCCTAGCTTGTTGTTGAAGTTTTGATTGCAAAGAACGCAAGGAAAGTTGGCTTTCAACACGAGCCAAAACTTCTTCTATTTGAAACGGCTTAGTAATATAATCTACTCCTCCTACTTGAAAAGCTTTTACTTTTTCCAATACGTCATCTAGGGCGCTAATAAAAATGACCGGAATATCTTTAGTATTTTCATTTTGTTTTAACTTATGACAAACTTCATAGCCGTTCATTTCCGGCATATTAATATCTAGCAAAATTAGATTAGGAGGAGACATTTGTGCCCCTTGCAAAGCAAGTTTTCCGTTTATAGCTTTTCTGACTTGATAACCATAAGATGTCAGCATAGTCGATAAAAGTCGCAAATTATCCGGCATATCATCAACGATTAGAATATCTTTAGGAGTCACTGGCAGTGGATGGTCGTTCATCATAATATAGTTGAGTAAGATCGATGATGATATCAATCCGAAAGTTTTCGACCAAATCTGTTAGAGCATTAGCGAGAGCCGCCTCACTTTCAGGGATTTGCTTAATCAGTTCCAATATGCCACTGTCATCAACGCAAATTGCTGCCTGATACAAATTGACCAACCAGTCTGTAGGCATTACACTCAAATCCTCTGCGGTCAAAATTTTGGGAGGTGTCAGATCCGGCACAGAAGTAGATAACTTTTCTTCTTCATAAATATAGCGTACTTTCAGGTGAGTGGCGATTTTTTCAAACAGCACTTCTTCCCGAAAGGGTTTACAGATAAAATCATCACAACCAGCGGAAAAAATCACTTGTCGCTGCTCCTCAAAAGCACTAGCAGTCAGGGCAATAATTATAGTGCCTTCACCTTCTGGAGTTTGCTTAATATGTCTTGTCGCCTTGTACCCGTCCATAATCGGCATCAACATATCCATCAATATCAAGTGGGGCTTCCAAATTGCGTGCATCGCAATACCTTCTTCACCATTACAAGCTTCGAGAGTTTCAAATCCTAACGGTTTAAGAATCTCGATCAACAGTTGGCGGTTTTCGATGATATCTTCAACTATCAATATCCGATAATTTTGCTGATCTGCCTCTAAACCAATGACTTGTTTGTTGCTATATTTTTCTTGTTCATCACTTTTTGTTGCCAAATCAACTTGAATATTAAATGTAAAATTTGTGCCTTGACCGAGTTTACTTTCAACGGATATATCACCTCCCATAATTTTGATAAACTGTTGACTAATCGGCAAACCTAGACCAGTTCCTTGCATTGATTTGCGTCCTGTATCTGTTTGTACAAATGGTTGGAATAATGTAGGGATTTCACAGGGAGAAATACCAGGTCCGGTGTCAGCCACTTCAAAAAATAATTGGCATTTATTTTCTCCTATAATGTCATTTCCTGGTTGGCTCCTGACCCGCAAATTAACACTTCCATGTGTAGTAAATTTAATAGCATTGCCGATTAGATTAATTAACACTTGTCGCAATTTTGACTCGTCTGTCTGAATGTATTCAGGTAAATTCTGTGGCTGTTCAAAAATTAGCGATAAGCCTTTTAATTTGGCTTTTAATTGCAGCATTTCCTTGAGTCTGTCGAGAAGTTTGTAAAGGTTAAATCGGTTTTTATTGACAGCAATCTGACCAGCTTCTATCTTCGACATTGACAAAACATCATTGATTAGTTCCAGCAAATGTTCGCCACTGCGGTTAATGATTTCTATATATTCTTTTTGTTCTGGCGTGATGGAAATGTTGCGAGCCATAACTTGGGAAAAACCGAGGATAGCGTTGAGAGGTGTGCGGAGTTCGTGACTCATTGATGCCAGAAATTGGCTTTTGGCACGATTAGCAACTTCAGCGGCTTCTTTAGATTTCATTAGTTCCAGTGACTGTCTTTGAGTGCGGGCAAGCAATTCAGCTTGTTGCACTGCTACTCCTAGTTGTTTGCCAATATGAACTGCGACGTTTATTTCAGCTTCGCTCCACTGGCGAGGTGCTGAATTTTGATAGGATGCTAGCAATCCCCAGAGGTTTTCTCCGCAAAAAATGGGGACGGTAATGTATGATTTAACTTCAAATCTTTCTAAGAGTTGGATGTAACAATCATCGAACCCTTGTTTGTAAATGTCTTGAACACAAAGGTAAGTTGTACCTCTGGTGTAGGCGCCACCTTCAGTTTCTTGTAAATAAGTATCGCATACTTCTTCTGAGGTGCTATCGAATTTTTGGACTAGGCAATTTTCGTTTTCTACAGTGCCTTCTGTGAAGTTAAGATCGTTTTGCTGTTCTTGGATCAGGGAAATCCAGTTACCGTCAACGGATTCAGCGACAAATTCGCCACTCCAGTCAGGATTGAAACGGTAAATGGCGACCCGATCGCATTTCATGGTTTGACCTAATTCTCGCGTTGTGGCGTGAAAAATTTCTCGGATGTCTAATGTCTGGCGCATTTTTTCAATAATTCTGGCGATCGCTCTTTGCCGCAAAGCACTTTCTTGCAGTTCAGTTTCTGCTTGCTGGCGTTCGGTAATATCTACAGCCATTAAAGCGATGCCGATCGCTCTACCATTTTCATTAGTTAGGGGAGTATTATACCATTCGCAAACGATAGTTCTACCATCTTTTGTAATAATTTCGTTGGTGGTGTAACAGGCAAAAGAGTCGGCATTCACTTGGTTGCTTAAAAATTTAAAAATTTGGTTGTAGCAGTTGTTTGGAACGATGAAATCCGGGACATTATGGCCGATAACTTCTTGTTGGGTGTAGCCAAAAAGGTTTTCGGTAGCAGGATTCCAGGTAATAACTTCTAAGTTCAGATTTAATTCAATAATTGCTATGGGGGTTTGCTGTAATAAAAATGAGATTCTTTGCTGTGATTCTATTAATTTATCTTCGGATAGTTTGCGATCGGTAATATCTCGTGCCACGATAATTACTGAATCTGCCGAAAGCGGAGAAATTTTAGCGTCAAGCCAAATTTCGCGTTCTCCCGAACTAAAGCTATATTCAACATTGCTACTTTTCTGGGTTTTTAGAACTTGCTGGATAGCATTTAATACTAAATCAGCGATAGATTTTGGCAAAACTTCGTGCAGAGTTTTGTTCATCATTTCGCTGAAAGGTTTAACCAAATTTGATAAGCTTGTTGGGGCGATTTTGATGCAACGCCCTTCGGCATTTCTGACTAGAACTAAGTCAGTCATGGCGAGAAAAATAGCTCGCAATTCTGCTTCAGATTCTTGCAGAGCTTGTTCGGCGCGGACGCGGGTGCGAACTTCTGCTTGCAAGTGATGATTTTGTCGATCGAGTTGTTGAAGTCGCTGCTTTTCTCGTTCTAAAAGTCTGGCTTGAGCGATCGCAATTCCTACTTGATCCGCCACAGCTTCTAAAAGGTCAATTTCATCTTCTGTCCATTCTCGGTAGCGATCGCACTGGTGCAAGCAAATAGCACCGTTTGCTTCCCCCTGGTAGGAAGTGCGAATTGCTAACATCGATTTCAAATTCACCTCACGACAAATGGGTAGCACGGCTTGCAAAAGAGGCTCCAAGTAAACATTATTGGAGGCGATCGCCCGATCTTGAATCATCATTTGTACGACATGAGGATTACCCCAAATCGGAATTGATGTATTGCGAATTGATTCGCAATTGGGTTCGACATACTCTGCCGCCAAAGGAAGATCGACCAGGGGGTTAGTAGTATAGGTGTGAATTAAACACCGGTTGACACCGAATGTCTGACCAATTTGAGTTACTGCTGTTTGAAATATTTGGTCTGGCTGCAAGCTCGATCGAATCTGCTGAGTTATTTTTCCAATCAGCAATTCTCGCTGAATTTGCCGTTCTAAAGCTGTTTGAGCTTTCCCCATTTCTAGATCTGATTGTTTGCGATCGCTAATATCAAAAAGCACACCATACCAAACAACATCTCCATTGTCACGCATTTCAGGTCGAGAATTGGATTGCAGCCACTTAAGTTTTCCTGAAGGCGTAACAATCCGCCATTCATAGGCAAAAGGTTCCAAAGTTTCAGCGCTCATTGTAACCGCTTTTTCAAGAGCTTCTCCGTCATCTGGATGATTTTGGTTAAAACAAAGTTCAGGATTTTCTAATATCTTTTCTACTTCTAACTCATAGATTGTTAAACAATTATAACTGATATATTCAAAATTTAATTTCCCTTCACAATCCCTCACGAATTGATAAATTACTCCCGGTATATTAGTCGCCAATTTCTGCAACCGCCCTTGACTTTCGCGAAGTGCTTGCTCTGTTTGTTTGCGAACTTCTACCTCTCGCTGTAGTTGAGAATTCTGCTCTTTTAATTGTTTTGATAGCTGTTGAATAATTAGCTGATTTTTGACCCGCGCTAAAACTTCTTCGACTTGAAAAGGCTTAGTGATATAGTCAACACCACCAACTTCAAAAGCTTTAACTTTATGATCGGTTTCATGGAGTATGCTCAAGAAAATTACCGGAATTTCGCGGGTTTTTTCATTTTCTTTCAGTCTTTGACAGACTTCATAGCCATCCATTCTTGGCATAACAACATCGAGTAAAATCAAGTCAGGAGGAGAAGAGAAGCCAGCATTAATTGTCAATTCTCCAGAAATTGACCGCTGAACTCTGTACCCCTCTTTTACCAAAATATTGGATAGAAATCGCAGGCTATGAGGTTGATCGTCAATAATTAAAATTACAATATTTTCTGGTCGAATTAGCATTTTTTCTGCCATTTTTTAATCTTTGCTATTAGTAACTGCTCAATAATTTAGTTGAATTATCTATGCCCTATGCCCTATGCCCTATGCCCTATGCCCTATGCCCTTTGTTTCACAACGTCTATCAAGCTCCTTTTTAACTTTGTGGTCATCTATCTCCCAGTAATCCTTTAAGTTTAACAATATTTTCGGGGCTGAGAGCGATTTTTATTTCAAGTTCTTGTTCTGAGTCCCATAGCAGCATAATATTATCTTCTCCCAAGGCAATTTCGATATTCTTAATTTCAAGTGTTTGATATTTAACTTCGCGAATTCCGATGCGAATTACCATGTCTGGTTCCAACTGAGGATAAAGGTACAGTTGCTGTTGTAGGTTGTCTAGTTCCAATTTCTGAACTGCGCTGTTCCGTTCCACATAAGAATCTGGTTTGTACCAATAAAGAGTATCGGTGCGAATTTCAGGATTGATGATTATAAATGTTTCGTCAAACCGCTGGGGATGCCAGTGAATTTCACTCATCCCACCAATTTGTGGAATCATGCGCTCGACCCAGACAATTTCTTTATGATTGAGGTTTGCCCACCACTGACTGATATGATGAAGGTTGTCAGTATTTTCTTGGTTGTTGATTCCCGATTGCCAGACTATTTTTAGTTGCATCTACAGGTTCTCCAGAGAATTTAGTTTTTTGAGATTTTGCAGTTTCAATTAAAGATTTATTCCTTATATAGTAATCCTTGCAGGAGTCGTAAGTTTTTTACCCCACCCCAACCCTCCCCTTAGAAAGGGGAGGGAGTAAGAAATTTACAAATGATTTAGGATCGCTATATAATAGTCTTGATGGACTTACCAATTATCTACCACGAAGATTACGTTGCACCGCTCCCATCTGGTCACCGCTTCCCGATGGCTAAGTTCCGGCTGCTTTATGAAATGCTGCTCGCGGACGGGGTAGCCTCCCACACTCAATTTCACGCTCCCGAACTTCCTCCGTCAGAATGGATTGAATTAGTACACGATGACTATTACATTCAAGCTTACTGCAATGGGACGCTTGATGCCAAAGCTCAACGGCGAATTGGTCTTCCTTGGAGTCCGGCTCTGGTCAATCGGACTCGTATTGCCTCCTCTGGGACGGTACTGACTGCCAAGCTTGCTTTAGAATGTGGTTTGGCTTGCAATACTGCGGGTGGAACTCATCATGCTTTCCCCGATTATGGGTCTGGTTTTTGTATTTTTAATGATTTGGCGATCGCGTCTCGTGTTTTGCAAAACATGGGTTTAGTTCGTCAAGTATTGATTGTTGATTTAGATGTTCACCAAGGAGACGGGACTGCTGTAATTTTCCAAGATGATGATAGTGTTTTTACTTTCTCGATGCACTGTGAGGTGAATTTTCCGG
>NZ_JAKJHX010000161.1:8227-9706 GCF_021648855.1 Tychonema litorale BBK16 | reverse complement strand
TGACTAATGACTAATGACTAATGACTAATGACTAATGACTAATGACTAATGACTTTAATTTTTGCCTGTGACGGACAATCCTTCTACAATTACAGAGGGTGTATGGCAAGAACCGTTCCACTCTACGTCTCCTCCTAATTCTACTAATTGTTTGAGGGTGCTGTAGACGTTGCCGGCAACCATTGTATCTTTGATTCTGCCAACTATTTGACCTTTTTTGACGCGGTAGCCTAGATCGACATTAATCGAAAAGTCGCCGGAAATTCCGGCTGTTCCACCAAGCATTTGATCGATGACAATTCCGTCGTCTAATTGGGCAATTAAATCGGTTAGCGATCGCTCTCCTGGTTTAATCAAAACATTGAACAAACTGGGTGTGGGGTAACTACCCAAACCGGGGCGAAATCCGTTGCCGGTGGTGCCACTGCCTAATGCTCGACCGATGGTGCGATCGGTATAAAATAGCTGCAACACTCCATTGTTGATGAATGTGATCGATCGCGTGGGAGTGCCTTCATCGTCAAAGGGACAGCTATAGGGCCCGATATCTGGCTGTTGGGAGAGTGTGACTAGGGGTGATGTGACTTGTTCTCCTAATCTATCACTCCAAGGTGAAGCTCCTTCGAGTACCTGTTTGCCGTTCAAAGCTGCACACACAGTCCCCCACAGCAAATCGGCGGCTTTGGCTGTGAACAAAACTGGTACGCGCCCTGTGGCTGGTGCTACATTGTTTTTCGCCCATTCTAACCGCTGCAAAATTCGCTTGGTGATGGTGTTGATGTCGAGAGTACCCCGTTCGGTTTCGCCCTCCCAAATATTCAGAAAGTCTTCTCCCCGCACTAATTCTGCGGATAAGTAACCGCTGAGGGTGGTGTCGGTGTGGCTACAATCCAAGCCTCTAGTGTTCAGCAAACGGGTGCTTTCTATTTCGCAGTCAAATTCGGCTGTGCAGAGGCTTTCTGGATAGGCTTCGCGAATGGTGGCGATCGCACTTTTCCCCCATTCTACTAGCTGTTCGACGGGGATCGAGTGTCCGAGATCGGGATAGACTATTTTGTTACTGCTACCGAGTTCGATGATTTCGGGTTCGTTGAGTTGGGAAAGGGCGATCGCGCGATCAACCAAAATCTGGGGTTCCACGGGCCCGTAAGCCACCGCCAAACCAGGTCGCCCATCCCTCCACACCCGTAGGGCAATCCCTTCTGCTTGGGCTGTTTCTAGCTGTTTGAGGCGGTTTGCTTCAAAAAAAACTGGTCGCGAGAACGATTGCGACTCCAATACCTCAGCAGCTTCGGCACCTGCTTTGGTGGCTAATTCTAGCAGTTGGTCTGCTGATTGGTGATTGGTCATGTTGTCGGTAGTTGGGAATTGGGAATTAGGAATTGGGAATTGGGAATTGGTTATAGAACCAATAAATGACTAACGACTAATGACTAATGACTAATGACTAATGACTTAATTCATGCAGCAGCCAAAATC
>NZ_JAKJHX010000161.1:0-8127 GCF_021648855.1 Tychonema litorale BBK16 | reverse complement strand
GACTAATGACTAATGACTAATGACTAATGACTTAATTCATGCAGCAGCCAAAATCCTGCGAAAGATTCTGATTCAGGATTTGACTGGATTGCTAAGAAATGCACTTGTTTTGCTTGTTTTTTAGCAGCCTCAAATTTTTCACCTTCTGCGATCGTTGCTGCATCTCTGATATTAGCTAAAATCCAGCGATCATTAGCTCCAGTATCCAAGATCAGCCTGGCGGGGGTAAGAGGGGAACCAGAGTCAAATTTCATAAAAGCTAATTCCAAACCTGACATCCAACCAGCGAGGGCATTTGCTCTTGATGAAAATATAATCAGCCCCGGAATTTGCGTTTCTGGCCCCAAGCCTGTCATCGGCAGCCCAAAAGCTTCGCCAAATCCGATATCCCACTCGGACATTTCATCAAAAGCGGCGATCGGCAAACTCACAAAAGCCCATTTTTCGCCGATTAAAGCATCGGGCAGCGCAACTGCCGTTTCGGGTACAAATTGCACCGAAGGGTTGACACTGGCTTGATAACCCTCTTGTGCAGGGTAATACGATTGCATCCGCTCTTCCAGCCACAGGTTGAGGGCAAGGGTACGGCGGCTCGATGCCACAGGAATGTCCAAATCCTCGCAGGCTTTGGTAATCATGTTGGCCATTTGGCGACGGAAAAACCGGATTTTTTCGGGTGGTTTCGGTGCAGAGCCGATCGCATCTTTAATTGCACCAGCTAGCCAGAGAGAATTCACCGTTGAACTAGGACACAACTGTGAGTAGCGAAACAGAGAGTCTGCATCATCGCCCACATTCAGCGGACTTTCGCAAATCAACACTTCCCATTTTTTTTTCTGTCGCTCGTCTATGATTGGACGACTGTAAAAATCGAGTTCCCAAATAGTTGCCATGCCGCGCTGTTAAAATTAATGCTTTCTAATATTACCGGACAGCGGGATGGGAATAGAAGATAATTAAAGACCGATCGCCTTTACTCAAAAACCAACAAATCGCAATTCCATGACCAAACTCAGCGTCAACATCAACAGAATCGCCCTCCTGAGAAATTCTCGAAATATCGGCATCCCCAGCGTTACCGAAGCCGCAAAAATAGCAATTGCCGCCGGAGCTCATGGGATTACTGTCCATCCCCGCCCCGACGAAAGACACATCAAAGCCTCGGATGTTTACGAATTAGCGAAAATGTTAACCGTAGAGTTCAACATCGAAGGTAATCCTTTTCAACATCCATTTATGGATATAGTTTGCGATGTCAAACCAGCTCAGTGTACTCTAGTACCTGATGCTCCCGATGTCCTCACGTCCGACAGTGGTTGGAACATTCCCGAAAATCGCGATCGGCTGCTACCAATTATTCAAAAACTTAAAGATCATGGCATTCGAGTTAGTCTGTTTATGGATGCAGACCCGGCTCTCATGCCGCTAGCAAAAGCAGTGGGAGCCGATCGCGTAGAACTGTACACAGAACCCTACGCCACAGCATTTCGTGAAGGCAAAGTAGCATCAGTTTTTGAACAATATGTGTTAGCAGCTAAAGCCGCTCAAGATGCTGGCTTAGGAGTCAATGCTGGACATGATTTAAACTTGCAAAATTTAGGAAAATTTTGCTCTATTCCTAATATCTTAGAAGTATCGATCGGTCATGCTTTAATTGCTGAGGCGCTAGAGATGGGCTTGTCTGAGACAGTGCGATCGTACTTGAAAATTCTCTCAAATTCCTAGACACGATTCTGATATCTGACGGGTTCGATCCCTCTAGGGCTGGGGGCTAAGAGGGAATCTCCGGGGCAAAAAAATACGCTCTAGGGGAATTAATCAGAATTGTCAAGATTTGCCTATTGACTTTTACGCTGGACTATAGACTATTTTGGTCGATTACGCTGGACTATAGACTATTTTGGTCGATCGGTCAATAAATATGAAGATTTTGTAAATTTAGATACTTTTTGAAATTTTGCGTTATATTAGAAGGGTAGCGGTTTACACCGAATTTAATATAAGGAAGCACCATCATGAACGCAAATCGTCAAAACGTCAAAAAAATAGCCGAAACCCACCGAGCTAATATTCAGAAGCAACTGGCACACCGCATCGAAGTAGCTAGAGCCAGTGGTAATCAAGATTTGGTTCGGGTACTTGAAGCAGAAATGAAACAGTTTTAAGTAAGCGATCGCAGAAATTTGTCTGTATAAAACTTGTCTTTTAATTTGAGATGGCCACGTGAGAAATGCAGAATTCCCATAACCATACTTTGCTATGTTTTCACTCCTCTGTTAGTCAGTAGATAAACCCCGCTTCCTTCAAGAAGTCGGGGTTTTTTATTTTTGATTACCTTCCGCCGACAACGACATTTTTAATTCGCAAATGGGGGCCACCAACACTTACGGGTAAGCCGCCCTGGCCACCTTTTCCACAACCACCGTAGGCATAAACTGAGTCATTTCCGATCGCCTCAATATCCTTTAGTGTCTGAAAAACGTTACCACTTAACGTCACATCGCTCACGGGTTCAGCCAATTTGCCGTCGCGAATCATGTAACCTTGAGCCGCCGCAAAGGTAAACATTTCACCATTAGTTTGTCCCCCCAACATCCGCACTGCATAAACTCCTTCTGCGATATCGCCAATCATTTCTTCAAAGGAATTTTCGCCAGATTCGATCGCAGTATTAGTCATTCTTACCAATGGCATAAAAGTAGCACTCAAAGCCCGCGCATTTCCCGTCGGAGCTTCACCCATTTTGCCCGCAGTCTCGCGATTGTGCATTCGTTGGGTTAAAACGCCATTTTTAATTAAATGTTTGCACTGAGCGGGCACACCTTCGTCGTCGTATTTCAATGTTCCCGGTAATCCAGGCAAAGTTGCGTCGTCAATTACATTCAATTGGGCGATCGCGACTGGTTTACCCAAAGTCAACAATTCCTGCATTTTTGGGTTCTCGTAAATGCCGTCAGCTTCCGACAAATGACCGAAAGCTTCGTGAATAAATACCCCTGACAAATAAGGGTCTAAAATCACCGGATACTGACCGCCTTTCACTGATTTTGCTTCAAGTTGGCTGACAGCTCTAACCGCAGCATTTTTAACACGATCTTCAATATTTGTCAAGACATCGTAGTCCGATCGCGAATGAATAGACTCAAACCCTTGGCGCACCACACCGCCCTCACCACGGGCAATTGCTCCAAAACGTCCAGTCACATCCAACCGCTCTTGAGCGATGGAAGTGCCTTGAGAATTCACAAAGTAAGTAATCCCAAATCTGTCGCTATAACCAGCCATTGTGGTCTGAATTCGCGGGTCATAATCTAATAGCAATTGGTTATAAGATTGCAACAACTGCCGTTTTTCTGCTAAAGTAATAGAGCGTGGATCGCGACCCAATTCCACAGCTACATAATCTTGAACCGGTGTGACATCTGCTAGTACAGTCTTTTCGCTACCGACTAAGCGAGACTGAAGCACAGCTTCTTCAATACGGTCTTTTAATTCAGCCAAACTATTAAAAGTTACAAAACTCCAGCCGCCTTTGTGACAAGCGCGGATACCACCGGCGAGGCTAAAACTGCGGTTGACGGCATCCAACTGAAGGCCGCGAAAACTAATTGCTGTTGACTCGCTTTTTTCGAGGCGAACTTCTAGATAATCTACCCGATCGCGGTAAGGTGCGATCGCTTCCATCAACTGTTCTTGCATTAATTTGACCCTATGATTGATTCGCCGTAGCGTTGAATATAATTGCTAACTTCAGTTTAATCTTTCTGCCAAATCTGCCAAAAGTCGATCGCCCATTTCCCCATAAATTCCGGGACACTCCCAATTTCGGCAGCCGTAGCTTTTTGACAATTATATATCAATTTATACCAAAGCTATTGCACTTCACTACGCAGGTCGGACTAAAATCAACTTATCTTCAAACTGAACAATATAATTAAATCAGCCACAAATGCCCTACTTTATGATGAAAAATTTCCAAATTTCACCGTATTTAGCCGCAATTTCCGCATCAGTAGCAATTTTGAGTGGTGTTTGCCTTTTAGATCGATCGGAACAGCTACGCTTTTGGCAGTACAACCGCGCTAATACCATCAACCAACTTAGCACAGTCCGTTCTAATCTCGAAGGCGGGTTGAACTCGCGGTTATTTCTGATGCGAGGTTTGGTGGCTTATGTCTCCCAAAACCCAAACATCAGCGAAGCGGAATTTGCAGCTATGGGGAAAATTCTGCTGGCCAACCAAGCCGGAATTAGTAGCATCGGTTTGGTGAAAAGTACCACCATCGCTTATATGTATCCGCTTGTAGGCAATGAATCGGCGATCGGAGTTGACTTGATGACGATACCGACACAGCGACAAATGGTCGAAGAGGCGATCGCGACTCGAAAAACTGTACTTGCTGGACCAGTAAAATTGTTGGCAGGTAACATTGGGTTTATAAGTCGATCGCCCATTTTTCTCACACCCGCCGGCGCAGAACCCGAAACAGGAGTTTACTGGGGCTTGACAGGCGTTCTCATCGACCAAGATATCCTCCTCAATGAGACAGGCATCAAAGACCCCTCAGCCAAGCTACAATACGCTCTGCGAGGCAAAGACGGAAAGGGAGTGTCCGGCGAAGTGTTTTTCGGCGATGGAGCAATTTTTCAGCAAGATCCCGTACTGCTGGAAGTGACATTACCCAGCGGTTCCTGGCAGTTAGCCGCAATTCCTCTGGGGGGATGGCAAAAAAATTCACCATTCCGGGGGTTTTGGCTGACTGGAGGCGGGCTGTTGGCACTTTTGAGCGGTGTGGTGACGTTTAACTGGGTGTATGGGCCGGCCAAGTTGCGCGCAAGTGAGGCGAAGTATCGGCAATTGGTGGAGAATGCTAATAGCATCATTGTGCAGTTGGATAGTCGAGGCAATATTACTTTTTTCAATGAGTTTGCTGAGAGTGTTTTTGGGTATTCACAAGCAGAAATAATTGGCAAAAGTGCGATCTGGACTCTGATATCGGGTGCAGATTTAGATATTTTGGCAATAACTAGAGATTTCCTACCACACGCAGAACGATACTTCAATCAAGAACATGAAGTTATCCACCGTAATGGAGGCAAAATGTGGATAGTCTGGAGAAATCAACCTTTGCTGAATGAGAAAGGACACTTGAGAGGATTGCTATGCGTGGGGACGGATATTAGCGATCGCAAAAAAGCTGAAATCGCCCTGCAAGATTCTGAAGCAGAACTGCGGGCCTTATTTGCAGCCATGAATGATGTCATTTTTGTGATTGATCGGGAAGGACGTTATCTGAAAGTTGCGCCGACAAATCCCGAACTTTTGTATAAGCCACCAGCAGAAATTATCAACAAGACTCTGCACGAATTATTTCCACTAGAAACCGCAGATTATTTCCTCAGCAAAATTCAACTTGTCGCCGACACAAAGCAAAACCAATCACTAGAATACAGCCTGCAAATTGGCAACAGAGAAATTTGGTTTGTTGCTAACATTGCGCCAATGCAGGAAAACACCGTTATTTGGATGGCCCGCGATATTACCAAGCGCAAGCAGGCTGAAAGTTGGTTAGCTGGTCAAAAAGAAATATTAGAAATGATTGCTAAAGGCACTCTTCTGGGGGATACTTTAAATGCTTTAGTGAAAATTATTGAACAGCAATCTAGAGATATGATGGGTTCAATTTTGCTTTTAGATCAAGAAGGCAAACACCTGATGCACGGAGTCGCACCGAGTTTGCCTGAGAGTTATAATGCTGCTATTGATGGTGTAGCGATCGGTCCGAATATTGGTTCCTGTGGCACTGCTGCCTATCGCAAAGAGTCTGTGATTGTCACAGATATTGCCAACGATCCGCTGTGGGAAAATTATCGAGATTTAGCTTTAAGCTTTGGACTGAGAGCTTGTTGGTCTATTCCTATTTTCTCATCTCAATCTCAACTCTTGGGAACTTTTGTGATGTATTATTCTGGGCCACGCACTCCCGAAGAGTTTGAGTGGCAACTCATAGAAGTAGCAAGAAATTTAGCCGGAATTGCGATCGAACAAAAACAAGCAGAAGAAAGTCTTCAACAAGTGAATGAAGACTTAGAAAATAGAGTAATCAAGCGAACATCGGAATTGAGTCAAGCTTTTGTGCAGTTGCAAACAGAAATTGCCGAACGCCAGGAAACAGAAAAAGAATTGATGGCAAGCGAGAGCAGATTTCAAAAGCTAGCAGCCAATTTGCCGGGGATGATTTATCAATGTTTATTGCGGTCAGATAACTCTGTAAGTTTTCCTTACGTGAGTCCTGCTTGCCGAGAAATGTTTGAATTGGAACCAGAAGCAATTCAGCAAAATTCTGATTTATTAATCGATTTAGTTCATCCAGATGATAGCCAAGATTATTACGAATCCATTACTATTTCTGCTAAAAACATACAGCCTTGGCTGTGGGAAGGACGGCTAATTTTGCCCTCATCTAAAATCAAATGGTTTCAGGTAAATGCGCGTCCAGAATCCACAGAAAACGGCGATATTCTTTGGGACGGTATCACCATTGATATTACCGATCGCAAACAAGCGGAGGCAGCCTTACAAGAAAGCCAGCAGTTCATTCAAAAAATAGCCGATGCTACTCCCGGAATCTTGTATCTCTACGACTTAGAAGAACAGCGAAATATCTACGCTAATTCTTCAGTGGGAACACTTTTGGGCTATACATTTGACGAAACTCAAGAAATGGGTTCGATGCTGATGCCTCAG
This sequence comes from Tychonema litorale BBK16, assembly GCF_021648855.1. Taxonomy (GTDB): domain Bacteria; phylum Cyanobacteriota; class Cyanobacteriia; order Cyanobacteriales; family Microcoleaceae; genus Microcoleus. The sequence continues at coordinate 1,379 of NZ_JAKJHX010000161.1, read as the reverse complement.
TTACTCCACCCCGAAGACATGGTGAAAATTCTAGAATATCATGCTAGCTTTGCAGGTATTAAAGATGGCGAAGTTTGGGAAATTGAGTATCGAATGCTAGGAGCAAATGGTGAATGGTTTTGGCTGCAAAGTCGGGATACTATCTTTAGCAGGAATGCTGATAACCAACCCAAGGTGATCATTGGATTTGCTCAGAATATTACGACGCGCAAACAAGCAGAAGCAGCACTGCGACAAAGTGAGGTACTAGAAAGAGAAAGAGCTCAACAGCTCGAAACAGCGATGCTAGAATTGCGTTCTACTCAAGCTCAGCTAATTCAAACGGAAAAAATGTCTTCTTTGGGCGAACTGGTTGCTGGCATTGCTCACGAAATCAATAATCCTGTTAACTTTATTCATGGTAATATTAAATATCTTAATGAGTATACCAGACACTTACTCGATTTAGTAAATTTGTACGCCGAGCAATTCCCACAACCTAATCCAATAATTCTTAATAAAATTGAAGAAATAGATTTGGATTTTATGGCTGAAGACTTAATTAAAATAGTGAGTTCCATGCAGGTAGGAACACAGCGAATCAGACAAATTGTTTTGTCGCTCAGAAATTTCTCGCGTCTGGATGAATCTGAAATGAAGCCGGTGGATATTCATGCAGGGATTGAGAGCACTTTGTTGATTTTGCAGCACCGTTTGAAGGGACTGAATGGCCAGCCTGCAATTCAAGTAATTAATGACTTCGGGAAGTTGCCACTGGTGGAGTGCTATCCTAGTCAACTAAATCAGGTGTTCATGAATATTATTGCTAATGGCATTGATGCGATCGAGGAACGATATAAAAAGTTATCTATTCTGGAATGTGAAGAAAATCCTGGTACAATTGCGATTGCTACCAAGGTGACTTCTGAGAAAATGCTGGCGATTGAAATTTCGGACAATGGTATGGGAATGCCACAGTCGGTAATCGATCGCATTTTTAATCCATTTTATACTACAAAAGAAGTCGGGAAAGGCACGGGGTTGGGGATGTCTATTTCCCACTCGATTGTGGTGGAGAAGCACAAAGGCAAGATTGAGTGTATTTCGGAAATAGGGCGCGGGACAACTTTTCGGATTCAAATTCCGATCGGGTAAATCCCCGTCAGGAGACGGCATTGCCGTCTCCTCCAATTGACCCAAACCAATTAGTGGCTAAAATAGATTCAAGCTGCCTCAATCCCTTTAATTGTAGAAAATTATAACTTATGGATTTAATCGTAGAAGCGCTGCGGGCAATGGGACACAATGTCCGCTGGATGTCTTGGAATTTGTTTTTAGGTTTAATACCGCTGGCCCTAAGTTTTTGGCTGTTTCACAAACCTCGATCGCGCTGGCTGATG